>NZ_JACJEE010000014.1:0-114717 GCF_014163915.1 Pseudoalteromonas sp. SR41-8
TTGCTTGGTAACAATAGCGTTTTGGACCCACCTGACCCCATGCCGAACTCAGTAGTGAAACGAAACAGCGCCGATGATAGTGTAGCATTTGCTATGTGAAAGTAGGACATTGCCAGGCTCCAAATTTAGTCGAAGGACTTAAAACTTAATAATTAAAATAAGAAAATTGAAAAGAATTTTCTTGGTAATAATAGCGTTTTGGACCCACCTGACCCCATGCCGAACTCAGTAGTGAAACGAAACAGCGCCGATGATAGTGTAGCATTTGCTATGTGAAAGTAGGACATTGCCAGGATCTAATTAAAGAAAGCCCGACTAGAAATAGTCGGGCTTTTTTACGTTTGCAGGAAAGTGATTTAGCAGTGAGATTATGCTGGCGGGCAAAGACAGCGCCAATCATTAAGATCATTTTATTGTTTTGAAAAACTCGCAAACTCACTATAAAACTTGCGTTCAGGCCTCTACCTATGTGATAAAATCATTATATTTATCATACAAATGGTGGAGCTTCATGGTACGTAAAAAACAACTAAATCAAAAGGTTCATCAGGACTCAATCGTAAAAACAGTGAAAGCTTCATAGTTAAATTTAGTCGTCATGCTGATACTCAACTGTGTGCTTCTGGTTTGATGTATAAAGTAATAGATGAGATCTCTGGTGAGCGAGTAACTGACACAGATACCGTGGTCATAAATCAGCGTATTATGCTTGCTGATGGCAGCGTAATAGCTGATAGTTATAAAGCTGGAATGCCTGAAGTATTTACCTTAGATGAGGCAATCGAAGGATTACGAGAAGGTATTTTATTGATGTCGGTTGGTTCTCGCTATGAATTTGTAATTCCTGCATAGCTGGCGTGGGGACGCAAGGGGAATGGTGGGAAAATAGGAGCTAATGCCGTTCTACATTTTGATGTGCGCTTAATCCGTTTAGGATGACCATTATGCTATTGTTAAAAGTACTTTTCTTTAATGTAAGAGGGTTTTATGCCGCCATTTTCTAGTCGCGTTTACTTATTACGCCATGGCGAATTGATTGAGCAAGGAGTCTTGGCCGGACAGACAGATTTTTTACTCAGTGAACTTGGCCGTGCGCAATTACATCAAGCGTGCAATGAGCTAACTAATATTGAGCTTGTACAAAGTTCGACTTTGAAACGTTGTAGCGAATTTGCCAGATCTTTTAGCCATGCCCAGCAAATACCACTTTTTCTGACTGATCAGCTCCGAGAGTTTAATTTTGGCGATTGGGATGGCTGTAAATATGATGATTTGTGGCAACAGACGGATTCTCCTGGTCTTGGCGATTTTTGGCAAAGCCCTTGGCAAGTAACCCCCCCTCATGGCGAAAGTATGAGAGATTTTTATCAGCGAATAGCAACGTGGTGGCAAACGTTACTAATTGATATTGCAAGTAATCACACTCAAGCACAATTAGTTTTAACGCATGCCGGAGTGATCAAGCAACTATTAGGTATTATTTGTCAGTTACCAAAAGAGTCGAATCAGCAAAACATATTTTCAATCGGTTATGGGAAGCTTATTTGTATTGATATTTACATAGATGATAGCGATAAAGCATGGCCCAGAATTGTGTTTTAAAAGACTATTTTTAGCCGTCTAGAAAGATATTAATTGAAATATTTACTCACCCGCCCATAATAGAGCCTTATGTATTTTGGAATGAGGTGTAACTCCTCAACTGTTCCCGCAACTGTAAGTCGCAAGCGCGATAAGTCAGATACAAAATACGTTAATTTATTACCTATTGAGCGGGCTAACTCTTCTATTATCACCATGATCATAATGGTTTGTAGTGTATTGGGTTTAGCTATTGCTAGAGAGATAACACATTGCAAATACCAGCAGTAATTGATCCCCCTTTACTTGAAGTAACTAATTTATCGTGGTCGGTGGCAAATACCGCTATTTTGCACGATATTAATTTTGCAATAAAACCAGGCCAGTTTATCGGTTTGTTAGGGCCTAATGGCGCAGGTAAATCAAGTTTATTGCGTTGTTTATACCGTTACACTAAACCAGTGTGCGGTGAGGTTATATTTGCAGGGAAAAATATTTGGCAGCTAAGTGCGGATGAATATGCCAAGCAGGTTGCTGTGGTGCTGCAAGAAACACCTTCGCAATTTAATCTATCGCTTTATGATGTAGTGAGTCTTGGCCTTACGCCGCATAAAAGCTTATTTAGTTCGACAACTAAAAATGATCAACAAATTATTTTTCAGGCGATTGAGCAAGTTGGCTTGAGCCATCATTTACAGCAATCGTTTGATTCCCTTTCCGGTGGCGAGAAGCAACGCGCATTGATAGCACGTTCAATTGTACAAAGCCCTCAATTATTAATTATGGACGAGCCTACCAGCCACTTAGATATTAAATATCAAATTCAATTAATGGAGTTGACTAAATCGCTAAATGTAACGGTATTAGCGTCGTTCCATGATCTTAATCTTGCAGCAAGTATGTGTGATGAACTACTGGTGATAAAGCAAGGTAAGTTAGTTGCAACGGGTAGCCCAGAATACGTCATCACGGAAGAAATGCTTAGCGAAGTATTTGGTGTCTGTGCCGAAGTCTCGGCGCATCCACAGAGTAAACAATTAAATAAGGTCATTCCGCGTATTACCTATTTTTACGGTTATCAAGGTGGTGGCGTTGATGCAAAAAAATAATTATTTTGCAGTCAGCGTGGCGTTATTCTTTGCCTTGTCGAGCATTTTTATAGCACTTAGCTTTGGTGCTGCGGCCAGTAAATTTATTGATGTATACCACAGTATTATAGGTCAGGGAGATGACTCCTTTATAGCGCGGATCATATGGCAACTGCGAATGCCACGAACATTGTTGGCGTTTTTAGCTGGCTCTGGTCTAGCTATCGCTGGTTTAATTTTACAAACCGTAACCCGTAACCCGTTAGCCGATCCTTACTTATTTGGTATTTCATCGGGAGCCTCATTTGGTGTGGTATGTTTTATGACACTAACAGGAGTCAGCGCGGGAATAACAATGTCGGCCGCGGCATTTGTTGGTAGTTTATTGACTATGTTATTACTGGTTTTTATTGCCGGACGAGCAGGTCGCGGACAAGTTGAAAGCATGCTCTTGGCTGGGGTCGCTTTATCCTTTTTATTCAGTGCCTTTACCAGCTTACTTTTGTATTTTAGTGATCCACAGGCGATCACGGCTATTTTATTTTGGACGCTAGGCAGCTTTGCTCGCGCACAATGGTCAACGTTATGGTTACCCGCTTTAGTTATTATTAGTTGCACAGTGCTGATGATGGGTTTTCGTCGGCAACTAAATGCAATGTTACTAGGTGATGAAAGTGCTGCAACTTTAGGAATACCGGTACAGCGGTTTCGGTTATTAATGTTGGTATTGAGCTCATTGATCACTGCAGTGTTAGTGGCGATGTGTGGTGGTATTGGTTTTGTTGGTTTGATGATCCCGCATATAGTACGGTTTTTTGTGTCGCAAGGCACTATTACTGGTTTGATCATGACGGCTTTAGTTGGCGGTATATTTATGGTGTGGGTTGATGTGCTATCGCGTGTTTTACTTGCAAATCAAGAATTGCCAATCGGTGTTATTACTTCTGCAATAGGCAGTATTTTCTTTTTATCGTTACTTTATTTTCGCAAGCGAGAGAGTTAGTCAGATGTTTAATATACCCACAGTAACTAATCAATTTGGTCACCTCATCATTGATAAGATTAACCAAAAAACTAAACCGCTTGGTGCACTTGGACAGTTAGAACAATGTGCAATACAACTGGTTACTTTGTTTAGCCAAAAAGTGGCAAGCGAAGATGCTTTTAAAACCTTTGCACCTGCAATCAATAAGCCTACTTTGCTGGTATTTGCAGGAGATCATGGTGTTGCTGCACAAGGGGTATCGATAGCGCCCAGTGATGTCACCTCACAAATGGTAGCTAATTTTGTCAGCGGTGGTGCCGCTATTAATGTCTTTTGCCAACAGTTAGGTTGGCAATTAGAAGTGATTGATTGTGGTATTTTGCATCCAGTCACAGCGCCAAGTGTCCATAATTGCCGTCTAGGAAGTATAACAAAGCCACTTAATACAGACATGGCAATGAATACCGCGCAGGTACAGCAAGGCTTTAATAATGCTAAACAGCTGATGCAGCATCTCAGTCATAGTGGTTGTAATACAATTGCCTTTGGCGAAATGGGTATAGGTAATACCACCAGTGCAGCAGCGATTATGGCAGCTATGCTGAATTTACCTGCACAGCAGTGTGTTGGCAAAGGCACGGGTGTTAGTGATGATATTGTTACGCGTAAAATAACAGTTGTAGAGCAAGCGCTGGTATTGCATCAGTTACATTTAGCAGATCCTATTTCACTACTTGCAGCGTTAGGTGGCTTTGAAATTGTGCATATTACGGGAGCTATGTTGGCTGCGGCTGAGCAAGGCATGGCTGTAGTAGTTGATGGCTTTATTTGTAGTGCTGCGGCAATGGCCGCAATTAATATTAACCCAGCAGTGAAAGATTATTTAATTTTTGCACATTGCTCAAATGAGCAAGGCCATCGACTGATGTTAAACGCACTCGATGTTAAGCCACTGCTGCAACTTGATTTACGCTTGGGTGAAGGCACTGGCGCTGCGTTAAGTTTACCATTATTGCAAGCCGCACTTGGTTTTTATAATCAGATGGCTAGTTTTGCTGATGCTGGTGTTAAGCAGGTTGTCAGTTAATGCCTAACCCAGAGGCAAATAAAGTAACGCAATGGCAGTTACTGTTATTAGCAATTAGCTTTTTAACCCGGCTACCAGTGCAGTTGCGCTTTAATGTAAGCGGTGCTCATTTAAATCAAGCAAGTCGCTATTTTGCTTTAGTGGGTTTACTGCTTGGTGGATTATTAGCACTCAGCTACGGCGTTTTTCAATTACTGTTACCAGCATCAATAAGTGTATTACTAATGATGGCGGCCGGGTTGTTATTAACAGGCGCATTTCATGAAGATGGCTGGGCCGATGTATGGGATGGTTTTGGCGGTGGTTGGCAGGTGTCGCAAAAGCTTGCCATTATGAAAGATAGTCGTCTTGGTACTTATGGTGCAGCGGCATTACTTATTATGCTGCTGGTTAAATTTCAAAGCCTACTCTTTCTTAGTGAGTCATTGATTACTGTATTGAGTGCAGTTGTTATCGGGCAATGTGTAAGCCGAGTAGTGGCAACCAGTTTAATTATGGGGATGGAGTATGTAAGTGAGGATGCGACTTCAAAAGTAAAGCCGCTTGCTATGCACCTATCGGTCACTAGTTTAGTTACGTTACTTGTAACCGCCGCTACTTTACTGGTTAGCTTGATTGCTGTTGGTGTATTGTTATGGCAAACCGTATTGATTCTTATCGCAGTATTACTGATCCTAAGAGTCATTTTGATCCGCTGGTTTAAACAGCAGTTAGGTGGTTACACTGGCGATTGTTTAGGTGCGGCGCAGCAGCTAAGTGAAATTGCCATTTACTTAACTTTCGTGAGTATATTATGAACGCTAACCACACATTTATTTTAGGCGGCGCACGCAGTGGAAAAAGCCGCTTTGCTGAACAGCTTGCACAGCAAAGCAATAAAAGCGTTATTTACCTCGCAACGGCGCAAGGCCACGATACTGAAATGCAAGATCGTATAGTCCATCATCAACAACAGCGCCCTGTCGATTGGCCGTTAGTTGAGGAGCCAATTGCATTGGCTGAGGCGTTACAAACACACAGCAGCAAAGATAACTGTATTTTAGTTGATTGCTTAACCTTATGGTTAAGTAACTGTTTATGTCACGCCACAAGTGATTGTTGGGATGAACAGAAATCAGCACTACTAAATACCCTTGAAAATTTACCGGGGCAAGTGATTTTTGTCAGTAACGAAGTTGGCCACGGCATTGTGCCTCTGGGCGAGCTAAGCCGCCGGTTTGTAGATGAATCAGGCTGGTTACATCAAGCCATTGCCGCAAAAGCTGCGCGAGTTGAATTTATAATGGCAGGTCTTGCCTTAACACTGAAAGGGCAGTCATGATGAAAACATTAATGGTACAAGGTACGACTTCTGATGCAGGGAAAAGTACTTTAGTTGCAGCATTGTGCCGGGTATTTGTTGAACGCGGGATCAAAGTTGCTCCATTCAAACCGCAAAATATGGCCTTAAACAGCGCTGTAACAGAAGATGGCGGCGAAATAGGTCGTGCGCAAGCACTTCAAGCGATTGCAGCTAAAGTGGCGCCACGGGTTGATTTTAACCCCATTTTACTCAAGCCCAATAGTGATACTGGCGCTCAAGTGATAATTCACGGTAAAGCCATTAGTAATATGGAAGCAGGTGCTTATCATGATTATAAAAAAGTCGCGATGGATGCGGTACTGGCTTCGCAACAGCGTTTAAGCGAAGAGTTTGAGCTACTGGTAGTTGAAGGGGCGGGCAGCCCGGCTGAAATTAATCTACGTGCGGGTGATATTGCTAATATGGGTTACGCCGAAGCGGTTGATTGCCCCGTGATCATTATTGCAGATATAGATAAAGGCGGTGTGTTTGCGCATTTGGTCGGTACTCTTGCGCTATTAAGCGAGTCAGAACAAGCACGAGTAAAAGGCTTTGTGATCAACCGTTTTCGTGGCGATATAGGCTTATTGCAAGGTGGCCTTGATTGGCTTGAAGAGTACACCGGTAAACCAGTTTTAGGGGTGTTGCCGTATTTACATGATCTCGCCCTCGATGCTGAAGACGCGGTAGCGATAGATAATCAAGTAAGCCAAGCAAAAATAAAAATCGCAGTATTGCTACTTCCTCATATTAGTAACCACACTGATTTTGATGCGCTGCGTTTAAACCCGCAAATTGACATTAATTACATTCGCCATACTCAAGCAATTCCACACGTTGATCTGATCATCATTCCTGGCAGTAAAAATGTTATTAATGATTTAGCCTTTTTAAACAATGAAGGCTGGGGCGAGCAGATTCAGCGTCACTTGCGTTATGGCGGTAAGTTATTAGGTATTTGCGGAGGTTTGCAAATGCTCGGCACAGATATTTATGACCCTGAGGGTGTGGAATCAAGTAAAACACACTGTAAAGCTTTAGGGCTTGCTGATTTTGCCACTCACTTAGGGCAGCATAAAGTACTAACTCAAGCTGCTGGTGTGATCCATCTTGGCGGTCAACAAGCAAAAGCCGCAGGCTATGAAATACACGCTGGTTGTAGCGCAGGCCCAGCATTTAAAAAGCCTTTTTTACAATTTACTCAGCATCCACAGCATGTTGTGCAAGATGGTTTTATATCAGATGATGATTGTATTGCAGGTACTTACTTACATGGCTTATTTGATAGCAGTGCAGCTACGCAACTAATACTGGATTGGGTATTGCCAAATAGTGGTATTACCCAATTAATAGATATAGACACACATCGCGAGCAGCAATTAACGCGCTTAGCCACGATGTGTAAAGAACATTTAGATTTAGACAAAATAACGCAAATTTACCAAAACTGGGAAGGAGTTAATCATGAGCGACACACATAACGACAAGCACCAACAACGCCAACAAAAAGTAAAAGATAAAGTTGATGAGCGTATAGCCGCAGCACAAACTGAGAAAGGCGTTTTTCAGGTGATCACCGGTAACGGTAAAGGTAAATCAACCTCAGGGTTTGGCACGGTAACACGTTGTGTAGGCCATGGCATGAAAGCTGCTGTGTGCCAGTTTATTAAAGGTACTTGGCCGTGTGGTGAGCGTAATGTATTGCAAGGCGCAGGGGTTGAATTTGCCATTATGAACACAGGTTTTACCTGGGAGACGCAAAATAAAGAATCAGATACCGCAGCGGCGCAAGCGACTTGGCAAGAAGCAAAACGTATGTTGGCTGACGAATCAATTAATTTAGTATTACTTGATGAAATTACTTATATGATCACCTACGGCTACATTGATTTAGACGAAGCACTCGAAGTGATCGCTAATCGTCCGCCAATGCAATCTTTAATTATTACTGGCCGTGGTGCGCATCGCAAGTTAACTGACTTAGCTGATACTGTTAGTGAAGTGCGCAATGTTAAGCATGCATTTGATGCTGGTGTTAAAGCGCAAATAGGATTTGATTATTAATGGCTACGCTTAGGCTTGTACTCGTTTTATCGCTGGCTCTGTGCTGTTTTAAGCTCGTGGCTGATCCTAACAAGCAGCAATTAAGAATTATCGCCTTGGCCCCGCATATTGTTGAAAACCTGTATACCATCGGCGCTGGTGAGCAAATCGTGGGAACCGTGGAATATGCTGATTTCCCTGCTGCGGCAAATGATATCCCACGTATCGGTGGTCACCAAGGTATTCAAATAGAAAAGCTACTGGCCCTCAAACCTGATTTAGTTTTAGCATGGAAAACGGGTAGCAAAACTGAGGATTTAGCACGTATTAAAAGTTTTGGCATTGATATAATTTACAGTGACGCCAGTGAAGTAGATAAAGTGCCCAATGAACTGCGCCGTTTAGGTGAGCTTACTGGACGTGAGCAATCAGCCGAGCAAGCCGCACTTGAATTTGAGCAGAAAATTGCTGTAATCAAAGCCAAGCAGCAAGGTAAAAGTAAGGTCGCGGTATTTTACCAGCTATGGGCAGAACCGATGATGACGGTGGGTAAAAATACCTGGATCAATCAGTTAATCGAAATTTGCCAAGGTCGTAATGTATTTGCTAGCAGCCGAACTGATTACCCTCTGATAAGTATTGAAAATGTGATCGTGGCAAAACCAGAGATAATTATATTGCCTAATGAGAAGTCACAAGCGCAGCAAACTGTGATTGATTGGACACAATGGCCCGAAGTACCCGCGGTAAAGCACCACCAGTTTATTAGCGTCAATGCTGATTTACTACACCGTTTTACCACGCGTATGTTGGATGGTCTTGCTGATATGTGTACTAAAATAGATGATTCACGCGTTGCAATTAAGGAGGCACAATGAGTGATTGGCAAGACTTTTTAAAAACCGAATGTGCAAAAACTTATATGCAGCAGACGTTGGATACAGTTGCTCAAAAGCGCAGCGAAGGTATTGCTGTATATCCGCCAGAGCAGTATGTATTTAGTGCATTTGATGCAACACCGTTAAGTAATATAAAAGTGGTTATTTTAGGACAAGATCCTTACCACGGCGAAGGACAAGCACATGGTTTGTGTTTTTCGGTATTACCAGAGGTTGGTAAACTTCCCCCCTCATTAAAAAATATCTATAAAGAGCTGGCTACAGATATCGATGGTTTTCGCGTGCCTACGCACGGTTATTTACAACGCTGGGCAGAGCAAGGGGTGTTTTTACTTAATACCGTACTGACTGTTGAGCAAGGCCAAGCCCATTCCCATAAACACTTAGGTTGGGAGCAGTTTACCGATAAGGTTATTGCTCATATTAATCAACACTGTGAAGGTGTGGTATTTATTTTATGGGGTGCTCACGCACAAAAGAAAGGTAAAGGCATTGATAGTACGCGTCATCATATTTTAAATGGCCCGCACCCATCGCCGTTGTCTGCGCATCGTGGCTTTTTTGGTTGCCAGCATTTTTCCGCAACCAATCATTTTTTAACACAGCAAGGGCAAACAGCGATCGATTGGCAAGTTTAGGAATTGTAGGTGCGAGTTTATCCCGCGCAGAATGTTAAGCTTGTCGCGATGTAAAATCGCTGCTACGGATGTAGGCGGGGGTTATCCTGCGCAGAATATACGTTAACTGATATAAACAAAGGCCCTTACTTTATCGGTAAGGGCCTTTTAGTTGGTTAGTAGCTATTGCGAAATTAAAAATCTAATTCATCAATCGCAATATTGTCTGTAAAAAAGTCTAGTTCCTGTAGTTCTTTACGTAAACGTTGCTTGTCTTTTAAAGCTTCGATTTCGCGCCATTTTCTCTTTTTATTTTTCTGAGAGGTCTTTCTTGTTGTATCAGGACCTTCTAATATCTCTAAAATATCGTCTAGGCTATCCATGAACTTCTCCTATTGAATTTTTTGAACCTCGAAAATACCTATACCACAGGCCACACTAAAATAGAATAAAAAAGTGACATTTATGTTACAGGTAAGTGATAAATTAATGAATAGAGATTATTTTCAGGCATAAAAAAACGCCGCAAATGCGACGTTTAATTTAAACGATAAAAGCGATTACATTGCTTTAAAACGCGCTTCTAGTTGCTCTTGTGCATCAGCAAAAGAACGAATACCTTCAGCTAGTTTTTCTGTCGCCATGGCATCTTGATTATGTAACCAACGGAACTGAGCTTCAGTTAGTGGTGCAGGTTTAGGCTCTTTAGTAATATCACTGTCAAGTAAATACTCTTGTGCACCTTCAAGGTTGCCTAGCTCTTCTAAAAGGTTAGGACTGATGGTTAGTTTATCGCAACCAGTTAGTGCGATGATTTCACCGGTGTTACGGAAACTTGCGCCCATAACAACCGTTTTATAATCATGACGCTTATAAAATTCAAAAATACTGCGTACTGATTGCACGCCTGGATCTTGTAATGGATCGGTTGGTTTTTCTAAGCCGTTAGCAACGTGCCAATCTAAAATACGGCCAACAAATGGTGAAATCAAAAATACGTTAGCATCTGCACAAGCACGGGCTTGAGCATCACTAAATAGCAGCGTTAAGTTACACTTAGTACCTTCTTTTTCAAGTTGCTCTGCGGCTTTAATACCTTCCCACGTTGAGGCAACTTTGATTAAGATTTTATCTTTGCTCACACCTTCTTTTTCATAAAGGCTTAGTAATGTGTGTGCTTTAGCAATTGTTGCTTTAGTATCAAATGATAAACGTGCATCAACTTCGGTTGAAATATAACCCGGCACAATGTCACTGATCTCTTTACCTAGTAATACAGCAAAGTAGTCACAGGCTAGTTCTAATTGTTTAGCAGCGTCTTGCTCGGTTTCTTTAGCATAACTCCACGCTTTATCTAAATACGGCTTATAGGCTTCAATTTCACTGGCTTTTAATAGCAATGAAGGGTTAGTTGTTGCATCTTCCGGTTGGTGTTTTTTAATCGCTTCAATATCACCAGTGTCGGCCACGATAGATGAATGTTGTTTGAGCCTTTGTAGAGCTGAAGTCATTTGCTTTCCTCATTCCAAGCAAGTTAAAAGAAAATCTACTGTAACTACCTTATACTGCAGCACTGTGACAGCGCTTAATAGGTCTTATGTCCGTATCAGTGAAGAACGAAGGTGCATAGCATAATTTGCTGTGCTAATAAGGTAGGTATCATACCAATCAATTCTAACTAATTGATATAAACAAAACGTGCTTTTCGTTTCATTTAATGTTGAAATTGACATTAAATAATTTCCAAGTCAATAGCTAACTATGATCACTGTTATTTCACCTGCAAAAAATTTAGATTTCGAGAGCCAAGCAAGCACTGATAAATTCACGCAACCTGAGTTACTTGAGCACAGCGAAGAGTTGATGACGGTGTGCCGCGAATTAACGCCGGCACAAATTGGCAGTTTAATGAAAATTAGCGATAAGCTTGCAGGCCTTAATGCTGCGCGCTTTAGTGAATGGTCGCAACCGTTTACTACCGACAACGCTAAACAAGCCGTGATGGCTTTTAATGGCGATGTATATGGTGGTTTAGATGCAAACAGCTTAACTGCCGGGCAACTTGATTACGCGCAAAGTCATCTACGTATTTTGTCAGGCCTTTACGGGTTATTAAAACCACTTGATTTAATGCAAGCGTATCGCTTAGAAATGGGCACTAAGCTTGATAACAGCCGTGGTAAAAACCTCTATGAATTTTGGGGCAGTATTATTGCTGATAAACTAAATAGCGTACTCGCTGAGCAAGATAGCCAATATCTAGTAAATTTAGCATCAAACGAGTATTTTAAAGCGGTTGATAAAAAAGCCTTAAACGCGCAAATCATTACTCCACACTTTAAAGACTGTAAAAACGGCCAATATAAAATTATCAGCTTTTATGCTAAAAAAGCTCGCGGCTTGATGGCTCGCTACATTATTGAGAATAAAGTTACCCAGTTAAGCGATTTAAAAAAGTTTACTGTTGATGGTTACTACTACAGTAGCGAAGCGACCCAAAAAGAGCTGGAGCCAGTATTTCTAAGAGATGAACAAAACTAGTTATTAATCTGTTTAAAAGCCATGCAATGCATGGCTTTTTAGTTTTGGCGCTTATTTTGCAATAACCTGACACTATTTATAAAATAATCAAGGTTAAGCAATGCTAAAAATACCTTCTATCAGCGATGCCGAAAAACTTATTGAAGAAAAACTCGGTGGCTGGTTTGATGTCGTAATAAGTCATATACCTAATTTTATAGTGGCGGTGATCATCGCCATTGTTTTCTCAATTCTCGCGCGTTTTTTAGGTTCGATGATGCGCAATGTTTTACGCCGCTCGTTAGACTCCCAACAAATTGCAGACTTAATGGCATCGATATTCAAGATGATAGTACTGTGTGTTGGGTTATTTGTTGCCCTCGATTTTATAGGGCTAAAAGGCACTGTAACGTCATTACTGGCTGGTGCTGGGATTGTTGGTCTAGCAATTGGTTTTGCCTTTCAAGATATGACAGAGAACCTAATCGCTGGTATTGCTATGGGTATTCGCAAACCGTTTAAAACAGGCGATGTTATAAAAACCGATGATGTGTTTGGCAATGTGCGCTCAATAAATTTGCGCAACACGCTCATCGAAAACTTTTATGGGCAATTGATTTTAGTGCCTAACAAAATACTTTTTCGTAATGTATTACGTAATTACAGTACCTTAGGTGTACGCCGCATTGAAGTGCCGGTGGGCATTTCATATGGTGATGACCCAGAGCTGGCAGCTGAGGTGATAGTTAAAAAAATCAATGAATTTGATTTTGTAATTAAACAAGACGAAACCGCTGTTTATGCTGAAGGGTTTGGCGACAGTAGTGTCAACTTACTGGTGTGGTTTTGGATAAAATACCCCGGCGAGGCAGACTTTATGAGCGTACGCCATAAAGCAATTGTGGCAGTCAAACAAGCGCTAAGTGACGCTGATATTAGTATTCCATTCCCAATTCGCACCCTTGATTTTGGTATTAAAGGCGGTGAAAAACTCGATGCGATGATCACTGAAAAGCGCCAGCACTCAGAACAATAAATGGTTCTAGGCTTATTATATCAACAGGTAATATTTACCTGTTGATAGTGCTAATTTACACAAATTTACAGCTGGTAATACAGTTGTTGATTTGCGCATATTTACCAGTATTAAGTTTTCTACTGATAGACAGCAACAATAAGAGTAAGATAAGTGCATGTTTATTTATCCCTGTATAAGGAAATTACAATGAAAAAACTCCTATCAATATGTGCGTTTTCACTATTAATATTAACCAACCTCAGTTATGCAGAAGAGCAAGCAACCAGCCCAGTTGAAAGAATGTTCTCAGTAATGGACATGGATAAGCAGATGACCGGTGGTTTTGAAGCTATGTTGCCGGTTATTGAGCAAATGGCGGCACAGTTAAAATTGGATGCAGCGGCGAAAGAAGAGCTGAAAAATATTTACCGAGATTGGTTTAAGTATGATTTTGATCAGCAAGCAATTTTAGCTGAATTGGTTGAAGTCTACTCAGAGAATTTCACTGACAAAGAAATCAATGAGTTAACCGCCTTTTATGAAACACCCACAGGGCAAAAGTTTCTAGCTAAATCACCAGAATTGATGCAAATAGGTGCGCAGTTAGGTATGCAAGAAGGGCAGTTAAAACAAGGCCTACTGCTTGAAAGACTGCAACCATTTATGGCGAAGCATCAAAACAAGTAAAAGGCAGTGGTCATAGTTTAGTTATCGCTAGCCGATTATCTACTGCACTTATTAGACACGAGCTAAAACTAAGGCTAGTGTCTAATAAGTAAAGTCGAAGGTAAAATTAATGAATAACATTAAAGTGAGCAATGAAGAACCAAGTAGCCCATGTATTCGGCATTGTTGTTTGGATAAAAACGATACCTGTATCGGTTGCTTTAGAACCCTTGATGAAATTCTCGCGTGGCACAGTGCAAGTCCTGCACAAAAGCTGCAGGTTCTTAATGAATGCCAAAATCGCAAAAACGCGCAACATAAATAATCACTTTGTAGAGCAAACTGCAGTCTGAAAAAGCTAACCCCAAATTTCAAGATTAGTATAAAAACCGTATACTAGTTTTTACTGCTCTGTACTGCCCGTTAATAAACACTCCAACACACACAAAGAATAAGTTAGCGATATACTCGTACCACTGCATTTGGCTAAGCATCCATAATCGATGGTGTTTTTGAATTTTTGATTGCATACGTATTCAATTTTCATTTTGTGAGAACCTCTCTATTGTTAATTCTTTGTAAATATAGAATGCCTATTACTTGACAATACAACGGAACACACAATGAAAATTAAAAAAATAGTAACCACTATTGGGCTAAGCATTGCCCTAAGTGCTACGTCGATTGCAAATGCAACACCAACAACATTCGTCCATCTATTTGAATGGAACTGGCAAGATGTAGCCCTCGAATGTGAACAATACCTAGGACCTAAAGGCTATGCTGCGGTACAGGTATCGCCGCCTAATGAACATATACAAGGCAGCCAATGGTGGACGCGTTATCAACCTGTCAGTTACCTATTGCAAAGCCGAGGCGGTAACCGCGAGCAGTTTATTGATATGGTTAATCGCTGTAATGCCGCTGGCGTTGATATTTATGTAGATACTTTAATCAATCATATGGCTGCAGGCAGTGGTACAGGTACCGCTGGTAATACCTATGGTAATAAACAATACCCAATTTATAGCCCACAAGACTTTCACACCAGTTGCACCATTAATGGCTCTGACTACGGCAACGATCGTTACCGAGTACAAAACTGTGAGTTAGTTGGACTCGCAGATTTAGATACCGCTGCAACGTATGTCCAAAACACATTAGCGGCTTACATTAATGAATTACAAGCCATTGGTGTTAAGGGGTTTCGGTTTGATGCCTCTAAACATGTTGCAGCCAGTGATATTCAAAGTTTAATGGCGAAAGTGAATGGCTCGCCAGTGGTCTTTCAAGAAGTAATTGATCAAGGTGGCGAGGCTGTTGGTGCCTCTGAGTATTTAGCGTCAGGTTTAGTTACGGAGTTTAAATACAGCACTGAACTTGGCAATACCTTTAGAAATGGCTCGCTCGCATGGTTAAGTAATTTTGGTGAAGGGTGGGGGTTTATGCCAAGTGCATCAGCTGTAGTATTTGTAGATAATCATGATAATCAACGCGGTCATGGTGGTGCCGGTAATGTAATTACCTTTGAAGATGGCCGCTTGTACGACTTAGCAAACGTATTTATGTTGGCTTACCCGTATGGTTATCCAAAAGTAATGTCTAGTTACGACTATCATGGTGACACAGATGCTGGTGGTCCAAGCGTACCTGTGCATAACAACGGTAATTTAGAATGCTTTGCGAGTAATTGGCAATGTGAGCATCGTTGGGCATACATTGCAGGTGGCGTAGATTTTAGAAATAATACGGCTGATAACTGGGCAACAACCAATTGGTGGGATAATACTAACAATCAAATAGCCTTTGGTAGAGGAAGTTCAGGGCATGTTGCCATTAATAAAGAAGGCTCAACACTCAATACCACCGTGCAAACAGATATGGCTCCAGGGCAATACTGTAACGTGCTCAAAGGAGCGCTGACTAATGATGCAACAAGTTGTACTGGTGAAGTTATTACTGTTAATGCAAATGGCACTATAAACTTAAATGTAGCCGCGTGGGATGCAATGGCTATTCATAAAAATGCCAAGTTAAACACTAACTCAGCCCCTGATCCTCAGAGTGATTGGCAGCGAACTGTGATATTTATTAACGCACAAACGCAAACTGGCCAAGATATGTTTATTCGCGGCGGGATTGACCATGTTTATGCAAACACAAACCTTGGGCGTAACTGCCAAACAAGCAACTTTGAATGTGCTATGCCAATTCGCCATAATAATTTGCAAAGTGCCACTACCAGTCCTTGGAAAGCAAACGATAATTACCTAGATTGGTATGGTATTGAAACGGGCCAAAGTAGTGAGGCGCAAGGGACCGCAACCGATTGGACAACTAATATTTGGCCAGCAACTTGGGGAGCAGAAAAAACCGTTGCTAATGATGGCTTTGGTGTTACACCACTGAATATTTGGGGTGAACATTATTGGCTGCTTGATGTTGATATGGATTGCAGCAAAGCGGTTAATGGATGGTTTGAGGTAAAAGCGTTTATTAAAAATGGTCAGGGCTGGGAGGGCAATATCGCGCAAGCAAACCCCCCTTATGCTAGTACTAATCATGTTGCTCAATGCGGCAAAATTAATAAATTTGAGTTTAATAATTCAACGGTAGAAATACGCAATTTCTAATTTTATTACAGATAAATCCCAGCTAAACCATAAGTATGCGTTTAGCTGGGATTTGTAAGTCACTATTATTGCCAAAATGAATTTTGAGCTTTATGGTCATTAGTAACTTTGCGTATCTGCAAATTAGATAAACAGTTATCTAATTACGATTTACTATTAATGCTTGATTAAGTGATTGAATGTAAATAAAGTTAGTTCTTTTTTGATGTTTGAATAGAAAGAGTAATTCTAAATACTCGTTAGCTTTTAAATAATGTATAAGTGCTATAAGTTGAGTGGTTTAATATAACTTACTTAGGCATTATTAAATTGTATACAATGAGTTAGTTAACTATGTCATTTGGGCTAGACAATCACTCCTCTGCGTAGATTTGTTCGCTGTTGCGCGCGGCAATATATTTTAAAGGGAATTAAGGTATCTGGATGAAAGAAATCATGGTTTATGGAACAGTTATCCTTTGTTTCTTTTGTTATGGTCTTTGGCCTTTTATCGCATCAGCTTTACTGGTGTTTATTTCTGATGACCCAACTTTAGGTATTATCAGTTTAGTTATTTGGTCAATTGCTGTTACGATCCAAATAATTGCTATGTGGCAAATATTTAAAAGAAATTCAAAAGGATTACATTTGTTTTTCTCTGTAGTTTTTCTTTACGTATTTTTATATGCGGGTGATTCACTTATCGTTTCATTAGAAAGTAACGCTGTTTTTTCATTTTCAAATATTATAAATAAAGCTATATATCCATTGTTCGCTGCATGGGCTTTGTATTTTAGCGATGCCAAAGATTTCTTTATTAAACCAACTGAGAGTTAGTAATGAGTAAGTGTAATAATTGTAGTGCCAGTATTTCTTTTATGGCAGTTTTAAACACCATGAATCCCTTGAAAGTAAAGTGCTCAAATTGTAAGGAGCCAGTGCGAATTGATAAGGTTAGTGGCGGTATTGCAGCCCTAATTATTTCATCTATTGCAGTGACTATACTGGCGATGTTTTACGGTTCACCAAACTATTGGTTAAAAATAGTTCTGCCTGTAGTGGTAGCTGCCGAGATCGGATATTTTGGCCTCATTAAGTTTGGTATCGTTAAAATTAAAGCAGTTGAGTAAATCATAAAAATTCATCTGTAGATTAGTGTTTCTCACATTTGTGTTAAACGCATAAAATTGCCAATTAAACTCAGCAGTGAGTTTAATTGCACTAGCGATAACACAACAAAGCAGTTCTATTTCTATTAAATACCTTATTGTGCATTGCGGTGTGTTGGTGATGTTTTTATATGTTGAGCAAGCACAGTAATGCTTATCTTGTCTTTAAATAGTAGAGCCTTGCAAATCAATTTTTAATCTTCTATCTAGCTACTTTAACCTGCATTTTATTTTCAATAATTGCCACACCTTGGGTATTTTCTAAAAACTTTTGTGCCAGTGCGCGTTCAAAGCCGGTTTCGGTTATACCGTACAGGGCTACTTTGTTGCCATTAACGTGCACTTGTAGTTGCGAGAGGTGTAGGTTTGGATTGCTGCGCAGTTTATGAATTATAGTCTGTTGTAATGTCGGTTGAGGAGAAACGCTGCTGATCATAATTGTGCTGGTGGCCGCACTGACTTGTATTGTGCAAGCGAGTGAAATTATACAGCATACTAATGACATAGTTAATTTGAAGCGATTCATGATTCCTCCCATAACGTCTATTATATTTATTTAGTGACTAGTAACCCTAGTGTTACAATATTCATTCCAAGATTAAGTCATTGAAATATATTGATAATTTAAAATTGTTGTAAACTATTTAGGAGTTTTTTACATTCAACTGAGTAAAAAATACGGTAATTTTTAATTACTTTAGATTTATTTGTTCCTTTTTTTGTTTTTTTAGAACAATATGATATAAAATTACCTGTAACATTTATTTTACAAAAATCATTGAACTCAAGTAAATCAAAGGCATGTGGTTTAGTTACTGTATAGCCATCTAATTAAAAATATTTTCTTTAATTACAATAGATTAATTGCTCTACTTTCTATGGGTAAACAACTGTACTCGGTTTATTGACAGCGTTGTCTTTAGGTGTTTTTATTAAATTGATGTGAATTATTTGTTAATTCAATTCTCTTTAAACTAACATCCAAGGATTTTTAAATGAAAGCGTCGAAAACCCCAACATTCAAAATAACGGCATTAGCGAGTGCTATTTTGTTATCAACAGCTGGTTCTGCAATCGCTGAGCAAGTAGAGTCAGAGCGTTTTATTGTGCATTTATCTGAGCAAACGACTGCTCTACATACTGCGTTTGCTCAAAGTAAAGCGCAGATTAATAATATTAAAGTAAGCTTGATGAGCGATGTTGCTACTCAAGCTAATGTTGAAGTACTACAAAGCTTGCCTGATATTAACGCAATGGCGGTGGTTTTAACGGCGGATCAAAAAGCTCGTTTATTACAAAGTAGCGATGTAGCCAGTATAGAAGTGGATCCAAAGCGTTATTTAATGGCCGAAAGCACCCCATATGGTATTACTATGGTTCAAGCTCAACAACTTTCAGATAACCTAACTGGCAGTCAAAAAGTATGTATTATGGATACTGGCTACACACTAAATCATCCTGACTTACCAAATACAGGCGTCACTGGCAGTGATGGTTATGGCGCTAATGATACAGGTAATTGGTATAACGATGGTAACGGCCATGGTACACATGTTGCGGGTACTATTGCAGCGTTAGGTGGAAATGGTCAGGGTGTTGTTGGGGTTAATTCTTCGGGCCAATTGGGTTTACACATTGTTAAGGTATTTAACGACCAAGGAAGATGGGCATATGGTTCTGACCTTGTTGCAGCTATCAGTCAATGTCAAGCCGCTGGGGCAACAGTGACCAGTATGAGTTTGGGGGGGCCTCAATCATCTAATGCTGAGCGCCAAGCTTTTGCTAATAGCTATTCGCAAGGTATGTTGCATATTGCAGCTGCAGGTAATGATGCGAATAGCTCGTTAAGTTACCCTGCATCTTATGATGCGGTTATATCTGTGGCGGCAGTTGATAGAAATGGTAATAAGGCATCGTTCTCACAATATAATTCACAGGTTGAAATTGCAGCGCCAGGCGTTGGTACTAACTCAACATGGAATAATGGCGGGTATAAGAGTATAAGTGGTACTTCCATGGCAACACCGCATGTATCTGGTGTAGCTGCATTAGTCTGGAGTCACTTTCCAAACTGTAGTAATCAACAAATTCGTGATGCTTTAAATACCACTGCGCAAGATCGTGGCGCACAAGGGCGGGATACCTCATACGGTTTTGGTATTGTTAAAGCAAAAGATGCCTATGATTATTTAGCACAATCTGACTGCGGTGGTGGTAGTGGCATGGATAATGCGCCAGTTGCAAGTTTTAGTGCAACCGTAAATGATAAACAGGTTACTTTCAATAATACCTCTACGGATGATAAAGGGATCAGCAGTTATAGTTGGAGTTTTGGCGATGGCAATTCATCGAATACTAAAAACCCTATTCATACTTATACTGCAGAAGGTAATTATACAGTCCTTTTAGAAGTAACTGACACCATAGGACAAACAAATCAGCGTAGTCAAACTGTGACTATCTCATCGAATCCTCCAGGCGGTTGTGATGGTTTAGCTAGTTGGGATGCAGCAAAGTCATACCGTGTTGGTGATTTGGTTGAGTTTAACCAAGTTAAATATAAAGCAACTTGGTGGTCAACGGGGGCAAGTCCAGCGATTTATTCTAATGTTTGGTCGCGTCAAGGTAATTGTCAAAATGACGGTGATGTTAATCAAGCACCTAAAGCGAACTTTGATTTTAGTGTCAATGGGTTTGCTGTCAGTTTCACTAATGCATCGACTGATGATGTGGCTGTTACAGCCTATAATTGGACTTTTGGTGATGGCAGTGTCGCTAATACCGTAACACCCAATCATACTTATCAAGCCGCAGGTTCCTATGATGTAGCACTTACGGTAAGTGACGCCCAAGGACTTAATCATACCTTAACTAAAACAGTAACTGTTACAGATGGCACACAAACTGGCTGTACAGACTTATCGAACTGGAGTGCAAGTGCTGTATACACGGCTGGCGAAGAGGTGGCCTATAATGGTAAGCGCTACAGTGCGAAATGGTGGACACGCGGTGCAAACCCTGCTGATAATTCCAGCGCATGGGCCGTTTGGAAAGACCTAGGAGTTTGTCAGTAGCTGCTGGTAATTAAACTAAAAAGCCGAGACTATGAATATGAAGTAACCCCATAAGTCTCGGCTTTTTATGTAGCGTCAAAGCAGATGAATTATTTCTTTTTCTTAGCTTTTGCTTTGGCCTTTTTACGGGCTTTGATTTTTACCGGATCTTTATGTTTTTTGATTGGCGCTTTAGCTTCTTTATGACGCGGCTCAAATCCTTTAACAACACGGCGTTTAAGGCGCAGCTCAATGTAGCGTTCAATTTTTGCTAATACTGCAATGTCATGGGCTTCTACTAACGAAATTGCAATGCCTTTCTTACCTGCGCGAGCAGTGCGGCCAATACGGTGAACATACACGTCTGCTGTGCGTGGCATATCAAAGTTGATCACATGACTAATATCAGCCACATCAATACCGCGGGCGGCAACATCAGTCGCAACTAATATTCTTGTACGGCCACTGTGGAAATTTTCCATTGCCTTCATGCGTTTGTCTTGTGGCATCTCGCCACGTAACCAGGCTGCGCGAACCCCAGCATTGGTCAGCTCGCCGACTAATGTTTCTAGGCGATCACGGGTTTTAACAAACACAATAGCTTTGCTTAAGTCTTCACTGTTTAGTATTTCAACCAACATTGCTAATTTATGGTTGTAATCATCAGCAATGTGTACCCATTGGTGGATTTTAGCTTTTTCTTTACGTGAAGATTCAGCTTCTAATAGGGCTGGATCTTTTAAAATTTGCTCTGCAAATCGTTCAACGCTATCGCCTTCAAGAGTGGCTGAGAATAAAAAGCACTGACGACGATTTTTTGCTTCTTCACAAATACGCATCATTTCTTTACGAAAGCCCATGTCTAACATGCGGTCTGCTTCGTCTAAAATAAGCATCTCGACGTTTTCGGCATGAAAGTTTTCGGTTTCTAAATATTCCATTAATCGCCCTGGTGTGGCGATTAATATATCGTTATTTTTTTCAAAAATTTCTTTATGCGTACCGTAGTTAATACCGCCAGTAACAACACCAATTTTAAGGTTAGTGCCTTTAGCAAGTAGTTCACACTGTTCATGAATTTGATAAGCTAACTCGCGCGTTGGAGTCATGATCAAAACACGGGCAAAACCAG
This sequence comes from Pseudoalteromonas sp. SR41-8, assembly GCF_014163915.1. Lineage (NCBI taxonomy): Bacteria > Pseudomonadati > Pseudomonadota > Gammaproteobacteria > Alteromonadales > Pseudoalteromonadaceae > Pseudoalteromonas > Pseudoalteromonas sp. SR41-8. The sequence continues at coordinate 21,813 of NZ_JACJEE010000014.1, forward strand.
GCTCGCGACGCGGGAAATCAAGTAAGTATTGAATCGCCGGGATCAAAAATGCCGCTGTTTTACCAGTACCGGTTGGTGCAGAGGCTAAAATATCACGGCCTTGCAGCGCTTCAGGGATCGCTTGTTGTTGAATGCTAGTTGGGGTTTCGTAACCCATTTTAGCAACGGCTTGTAGTATCTTGTTATCAATATCAAAATCAGAAAATTGCATAGAGTGTCAAAAATAGAGGACAATTGCTGGTAATTATACGCGCTATCCGCCAGTTGGTGAATGAAAAGGTGAAAAAATGTCAGGCTTTGTGTTTAAACAATTTAAAGTAGCGCAAACGCGCAGTGCGATGAAGGTCTCGACGGATGGAATTTTACTCGGTGCATGGGCTGACTTAACTACTTCACAGCGGTTACTTGATATTGGCACAGGTACTGGGTTGTTGGCATTAATGTGCAAGCAACGCAAACCAACTATGCAGGTTAATGCTGTTGAAATTGATGCCAATGCATGTGCTGATGCGCAGCAAAATTTTACAAATAGCCCATGGCCCGATATTAAATTGATGCAAAAAGCTATTCAGCAAGTAACCACCACAACTGAGTTTGATGTTGTGATCAGTAACCCTCCGTATTTTAATGCCAGTTTAAAAGGGCAGGACTTAGCTCGTAATACCGCACGTCATACAGATAGCTTAAGTTTTAGTGAGTTAATCACTGCATTCAAACACCTTAGTCACCAAAATGCTTTTTTAAATGTGATCCTACCTTGCCCAGAAGCGCAGTTGTTTATTGCACAAGCGCAATTACAAGGTTTGTATTTAGTGCGCCATTGTTTAGTACAAACTACTGCCACTAAAGCGCCGAGCAGGAGCTTAATGTGCTTTGCTTATCAGATGCAAGAATGCGAGCTGACCAGCTTAACGATTCATGGTCAAGGGGCTCAATATAGCGATGAGTATATAGCTCTGTGTAAGGATTTTTACTTGAAAATGTAATCATCATTGAATAAAAGGTACATTTATCGCACACTGATGAAAAACCTGAGTGATAGATATGGATAATCAACTACCTAAACCTTTTATTTTTGTACTTTCCTTAGTGCAAGGCATTGTTCTTACTTTGTTATATCGTAGTGTTGAAAATCAGCTATGGCCTGCGACAGAGCCAGTTTGGTTGTTTTCTTTAGTTACTTTTACCATTAGTTTTGTGCTACTGACTTTACTTGCTGTAGAGCAAGCTAATATTAAAAAACTGCTTAGTTACTTGTTACCATTTAGTCTGTTGTTATCACTCCTTGGTGCTTATATTGGTGCTCAGCAATACCCAATTGCGCTGGTTAATAACGATGCTTTAACGGCCATTTTTATATTCACAGCCTTAATTGCCAGCTTTAAAGCACTTATGTATATCCAACAACTGATTGGTAATGAAGCAATTAGTTATAGCCAATTATTCAAGCTCTCATGGCGTAACTTTATTTTATTTGCAGAGTGTTGGTTATTCGTTTTAATTTTCTGGGGAATTTTGCAGTTAGGAGCGGCGCTATTTAATGCGTTAGAGATTACATTTTTCTCTGAGCTACTCAAAAAAGACTGGTTTTGGATCCCAACTTTAACCTTAGCGTTCGGTTTTGCCACGGTGATCTTTAGAGGGGTTATGCATATAGAAGATAACATCTCATTTTTATTGCAAACCTTGATTAAGTTTTTACTGCCAGTACTTACGGTTATTTCTTTAGGCTTTTTAGCGACGCTACCGTTTACGGGGCTAGATAAATTATGGCAAACAGGCAGTGGTAGCTCGTTAGTTTTATGGTTACAGGTACTCACTTTATTTTTTGTGAATACGGTTTATCAATACGCTGCTGATCAGCGACCTTATAAAATTGTAATACACAGGTTAGTATTTTTTGGTATTGCTTTATTACCAATTTACAGTGTGATTGCCGCTTATGGCATTTGGCTTAGAGTTGAACAATACGGGATCACGGTGGGTCGTTGCTGGGCTATTTTAGTGTGTCTTTTACTTGCGTGTTTTTCATTCGGGTATTTAGTCGGGATCGTTAAAAAGCGCGATGCATGGCAACAAGTGCAAAGCAAAGTTAATATTGTGATGGGGGTGGTGATTTTAATATTTATGCTACTAGTGAACTCGCCAGTTTTGAATTTTCAGCGTTTATCTACCGAGAGTCAAATCGCGCGCTTAAATGAAGGTGACGTGAGTATTGAAGAATTTGATTATTATTACTTCTCAAGTAATTTAGGACGCCAAGGCTATCTTGCAATGCAAAAGTTACAAGCGCAAATTCAAAGTACTCATCCAGAGCAAGCAATGATCATTGAGCGAATGTATGTCAACCCAGATAATCCAGAGTTTGAGGCTTTAGCCGAGCAAACATCAATAACAGAGTTTGTTACGCACTCGACGTTTTGGCCTAGGCAGCAGGTGTTTTCGGATGAGTTAATTCAGGCTGTATTCGAGAGCTTACATTTCAACCGCTGGACACCGCTTAAAAGTCATTCATTTTATTTTATCGCCATAGATTTAAATCAAGATGAACAACTCGATTATGTATTTATAGATGAATCGAATCACTCTACTGAAGCTAATCTGTGGTTGCATGATGGCACTCAATGGCAATCAAAATACATGACTATCGATAATCCCGAGCAAATTAAATTACTAAAAACACTGATTGATGCAGATAACATTGAGGTTGCACAACCCAAATATAATGATTTGAAAATTGGCGATGTGCTGTTTAAAGTCAGGAGTAATATTGATTACTAAACAGGGTTTAAGGTCAGAGTGTTCAAAATATTAGTTGGTAATTCAATATAAAGTTCAACGCTATAACGTTTAGCGTAATACATTGAATCACCAAACTAATAAATATTGTTAGGCTAAGTAACAGCAGGAGCATACAGAAAATTATTCTGCTATAGCTCCTGGTATTTCTGTAATTACAGCCAGATACAGGCTTTAATTGGCATCAAATAACTCAAATATTCGGTTGTCACCAGGAGCCGTTTTTACCACTTGCAACAAGGCATTTGCCACGTTTTCACGGCTGACTTTTGCATCTTTACGTTCACTTGGCCGTTGTGTGGTGATTTGCAATGAAGCACTGTCGTTGGTAAGTGAACCTGGGCGTACAATAGTATAATTTAGGCCGCTATTGATTAGATGTTCGTCAGCCATATGTTTAGCAACTAAGTAAGGTTTTAAATCGCTTTCTGTTGCATCAGGATCATCTGCGCCAATTGAACTGACCATAATAAAGTTTTTTATATCATATTGCTTTGCATAATTTACGGCTTTAACCGCAGCCCATAAATCAATTAATAATGTTTTATCATCGCCGGTATTTCCGCCAGAACCGGCAACAAAAATTACCTGTTCGCAGCCTGCAAATGCTTGGCTAAAGTCACCCTCGAGATCTTGCTCGGTCACGCTGAGGTAGGGACTATTTAAATCGCTTAACTTATTTTTATCACGTACGAGAGCGACAACCTGATGCTGATCATTAAGTAGTAACTGTGTCGTTATTTTACCAATCTGGCCACTTGCGCCTATGATTAATGTTTTGCTCATCATTAACTCCTTCAAAAAATAGCTAAATTGCTCACTGTGTTTATAGACCTTGGGGGAGATATTTATTTTTAAAGGGCTAGAACCACTTTATTACTTAAACCAGAGTATTTAGTTTTCATTTTTGTAAAGCTGACTTTCAGCTGATATCGACTAACCTTTATTTAATAAGGTCACACATTTGGAGCGTAAAATGACGGTTTCAGCAATACCAAAGGGGTATCATGCAATTACTCCTTACTTGATAATTAACGGTGCAGCAAAAGCAATCGAGTATTATGAGAAGGTATTTAATGCCCAGCTCATTATGCAAATGCCGCTGCCAGATGGCGGCATTGCTCACGCAGAAATTAAAATTGGTGATTCGCATATTATGCTTTCAGATATGTGCCCTGAAGCGCATTTTAAAAGCCCTGATGAGCTTGGCGGAACGCCTGTGAGCTTAATGCTTTACGTTGCAGATGTAGATGCCGTATTTGCTAATGCGGTTGCCTTAGGTGGTAAAGAAATACGCCCAGTTCATGACCAATTTTACGGTGATAGGGCCGGTACATTGCAAGACCCATTTGGCCATGTATGGACAATAGGCACTCATAAAGAAGACCTCAGCGATGACGAGATTAGTCAACGCATGGTTGATCTGATCAGTAAAGAAGAAGACGCATAAATTACAGTGGCTGATCTCATAGTTTTGAAAAATCGGTTTATATTTCATCTGAAAGTCAGCTATGAGCGAAGAGCAGACGCACAGACAAACTCGTTTTTGGACAAAAACGTGTCAGTCACTTTTCTAAATTAGCTAGTTACGGATTACATCTAGTAAGGCAAATCATATTTACGACGTGTTTAAAGTAAAATGCTACCCTCGACTGCTGCTTATTAGCATGGTCATAATTTACATAAATATTTACTAATAAATTCACTGGGAGATTGATACTGGCTATATGGGAAGCGGCTTTTCGGATACCACATCTTTTATCACGATAGTTGACGTGCAAAATTAAAATGGGTTAGCTTTGAGCAACTTAGGTAATTACGTTATGCTTACGGTCTTTATAATTCGGCCAATACGATATGTCTGAATCACAATTTAATAATCTACTCGCTGAGGCTATTTCCTCTATGAAATCACCGAGTTTTACATCTAAATTAATGGCCCTAATCGATTCGATACTGACGTATGATTGTGCAGTGATCCTCGGTATGCGTAAAGGCAAACACCCTATTTATCTTTACGATTCCATTGAAAATAACCGAGAATTACTTTTCGACCGTTACCTCACTTCTGCATTTCAAGATGATCCATTCTACAAAATGCTCACCATTGATGAGCAGCAAGGTGTTTTTTTATTAAAAGACGTAGTCCAATGGGGTATGGATTATCAAACATACTGTAATCAATTTTACCTGCAAACAGGCTGGAAAGATGAGTTAAGTATTCTCATTAAAGTTGAAGCAACCCGCTGGGTCGTTATCTATTTAGGGTGCACTCAGGCAGGAAATTCATTTTCGTCATTAAATGTTGAAACATTAAAATCATATTTCGCAATCATTCAATCATTATGTCGGCAACACTGGCAACAAACTGAATTCCTTCTTGCAGAACCAGTTTTTTCTCCAGAGTCTTACTCAGTAAAAAGACGTGAGTTCATCGAGAATGCTCTGCATACTTTTGGCAATGATTTGCTTTCAACCAGAGAGAAACAAATCGCCTGTTTAATAGTACAAGGCCTTGATACTAAAGAGATAGCAAAACAGTTAGACATTACAGAGGGTACAGTAAAAAATCACCGAAAACGTATCTATGCTCAATTGCAAGTGGCATCCCTCAGTGAACTTTTCCAAGTTTTCCTCAATCATATTATTACCCACTAAATTAACCTATTATCCCTTTAGGGATATATCGCGCATTAGTTTCTATTTGTAATCTGTACATCACATTTTTCATAAGATAAGGCTTTATAGATGACATTTATTCAGGAACTACAGACGCGCGGATTAATTGCTCAAGCCAGTGATTTAGGCCAGATACAGCAACAACTTAGCCAGCCACAAACAGTTTACTGCGGTTTCGATCCCACCGCAGGTAGCCTTCATATTGGACATTTAGTCCCGCTCATTATGCTCAAACGTTTTCAAGATGCTGGACATCAAACATTAGCGCTTATTGGTGGTGCGACGGGAATGATTGGCGACCCATCTTTCAAAGCTGTAGAGCGCAGTTTGAATACTGAAGAAACTGTAGCTGGTTGGGTCAAAGATCTTACTAATCAAATTGAGCAGTTGTTAGCTCCTCATTTAAGCAAGCCCATGACCATCGTCAATAACTCAGACTGGATGAGAGATATTAATGTCATCGATTTTTTTCGTGATATTGGTAAGCATTTTTCAGTCAACAATATGATCAGCCGTGAGTCTGTAAAGCAACGGTTGCAAAGGCCTGATCAAGGCATTTCATTTACAGAATTTAGTTACAGTTTACTCCAGTCCTATGACTTTGCTGTGCTTAATCGAAACTATGGTTGCAGTTTACAAATTGGTGGTAATGACCAATGGGGAAACATTGTCAGTGGTATTGATCTAACTCGTCGTCAAAATGGGAAGCAAGTATTTGGTTTAACCCTACCTTTGATAACTAAATCTGACGGTACTAAATTTGGTAAAACAGAAGGTGGAGCCGTTTGGCTTGCTCCGGAAAAAACATCACCATATATGTTTTACCAGTTCTGGTTATCCACTGAGGACACCGATGTTTATAACCTTCTGCGATACTACACATTCTTGTCTTGTGATGAGATCGAGAAGATAGAATTGCAGGATAAAACCCGAAACGGCAAACCCGAAGCACAAAAGATTCTAGCGCAGAATATGACGCGTTTTGTTCATGGTGAATCAGGGCTACTCAGCGCAGAGCGTATTACGCAAGCATTGTTCACAGGTAGTGTCGTGAAGCTGAGTTATAATGAACTCAAACAGCTTGAGTTAGATGGTATTCCAAGCATCGAAAGCTCTCAGCAAGGCATTGAAGAATTGTTGGTCGAATCAGGGGTAGCTAAATCAAAACGCACCGCCAGAGAGCTAGTCGAAAACAATGCTATTAGTGTAAACGGTGAAAAAATAACATCTGACAACTCCCAACTTGGATTTCCACTATTTGATGAATACTGGTTAATTCAGCGCGGTAAGAAGCATTTTTGCTTAGTCAAACGCAAATAAATTTGAAAACACAGGTAATGCGGTTCAGATCTATTGCATGAGGGTTGAACGCATTACTTTAAGTATCACAATGTTTGACTGCGTAGAAATCAATTAGAAGAAATAGGGCAGAAACGAGTTATACCGGAATAGCTTCTTTTAGCACTCAGGCGTACTTCGGCAAAGAGCGATAACCGGACTGTCGGGTCAACTCGTTTTTGGACAAAAGCTTGTTAGAGTCTGAACTACTCAAACTTCCGCTCCTTATTATTTGAACTATCAACTACACATAACTATGAATTTTATCTAATGGTTAAATATACTCAGGATCGTTTCAATAAATTTTTCTGGTTCTTCTAGCATTGGCGTATGCGATACATCTTCTAACTTAATTAGCTGTAATGATTTAAATGCGCCTTCAATGCTTTCCCACACCTCAATCGGAGCAATGCTAAAATCTAGTTCCCCATTAATGACGGTGGCATCCAAGTTTGAAGAAAACTGCGTAAGTTCGATATCTCTGAATATTTCTCCCCAAAGCGTATCTAGTAGCGGTGTATTCATTTCAACATCATCCCACAAAGGTAACTCATCAAATGATGCATCTTTCCATCTCATTGGGCCTAATCTACGACAGATATGCGCAAACTTACGTTCTGGCTGTTTGGCAATATCACTTTCTAGTCTAGCCATACTTGTATTTAGCAACTTTTTTCGTTGTTCAGAAGCGTTTTCAGACCAATGAGTAAACTGTTTCTCTTGCATATCACCTGACAGACTTGGCGCAGCACCAACTACAATCAACTTTTCGATCTTTATTTTCGCATGACTTGCAAAGTGCATTGCCATATACGCATGACCTGAATGGCCTAAAACACTAGTTTTAGTTAGATTTAGGCTGTCGCATATTGCTTGGATATCACGAGTGATAGTATCTAAGCTGACAAATTCAACTGGATTTACAGCATCACATTTTGAGAATCCGCGATGATCCACATACACACAAGTAAAGTAATTGTGCATAGATTCGGGAATGACTTTTTTGTAGTAGTTCACACTACCAATAATTAACAAATGTGGGCCTGTTCCATGCTGCTCGACTTGTAAATGATAATTATCACGATGGACAAATAAAGGATTTATATCGTTCATTCATATACTCACTCTGGTTGCTACGGAACCATTCTAAGACATGGTTTAGACCGATTAAATGAGCTAATATGGGTTTCTATAGCTCAAATTTTGGGATAATCATGTTAGATAGAATTGATAATGTTTGGCTACAATCATTTTTTTCCGTTTATGAAAACCATAGTTTTGTTAAAGCCTCCGAACACCTAGCAATTCCAAGTTCCAACGTCAGCAGACACATCCAACAACTAGAGTCGGTATTGGGTGAAAAGCTATTCTATAGAACAACTCGTAAAGTAACCCCAACACTGATGGGTGAGCGTTTTTTCCAAGAAATTAGAGAACCATTGTACAACCTCAATCAGTCACTACAGCGACTAAGTGAAGCACAGACCTCCCTTAAAGGAAGCATTCGACTTAGTTCTCCAGATATACCTATTATTGGAGAGGTTTTAGCGGATTTTTTAGCCACATATACAGACATCACACTGTACTGTGAGCATAGTACTGCGATTGAAAATGCTATCTCAAACGACCCCGATATTATTATTAGCTTTGAACGAGGAGAGCTCGATGACAGAGATTGGGTATCGAAGCCACTTTGCCAATGGGACACTATTATCTTGGCTTCTAAAGAATGTATTAACCGCTATGGCTTGCCAAAAACCCTAACTGAACTGGAGTCAATGCCTTGTATATCAAGCTATAAATCTTTTGGAGGTGATCCTTGGATTTTCGCTATTCCAGAGTCAAATGAGTATAGGTCACTATCGCCAAAATCGAGAATAAAAGTAGATGGTGGATTTACGGCAAAAGCTCTTGCACAACGTGGGCTTGGGTTTGTCGCTCTGCCTAGTAGCTTCTGCTTAGATGAAATAAAACAGAATGAATTACAACAAGTTTCTGTAGATTATGATTTATCTCCACTGACAATATTCATTCATTATCGTGCAATAAATTTTCATTCACACATATCAAAGTTACTTGTAGATTTCATCGCCGAAAAATTATCTTCTAACTCATAATGGGGCAGAAACGAGTTGATCATGAATGACTGCAAATGGCACTTTGCCGATACTACGGCTATGAGCGATAACCATCAAGATTTCAAAAATGCTGTTTATATTTCATAGTGCCCTTAACTGGGAAGCAGTGAATTATATTGAGAGTGAGTCTACGTAAAAAATTTAGTTATTAAAATATTTTCAAGTGAACTTTTTTGGAATAAGTACAAGGCGGTTTTCACAATAGATGTGTTCAATAACGTGACCCAAAGCGCTGTGACTTTTATTACCTTGCTAGGGTTATTGATTGTAGCCAATCCATAAAGTCAGTTAGGCGTTTAGTAGGTTGTCTACGTGATGAATAGAGTAAAGACACCGGCATTGGCTTGGCTTCAAATTGAGGTAGGACAGAAATTAGTAGGCCTTTCTAATGGGTCACCCATTGGCTGTTTGGAACTTGTATACAAACAACTCTATTAGTCGCTTACTACAACTCTATTTCGGCCTTGCTCTTTAGCTTTGTATAGAGCCGCATCGGCACGTTTAAGCACTTGTTCATAATGACAATCGCCTATTTCATACATGGCAACACCAAAACTCGCCGTAACATAAAGACCATCGATCATCTCTTCTTTTTCAAGTTCTTCACGTAACGTATCGGCAACGCTTTGCGCTTCCAGAGCACTTGTATTTGGTAACAACACGGTAAACTCTTCGCCACCAAAACGAGCAACCATGCCTTTGACACCAACTTGTACAGCAAGTAATTTGGCCATTTTTTGAAGCACGATATCTCCAACAGTGTGGCCATAATTGTCATTCACTCTTTTAAAATGATCCGCATCTACCATAATAACGGCTAACGGATGGTTCGACTCTTGCGCTAAACGATATTCATCAAGCAGGGCTTCGTCTAATGCCAATCGGTTATAGCTATGGGTTAACGGATCTTGTCGAGCGATAGCTTCTAGGGATCGATTACTTGCTTCTAACTCAGCCGTACGAGTACGCACCTTGGTTTCTAACGTAACGTTCATTTGCATTAAAGACTGCTCTCTCTCCAATAAGGAAGACATCATTTCCTGTAGTGAACGACTTAAGCTAAGCACCTCACTCAATTGACTGTCATCTTGGAAGGTGGCCTTTCGATTTCCTTGCTGAATACTTTTTGCTGTGAGCGCTAACCGTTCCAATGGGCGACTTAATGTACTAGCAAATTTATAGGCCAGTAACATACAAAGTAAGGTCGCAAACACACCAAAAAAAAGTAGTAATTTATGAACTTCTTTTACTGCTGACATAGCAATAGACAATGGCTGACGTACGACGATTTGCCAACCAAGATTCGTTGATTCTGGAGAGCGTACAGAGACTAAACTGGTCAGGTATTTTTCGTCATCTTGCCAAAGCAAAGATTTAAATTGCCCATCTTTAGGCAGTACTTTTGGTACTTCAATATTGTTAGGAAAATGATTATCTGGATATAAAACACTGTGCTCATTATCGATAATAAAGATATCGATCCCTTTTCTTTTCGAAACGTCAGTCAAGGAAGATAATAAAACCTCTCTAACCCAAGCCCAATCAGCATGAGTGGCAACCACACCTTTCAACTCACCATTTTGACCTATGACAGGAGCAGCAAAATCAACAAAGCGAATTGGCGCACCGTCTTTCGGCTTAGGTAGCAAGCTTTCAAGTAATAACGCCTTATGCACATCACCTACAAAAGGTCCCGATCGACCATGAATAAACCAAGGTCGCTGACTGACATCAGCCCCTTTCAATACGCCATTACTTGATGCTAATACCGCACCTTCAACATTAGCGAAACCAATCCAAGCGTAGTCTTTATAGGAGCTTTTAATTTGATCAATAGCATACTGCAAAGCGCTCAAATCTTGACTTTCATACAAAGAGTAGCGCGTACTAAGCAAAAGAACTTCTCGCTCACGCTCCATGAGATTAGCCGACAGCATATTTGAAATAGATTGACTTAGATTTACTAGCGATTCACCGCTAGCATTTGAAAGACGAGTAGAAGTAAGTTGGTAAAAAGAGGTAATTAGCACAAAACTTAGAGAAAGCAGCAGTCCTCCAGATAATAAAGTAATGCGCTTTCGAAAAGTATCAAAGCCTCCGAACATTATATGCTTAGCCTATTTATCCGTGTAAAAAGTAAGTATTAGGCTAAGTATAGTAACAGCCTGCGTATTATCATGACTTTGATCACCGATTCTCATCAGCTTTGATCACTTTATTTATCATTTTATAGAGCTGTTTTTAAATTAGCTTAACTGATCATCATCAGTCAATTTATTTAACTGCTTTCGTATCGATTCTCCTATCATTTCATGCCAGTTTTCCTGTGCTAGCTGGCTTATAATTATGGAAATTAAAGGGTGACCCCGTTTGGTTTTTACGCGTAGTTTGCAATGTTGCTTAGTGAAGACAGCGGCTGGATTACGGGACAGCGAATTGAAGCGTCTGGCGGTATGTTTCTTTAATTTTCAGCTAATATTAGTGCTCTGCCGCATTATTTTTTATAAGGATTCAAAGCCCTCTGCGTGAGGGCTTCATCGCTACTATAAAGCTCTTAATATATTGTCAGAATTAGTTAAACTCGAGCAGTGTTTACTGGCTCAGACTTGCTTTGACAGTTCAAGTTAAGACTTATTCACATAAATTACAGTTGCTTTTTTTATCTGAATTTTGCTTTCGCTTTTTGCATTAACCCAGCCCTATTATTACAGGCTGGGCAGAAGGTAATTAAGGAAAGGTAATTTCAACTGTTGAGGCTTTATTCAATAGTGGTAATAAGGATTTTTCGCGTCTTAAGTCCTTTAACTCACGTTCTAATTGGCGTTGCTGTGTATTTAGCTCTTTACGCTGCGTTTGCGTGATGTTATTGCTGTTTAATTGCTGATTAAGTTCAGAGAGTTGTTGTTTTAGCTCGGTTATACGGTTATCAATTTCTATACGACGTTGTTGAATTTGATAACGGTCGTTACCTTCTTCCCACGCTTTTCGAAATGCACGACTGTTACATACACCGTTATACGAGACTCCGCGCATAGCAAGAGTAAAGCCGTTTTCAGGTTGACAATACACCGCTAAACCACTTTCGTAGCTACTTTTAAATTGTGCTATGTTTGGGGTAATATTGTAATCGTTACACGTCGCGATCTTTGTTATGCCATCGGCATAATCACCACCGTTTACGCCGTGTTCATAACCTAAACTTTGCCAATTAGCGACTTTACACTCATCTTGACTTAACGTTGTGCAGCCATTTAGTAGTGCTATACAACTTAATATAAATAAACGATTTGGCATAAACTTCCTGTTCTGTATCGGATTTACTGACATTTTAAATGATCTTTAGCATCGACATTTTTGTTTTGCCGATGCCTTATCTTACTTGCGATCGCTATAAAAAATACACATTTAAATATGTTATAGACTAATTTTATGTAACAAATCTAGTCGATACAAATTAAAACGTTGTACCCACCGATAATCCAAGTTGCCATGAGTCGACCGCTTGGTAATTACCAAGGGGTTTACTTAAATCAATATGTACGACGTTGTCATTACTAGAGCGCGATGAGAACAGACGAATACCTAAACCAACACTATTAAGCGTACTATCAGTGATATTAGGTGTTTGCACTTTGCCAGAGGCACGGCCAACATCGACAAAGCCCACAAAACCTACATCGGCAATTTGATATAAATTTATGTTTGGATATATACGTATCTCTGCGCTAGCTTGTATACTTTGTGTGCCATGTTGGTAGCTTTGTGGAAAGCCGCGCATACCTTCTTCACCACCTACAGCAAGTGGTTGTTCAGCGAATTCGGTATTTTGCCACTGTGCATTTATATGACCATATAAGGCAAATAAAGGGGAGAGACGCAGGTTAACTTGCCCTTTAGAAAATAAAGCGACACGATCTTCAAGTTCAGTACCAATTTTGGCATTTAAGCCGCCGCTAAATCTAAACAGGGTGGATGAATCGCTCGCCCAGGCTTTGTCGATCCCCGTTTCAACAATAAAGCCTTCACCGGGATTAATCATATCAGCACCAAATTTGGCGTTTAATTCCCAGCCAAGGTTAATATCTTCGCTGTGATTGATAAGGTCGATGTCTTGAAGTACGGTAAAATCATCTTGTATCCAGTGAACGCCAAGCCAAGGTGTTGCAATGGTAAAGTTATTTAAGTTAGCGGGAAGCGGTGTGTTGGCAACTTGATCATAGCGGGTGTCTTGATAATCAATCCCCGTAAGCCAATGCGTTGTTGCGCTGCTGTCTTGTGACCATACGCCACCTACTGCAAGCTGCCCTTGTGTATCATCAGAAAAAAACTCAGAGCGAGTTTCGCCATTTTGATATATAGAGGTTTTTTGTTGTTGTGTTTTAGCATAATAACGTCTTAGAGCATCACTACTTCGTTGATAAAAAGGTTGTTGATAGTCAAACATAAAAACTTGTCCATCGTCATAGTCATCGGCTTGTAAGCTCAATGTCGCATGCGGTTGCCACGGCACAGGCATTTGCAGCATGGTATGATAACCGCTGCGTTCGTGATCTGTTTTATATTTTACTGATGCGCGTATGCCATAGCCTAAAAAGTTTTCTTCTTTAAAACCAATGCTGAACTTGTTATTGCCGCTGCTGCGACCAAAGTCAATGGTTGGTAATAAACTCCAGGTGTCCCATGTTTCAACAATTACGGCTTGGTCATTGTTGTCATTACAGTTTGGCGTTGTGCTGATCTTTGCGTCGCGGATATATTTTTTCTTACGCAGGATACGCTCAGCTTCTCTTAATTGCGTGTCATCGACTTGTTCGCCCAACTGAAATGGTAACTGCTCATGAATAACTGCTTTACGAGTATCAATATGTAACCAATTAATAAAGCGATGTAAGGCTGTGGTTTCAGGTGAATGCGGATCAAAAATTGGATTGTTTTTGATAATTATTTCACCAAGCGGTGCATTTGGTTCAATGGTCGCAGGCTGGGGCTTAATAGCATTACAACTCGATATGGACTCGAGTGAGTTAGCAGTCTCTGCATTGCTACAGCAGCAGTAAAATAAACAACTAGTTAAGATGATGCGTTTCATAAGTGCCTGAGTTTAATGACTGCGTTGAACATAAGCATATTCAGCGTAGTGTGGTAGTAATTTAAACTCAGCATAGAAGGCAATACTTAAGGAAAGCTTAACTTAAACTGAAAGTTTGACTAATTAAACATCGAAACTAAAGCGGTTTTTTACTGCGAGGAGCGCCTAGTACAATCGCTATTTGGCAGACACATATCGACAAAAATCCACTTATGCCCAAAGCTCCGCCAAAGCTACTAAGGTAAGGCACTAAATTATCAAACAAAATCGAAAAAATAACACTGGCAGAAAACAGCGTGTAAATACCAAAGCGCTTTGGTGCGCTCATGCCTATAAATGTGCCACCAAAAAAAATGCTGCTATATAGCTCTGCGTTGAACTCGGTGGCAAGTAAAATAAGGTAAGCGATAATAGCTAAAATTGCTGACGCTCTAATCGCATCTAGACGGTTATGCTTAGCTAAATAAAAGGTCAAAAACGCGCCAAGTAAAGCAAGTGTTACCGATGATAAACTCATGCCGCAAGCCCTTTAGCTAATACAAACAAAGCAACACTAATAAAGGCGATACTTCCTAATTTACCACCAAAGCCAGTAAACACTTTAGTCGTCAGTACGTATAAAATAGCCCCAATCAATGAAATAATTGCTAATTCCCAATAGGTATTAATCAACCCCTGAGAGCACATTCCAGCAAAACTACCAGCATAAACAGCTGCGTAAGGATGATTTGCATACTGTTTTGGAAAAGGAATAAAGCTGCCAATAAGTCCGGTTAGGCAAGATGCAATAACCGCAGGCACTGCAAATTGTGTATGAAGGGTAAAACAAGCAACACATCCACTAAAAAAAGCGATGTATTTTAGGAGAAAAAATTTAGTCATAGAGTCGGTGACTTTTCTTAACTGAAGTACTTAATACTGAGTGAAGTTAGTGCTAGCTTATTATGCTTGGCACTAACCATTATGCAATTAATCAAGGTGCAATTAAACTAGATATAATTAAACAAGATATAATTAAACAAGGTGTTGCTCAAAAAATGCTAAGGTTCGTTGCCATGCAAGTTCTGCATTCGGTTTATCGTAACGGCCCGTTGAGTCATTATGAAAACCGTGATTGGCATCTTTATACATATACATTTTATAATCTACATTGAGACTTTTTAAATCGCGCTCATAGTCAGGCCATGTTGCATTTACGCGCTCATCAAGCTCGGCTAATTGGATCATTAACGGGGCTTTAATATTTTTGCGCAGAGCTTCGTTGGCGGGCGTGCCGTAAAATGGTACTCCGGCGCTTAATAATGATGAATCAACCGCAGCGAGGTAATTGACAATATAACCGCCAAAACAAAATCCAACGGCACCAAGTTTACCATTACTGAGTGGGTGTGATTTTAAATAGTGGGCTGCGGCAACAAAATCATTTTGAATTTTCTCTTTATCCATTGAGCTTTGCATGGCTCGCCCTTCGTCATCATTACCCGGATAACCACCTAGCGGAAATAGCGCATCGGGTGCAAAAGCGACAAAACCCGCTTTGGCTAAACGACGGGCCACATCTTTTACATAGGGGTTTAAGCCTCGGTTTTCATGCACCACTAAGACTACCGGTCGCTTGCCCTTTAATTGTGTTGGCACTACTAAATAACCTTGTCCTTTGTTATGACCATTGGGAGAATCAAAACTTTGGTAAGTTGCTTTAATTGATTCATCATTAAACGAAACTTGTTCGGCTAAGGCATAATTTGGTAATAACGCTGAAGTGAGCACTGTCATTGAATAACCAAGGGCGACTAAGCCACCAAGTTTTTTCATAAACGTGCGTCTATCCATTTTGCCATGAGCGTATTCATCGTACCAATCAAAGGCTTCTTGAGGAATGTGATCTGAATGTGGGTTATTCATTGCAGTGCCTATATGTTATTGATTTAAGATTTAATAACATAGCTGAGAGAACTCAAAATGTATATTGCTGTATGCTTAATATACTTAGCTAACTTCTTCACCGGCATGTTTTGCGGCTAATTCATCAAGTTCTGCGCAAGTGTAATCAAACCCCGCGCCATCGAATTGATAATTTACTTTAACGTCAAAACCACCATTAAGAAGTTTTGTTTTTACCCGGGCGACAGGCCAATGCTTTAATTCGTTTAAAAAACGATTAGCGATTTGACCAGATTGAAAGCGATAGCGTATTTCTGAATTCATATAAAGTAAGTATAATTTGGGCTGTTAACTTCGCAGTTTGTGGATTTAGCCGATTTAGTCAAGTTTTTTGTTCTTTAACATGCTTGATAAGTTCAATTGTGCGCTTATTAGCATTGGTTTTCGTCTGCTTTTGCTTTAACGTAAGGGTCTGTCAGATAAAATAGTTTGCGAGAAGATTACAAGGTATGCCTAAGTACGGTATAAGAGTGTCATGAAAACGCCAAAACAGATTTTACCGTTAATAGAAGACGGTATCGTTGATGAAGTCATCAGCCAATTAATGAGTGGAAAAGAAGCCTCGGTTTATGTGGTTCGCTGTGGCGAGCATATTCGCTGTGCGAAAGTGTACAAAGATGTACAACACCGAAGTTTTAAACAAGCAGTAAAATACCAAGAAGGACGTAAAGTACGCAATAGTCGCCGCGGTCGTGCGATGGAAAAAGGCTCTAAGTTTGGTCGTAAAGAACAAGAAAACGTGTGGCAAAATGCAGAAGTAGATGCGCTTTTCACGCTTTCTCGGGTTGGCGTAAAGGTACCACAACCTCATGGTTGTTACGATGGTGTACTGATCATGGATTTAGTCACCGATAATGACGGTGATGTTGCGCCGCGTTTAAATGATGTGAGTTTAACTGCTGAGCAGGCAATTGAAGATCACGCTACTATGGTTCATTACATTCGCTTAATGCTATGTGCGGGTATTGTGCATGGTGATTTGTCTGAATTTAATGTGTTAGTAGATAGCTACGGTCCGGTGGTGATTGATTTACCGCAGGCAGTAAATGCGGCGGCGAATAACAATGCGCAAGAAATGTTTTTACGTGATGTACGCAATATGCGCTTGTATTACGGGCAGTACGCACCAGAAATACTCGATACGCGTTTTGGTGAAGAAATGTGGGCTTTGTATCAAGCGGGTGAATTAACAGCAGAAACTGTTCTTTACGGTGAGGTTGCAGATAACCACGCTGAGGCTGATGTTGATTCAGTGCTTGATGAAATCAAAGCTGCATTTGAGCAAATGCAAGAAAACCAAGAGCGAATAAAAGCAGCACAAGCACCTGAAGACGACTAAAGTTTATTAGCTTCATTATCGATTTTAAAGATGCGCGCTAACAGCATTAAATTCTGTTAGACTGCGCAGCCTTTAGCTACTCGCGGTGAGTTGCTTTAAATGACAGTTAGGAACGCAGGTGTCAAAATTTTTCTATCGTGGTAAGCCCGATATTATGGGTAAAAATAATCAAGGTACTTATCAGCCTAAACCGAAAGTAAAACCTGGTAGCGAAGAAAATCCGCTCGTTTTACAGGTGCAAAGCGCTGCACGTGAGCTTGAAATAAACGCTATTTTGATAGCTAATGATTTATTTGCAGATATTCGTGTTGATAGTACGCTTGCTGAAGATATTACTCCTTTAGATATTGTACTTAATAAACCTGTTACTCAAGTTTTTGAAAAAACACCACAACGTAATGATCCATGTTCGTGTGGCAGTAATAAAAAATACAAAAAATGCTGTGGTTAAAATACCTTGTTCAGGTGTGTAAACTCAGGTTGGTGCTGGTGTTAGGAACTTAAAAAATCAGCTCCAGTGATATAAAACGGCAGTTGTATTTAAAAGCTATATATTCATTAGCTTGTGATAGCGTTATTTAATATAGCGCTCACTTAATCAGCGAAACGTGTATGAAATACAGTGATAATAAACTTCAACAACAAACGGCAAAAAACACCTTACAACCCGTGTTTTCAGCTGTATTTGTAGTTACTCTGTTTTTAATAGTTACCTCGTATATTTATTTCTATCCTGAATTAGATAACAGTATTTTTTTTAATGGTGTACTTACCGACGCAATTAACCTATTAATTGTGGTGGCTATTTTTATCATTGTCCAAAGGGCCAACTTATCAGTTTTTGCTTATGTTAATTTAAGCATCGGTTTATTATTGTGGTCAGCGGGTTTAACCTTTGATCTACTTGATGAAGTGCTGATCCAGCCTTTGTTTATTGGTATTTATGTTGAGGATGTTTTACGTACTGCAGGCATGTTGTTTACTTGTTATGGTTTAAAGTTAACTATAGGCGATTTAACAAGTGTGCAGCAGCAGTTATCAAAAGAGCTGATCACTGATTACTTGACCCAAATAGCGAACCGCCAATTTTTTTATCAATATATGCAAAAAAATCAATCAGCCCCGTATACAATTTTGCTTATTGATATCGATTTTTTTAAAGTGATTAATGATCAGTTTGGTCACGATAGGGGGGATCAAGTACTGATCGAATTATCATCTTTATATGCCAAAGCTTTACCTAATAATAGTGTTTTTGCACGTTTAGGTGGTGAAGAGTTTGCAATATACCTGCCCGGCGATGACCGACCAAAAGCCTGCGATTTAAGTGAGCAATTACTATCACTTGCACATACCATTGAACTTGCTGCTAATCGAACGGTAAGTGTAAGTATTGGTGTGTCATTTAAGGCCCCAGAAGAAGCGTTTAATGAGGTAGTTAAACGTGCTGATCAAGCCTTGTACAAAGCGAAAAATAGTGGCCGTAGCCAATATTACATTGCTTAATCCCTAAGCGATTGATTACAGTAAAATTTACAATTTTAATTGGGGGTTTTTACACTATCAGTTAAATTTATTTGCCTGTTCCTGTTAATATTTATTAAAAAACGCTTATAAAACAATGCACTTATTTATTATGCAAGGCTGGTATTGAGCTTGCAATATGCTTATAAATATAACTTATAAGCACTACCAAGGTGATACTATGGCTGTTATGCAGCGCTTAAAGCAAAAAACACGACAATTTATTGATTCAAAGCATATGTTAACCAGCATAACGGCGGCTTCATTTTTAGAGTCAACGATAGTTCCTATCCCTCTTGAAGCAGTATTGGTGCCGTTGATGCAAGCTCGTCGTGATAAGCTTTGGCTAATCGCCTTAATGGCGACTTTAGGCTGTATTATTGGGGCTTTGTTTGGTTACGCGCTTGGCTATTACTTGTTTGATGCGGTTGGCGATTGGGTGATCAATACCTTTTCAAATCCAGAGCAGTTTGAACACGTAGAACAACAAATGCAGCAGCAAGGTTTTTGGTTTGTAATAATGTTGGGGATAGTGCCAATTCCTTTTCAAATAGCTATGCTCGCAGCGGGTGCCACCAAATATTCATTAATAATGTTTTTAATTGCAACGACTATTGCTCGTTCAATTCGGTATTTTGGTCTGGCGCTGGTGGTGTATTATGCAGGCAATCAAGCGGAGCGAATTATTACAAAACATAAAACCAAAGCAATGCTTGGTTTGACTGTGTTGGTGTTAGTTATTTGGTGGTTAACAACGGTAATATAGCCGCCAAGTGACGGCTATATTTGTTTAGTTTACTTTACTTAGCGTCGCCATAGACAAGTGAATGTACTTGGCGCCAATCAACTAGCTTAAAGTTTTGTGGTTGCTGTGGCATACGATTGTAGCCATCTTGCACTATTAATACGCCAAGAGGGTAGCCAGGCAGCGGTTTGGCTGTAACGGTTAAGCCATCGGTTTCTGACACGCCATCAATACCGTTATTTAAGTTTGCAATAATATTAAACTTACTGACAAACTCAAGGGTAGGGTGTTTTTCACCTTTATTTATGCGATACACGACATAACTATCGTCACCTTGGCTAGATACCACTAATAAGCGCTCGTCTTTACCATGATAAATCTCCATACCTTCTACATCATCAACCAGCATGTTATCAACTGATTGCAGTAATATCGGCTGTTGTTTTGTATCTGGTTCAGCATTAATAAACCAAATACCAGCGTCTTCTTCACCAGCAAAAAGTTCCCCATTTTTATCATCACTACTACAACCTTCCGGTTGGCTCGGTAAAGTAAATTCGCGCACCAGTTTGCCCGAGACTTGTTGCTGTTGGCTGGTTATTTTATATTGCTGATATAACCCTGATTTATCATTCACAAATACATAGTCACCTGATTTCGATGAGTACATGCATAAGCCATAAATCTCACTCAAATTGGTAGCCACGCTACCTAAGTGGTGTACGCTGTTTTGTATGTCGACAGTGAACAAACTAATGCTATTTTCACTACGGTTACTGGCTGCAATTAGAGTGTGAGTTGGGTTGTTGATATTACTACTTTGACGAACGTCAACATTGTTAACTCTACCTACGTCAAGGCTTTGAATTTGCTCTCCAGCTAAGTTATAGATCATCAGTCCGCGACGTTTATCGGTGCCTATGATCAAGCTTTTAGCGGCGTCGGTTGGATGCACCCAGATGGCTGGATCGTCTGCGGCATCACCAAATGCTGCAACTGGTGTCGTTTGCACTTTTGCATACACATGTGCTGTTTTTGCAGTGGTGGTGTTGGTTTTTGTCGTACTGGTGATTGGGTCTAAAATTAACTGGCTGCTGCGGTACGCGCCACTTTCATCGTCATACATAATGGCTTGAGCAGTAGTGGCGTTATTGTCAATTACCACAGAACCAATACTGAGATCTCCAGAGACACGCCACTTTTGTTGTATACCTTGCTCTGGATTATATCGGTATAGGGTGTTATTGCTGCTGCTAGTAAACCAGAGGCTGCCATCAGTGCTGGTGGTTAATGCGCCAATACCGCTTGCCAGTTCACCAAAGGGAGCAACCATGGTAAGGGGTTGTTTACTCGCTGAAGATTCTGCATTGGCGTTCATTTGCCAAATGCCAAGTTCTTCTTCACTGATAAATAATTGTTGGCTTACATCATTAACCGCACAACCCGCAGCTTCATTTACACCGGCAAATTCTCGGACCGCAATGTTAGTGGTTTGCTCTGTGGCAAAGTTATAAATTAAGGTTTCGCGCATTAAGCCGCGAACATCAGCAACAAAAGCAGAAATACTCCCCGTATTGTGATTGTTAAATAGGCAGACCGCTTCAGGTTTTGCTTGTGGTGCAACAATCGGTGCGTGCTCCGTTAGTTGCCAGTTGCCGTTACTTTGAGTTAGGGTGAAAACGGCAACCAGATCACGTTCGTTATCAATACTGGTCACTAAAAAGCGATTATCGCCAATAGTACGTACTGACAGAGTTTCAAAGTTACCCGCTTTAAGTACTTCGCTATGTTGCTTATTTTGCTCTACAACAATTAAGCCTTGGCTTTCACTGGCTAGTAACCATGCATCATCAAAAAGCCAAGCAGCTTGCGATCCTTGAATATTATTTTGTTGCCAAAATGGTGCGCTGTTAAGCTTTAATGTAGTTTGGCTTGGTTGAGTGGAATTAACATCTTGGCTGCTGCAAGCGCCTAATGTTGCTGTGAGTGTTAATATGCTCAGTGCATAAGCAAGTGGTTTAAGTGTTGGCACGAGTAAAGTCCTAAGTTAGCCATGTATGCGATGCAAGCTAAATAACTTTTATGACAAAACCGTGACAAAAGAAAGACTTCTGCAGTGAGAGTAAAGCTATTTAGGTTTCCTTTCATTCAATGCTTTTTATTTTATCTGTCTGTTTTTATTGGTTTTAATTTTTAATTGTTAGTTTTAAAATGACCCATTAGGGCATCGCTTTCATGCTGAGCTGATGTGACCCTAAGCATGATATAGCGGTTATTTTTCTGTGATGGTGGTGTGTATTTCTGTTTTCATTTGCGCTAATGCTTGTAGCACGGAACGTTGCCAAATAGCTTTAAATGCCTTACTAAATAAATATAAGAAGAGCAAAGGCATGATAAATAATTTGATGATTAGTAACGACACTAAGTTTAAAAATTCAATAAATAAGCCCTCTAAAGAATTAGCCATATCTGTAATGCCAGTGGTAACGGTATCAACGACTTTGCTAATTAAATTGCCAGAATTACCTGCTAGTTGGTCGTTATAATCATGCAGCTGTTGTTGCAGTTGAGCTTTCTGTTGATATAACGCGGCGAACTGATTGTTGATAGATGCTTGTTGTTGCTTTAACTCGCGTTGTTTTTGCAGTAATTGTTTAGCCTCGGGAAGCTCTGTTAAGGTGAGTTTTTCGGCTAAACTGCGGGTCGTTTGAATGGCGTCAATTTGCTTATTTAATTGCTCAAGCTGCTGTTGGTTATCTGTAATAATTGCTTTTAATTGTTGTTGCTGAACGGCAATAAGTTCGAGTTCATCGAGAGTTGTTTGCTTGTCACTGTTAATTTTTGCGCTCAGTTGTGCTGATAGTGTGGAGGTTGCATTAGCCTGTACGCTAAGTGTGTCAACGGTCTTTTCAACATATTGATTTTGATGATTAATTTCTTCATCTAGAAAGGCTTGGCTGGCAAGCCCAGTTGCAAGTACTACAAATGGAATTAAAAACCGCACTAAAATCAGGCTAGCGAGTAACTTACCTTTAAGCTGTTTTAAATACCCAAAATAATCACAGACTAAATAACTAATGACGCTGGCGGTAAACAAGGTGCTAAAAAATACCCCTGATGAAATAGTAAATAAAATCCGCTGGATAAACAGTGAGCCTAATGATATGCGCATCGCATCGGCAATGTATTCGGCTAAATCGTTCACCGGATCAAGCAATTGTGCAGGCGCTATGCTGGCTATACCAATACCGACTTCAGCCGACTGCAATAAAGAAATAATGCCGTTAACACTGCGCGCAGAAGCATAAACTAATGATGACTGCACTAAGGTTTGGTCAAGAAAATCCATGACATAGCTGTTAAATTGCTCTGACCAGCAAAGTATAATAAGAATAATTAAAGCAATGTATTTAGCTGTACATACTGAACGGCTCCGCATTTTTATCCTTTAAAAATTAGCTATTTAGTTCATTTTTATTAATGGTAACAATTCGTTGTGGGAATGGAATTTCAATATCCGCACCTTGAATCGCACTATATACACCACCGTTTACGGCCAGCTTGGTTTCAATTATTTTCGTCGTCGGCACCCAGTAGCGGTAACTAATAGTTACTCCACTTTCAGCAAACCGTTCAATGCCAACTTGTGATAGCGGTTCATTTGCGACTAACTCATGGTCTTTCAATACGTTTTCTATAAGCTCTATAGCATGCTCAGCACTGGCATTATAGGCAATATCAATTTCACCTTTGACCAATGAATAATTAAATGAGTTATGCAGTATTTCGCCAACGATGTGTTTGTTAGGAATAGTAATTTCGACTTTTTCTTCATTGATCAAAATGGTGTAACCTAGCTCAATGGTTTTTACTTGGCCGCTGACATTTTTAACTTCAATCGTGTCACCAACGATAAAGGGGCGGGTGGCAATAATAGCCAAGCCTGCGCCATAATTTGATAACATCCCTTGCAATGCTAAACCAGCACCAAGAGAAGCTGCACCAATTGCAGCGACAAAAGGTGTGACACTTATGCCAATTTTACCTAGCGCAATAATAATGAACATAACGATAAACAATACTTTCACTACATTACTGACAAAATTAGTGAGAGTAATATCAATATTATTACGCGCCATTAAAGCGGCAATCATCTTAGATATTTTTTGTGCCACCCACAAACCAAAAATCAAGATCAACAATGCGCCAACTAATTGCATGCTGTACTTAACGAGGTACTCACTGATCATGGTGTAGTATTTTTCAACTTGTTGAATTTCTGTACTGATCATCTATTATCCATAAATAAAGTGGTTAAACTATTTCATCATAGCAGAGCTTGACTCAAAAAAGGATAAAGTAATGGTACGATTAAAGCGGTAAGTAATGCGCTCAGTGCCATTGCCACTGAAGCAAATGCACCAATACGCGGATGCTCAACAAGTACGGCGGCGGTGCCTATTGCATGAAATGCAGTACCAATTGCAACGCCTTGTGCCTGATGGTTATAAATGCCCACCTGACGAAGAATAAGTAGCGCGAACAAAGCACCTAATAAGCCGATAAAAATCACCATCGCAGCTGCCAACGAAGCAATGCCTCCGAGTGAATCAGTCACTAATAGAGTAATGGGAGTAGTGACCGATAAAGCGGCAACAGATGCTGCTAATTGTGCAGGCACATTAAATGCGGCACTGAGTAAGGTTGCAACCACAGTGGCATTGATTATGCCCAAACTACAGCAGCCAACAATCAGCAGGAGATTTCTTCGTATATGCACAAATTGTTGATATAGCGGTAATGCAAGCGCAACAATGGCAGGCTCCAGTAAATAGCTTAATAACCGGCTATGGCTGGCAAATTGCGAGTAGGGCAGTGAAAAACTCACTAGTAATATGGCTATAAGCGTAATAGTGATAAAAACGGGATTAGTCAGCGCTTTTAATAAAGGATTGTTAATGGTTGTATTGAGCTTCCTTAATCCTAAAAACAGCGTGATAATTACAGGAATACTTAACCACCATAGATCAATCATGTTCAATCCTGCCTTTAAATACACTGATCACCGTTGCGATAAGCAGTAAGCTGGTCAATGGCACCAAAATGAAAACTGCACTGAGAAATTGCCATTGCAGGGCGATGATCTCAAGGTGTTCGATAAAACCAACTCCAGCAGGGATGAAAAAAAGCGGCATGACATTTAATAATGGCTTAGCACAGGGAGTTAAGTGATGCTCTTTAACTACGTTTGTTAAAAGTAACGTAAGTAGCATTAGCATCGCTAAGAGGGGGGCTGGAAAGCTGCCTTGCAGCCAGTGCATGATTATTTTTGCTATCGCCAAACAACCCAAAATCAAACAGCTGCTGAGTAAATAAGGGAAGATTTTTTTAAGCACTTGGGGTCGGGGATCCATTGATTATTTACTCACTACAGGTCGTATTATACTTCATCATATTTGCTTGTTGAAAACTATGCGACTTATTGCTTAGCGTTGATATTAAGTGAATTTGTTACCAACGTTTACTATTTTGATACTCAATGTTATCGGCGCCTTTGGCTTTTGCAATGGCCTTTTTTGTATTGCTGTTAATAAGCAGACGAATTTGGCTAATGGTTTCTTTTGCTAAAATTTGTCTTCTTGGAGTGTTAAAACTTTGTTGAGTAACGCGTTTTATTGCCGCTAAAGTATCCGGTGAGCGAGCTAATAAGGTATTGATCATTGCTAAACAGCGTTGTTTTGGATCCGCATTTACTTCGGTTATTAACCCTAATTGCAGCGCTTTATCAGCACTAATAGGATCTGCATGACTGGCAAGCCACATGGCATCGTCACGTTTTAGTAAGCTAGGTAGTACAACATTTGCACCCATATCAGGGCATAGTCCCCAGCGCGCTTCCATAATGGCTAATTTAGCATCTGGGTGCACAATCCGATAATCAGCCCCAAGAGCTATTTGCAGGCCACCACCAAAGCAATTACCTTGGACGACTGCGAATACCGGCACACTTAGTGATTGCCAACCCAGCACAACTTGCTGCGCTAAATTACAGTTACCCGGCAACCATTTAAATAGCAACTTGGCAATATTTATGGGACTTTTCATAACGGCAGCAACATCCAGTCCAGCACAAAAATGCTCACCATCACCTTGAATAACGACAGCGCGGATAGTCGGGTCTTTTTTAATTTTTTTAATAATACTTGTCAGCTGTTTGAACATGACAAAATTCAACGCATTTTGTTTATCTTTTCGGGATAATGTAACGAAGGCGATTGCCTGTTGTGTTTCAAAGTTAATCATGTCAACTCCTCTGACCTGTTTCAGTTTAGCTTACGAGTTAATTGAATTGATGTAAAGCGTGGCTTTTTTTGAAAAACAAGCTGTTTTAGAGTCAGTTATTATTAACTTGAGATACAAATGATTACAAATTGGTCTATATTTTTAATCGAGTGGCTTGTTATATAATCAGCCAATAATAGCCTCTGAACGTAACTTGACGTTTAAGGATAATTTAAATACATACATAAAGGTAGTTGCGCAGCTACCAAGGAGATAAACCATGCTAAAAAGGTTCACGCCTAGCATTTTAGGAACTTACATGTCATTAGCGATCAAAGGGGTAGTTGGTACAACATTAATCGCTTTTTTAGCTGGTTGTTCAGATGATAACGCTACCAAACAAGTCGCTCCACCTCCCGCGGTTTCAGTATTTAATGTTGTTACCCAAGAGGTGGGGAATTATCGAGAGTTTGTTGCTCGCACGGAAGCTCATCAGGAAGTAAAAATTCGCGCTCGTGTTGAGGGGGAATTAATTGAACGTCATTTTGATGAAGGCTCATTTGTTGAAAAAGGACAGTTATTACTAAGAATTGACCCAAGTGAATACCAATCCTCTGTTGCTGAAATTGAAGCAGACTTAAAAAGTAAACTTGCTGGCGAAGATGGTGCGTCTCGTGATTTAAAACGCGGTAAAGAAGTTGCTGCACAAGGGTTTATTTCACAATCTGATTTAGATAAATTAACCACTAAATATGAGCAAGCCGCTGCTGCTGTTATTTCTGCAAAGGCCAGCCTTGAAAAAGCAAAATTAAATCTAAGTTACACCGAGATAAAAGCGCCGTTTGCAGGGCGTATCGGTAAGGTTAATTATGACGTAGGCAACATTGTTAGCCCTTCCTCAAATGAATTGGCGGAATTGACTGATGTGGATCCAATTTATGTTAACTTCCAGGTCGAAGAAGGCGATTACATTAGTTATCGTCAAAAACATCAAGATAGTGCTAATAACCCTCAAAATGTACCAATAGATTTATCCCTGCGTTTGCCAAATAACTCGGACTTGGGATCAAAAGGGCAGTTAGATTTTGCCGATACGAAAATTGATCGCAGTACTGGCACTGTTGAATTAAGAGCTACATTCGCTAATCCACAGAACATTATAATGCCAGGCTTATTTGTCACCTTAATTGTTGAAAGTAAAGATAAGCAACTGCAAGCACTTATTCCTCAAGCTGCAGTACAAGAAAATCAACAAGGTAAATTTGTATTAGTAGTGGGTGAAGATAATAAAGTTGCAACGCGTATTGTGCAATTAGGACGGCGTATAAATGCGATGTGGGTCGTTAAATCGGGTCTTGAAGAAGGTGAGCAAGTGATTGTTGAAGGTTTACAAAAAGTACGTCAAGGGGTCGAAGTTAAACCAGTCGAAAAAAAGGTCGATCACACCACAGGTACAATTTCTAGCCAACCAGACGCTGCAAACTAAAGGAAACGCACATGATAAGTAAAACGTTTATCGCGCGGCCTAAATTTGCCCTAGTCATTTCGATAGTGATTACGCTAGCGGGTTTGATTTCCATGGGTTTGCTGCCAGTTAATATGTATCCCGAGATTACTCCACCGCAAATACAGATCACCGCAGTTTACCCAGGTGCCAGTGCGCAAATAGTGGAAGAGTCAGTGGTCAGGCCCATTGAAGAGCAAGTCAATGGTGTCAAAGATATGATGTATATCGAGTCCAGCTCCAGTAATAATGGCACGGCTACGATTACGGTATACTTTAAGGTGGGCACGGATACTGATATTGCTCAAGTAAATGTGCAAAACCGTGTTGCCTTAGCTGAACCGGGGTTACCCAGCGAAGTAACCCGCCAAGGTGTATCGGTTAAGAAAAAATCCAGTTCAATGTTATTGGGTATTAACTTGTATTCTAGCCAAGCAAACATTGATGCCATTTTTTTAAGTAACTATGCAACAAACTACTTAACTGAACCGCTGGGCCGAATTAAAGGCGTGGCATCGGCTGAAGTTATGGGTGAGAAAACCTACTCAATGCGATTGTGGTTACGCCCAGATAAAATGGCGGCGTTAGGGCTGACAGTAGGCGAAGTTAGGGCGGCATTACAAGAGCAGAACACTATAGTTGCAGCTGGTAAGTTAGGTGCGGCACCGAGCTCACCAAGTCAGCAGTTTGAATATTCAATTCAGGCTAAAGGGCGTTTAAAAACTCCAAATGAATTTGGCCAAACAATTATTCGTGCTAATCAAGATGGTAACTTTGTACGTTTGACTGATATTGCTCGCATTGAACTTGGCTCAGCAGATTACAGCACTACAGCTAAGTTAAACCAGCAAGATACTGCTTTTATAGTTATTTACCAATTAACAGATGCCAATGCAACGCAAGTGGCAAGTGATGTTAAAGCCACCATGGCAGAGCTTGCTAAGCAATTACCAGATGGTGTTGAATACTCAATACCATACGATACGACAGAGTTTATCAATCGCTCAATCGAAGAAGTGATTGTTACATTATTTCAAGCTGTTGGCCTGGTTGTTTTAGTGGTGTTTTTGTTTTTACAAAATTGGCGCGCGACACTTATTCCAACTATTGCCATTCCAGTATCGTTGGTGGGCACGTTTGCTTTTATGATGGCTATGGGTTACTCAATTAACTTAATCACCTTATTTGGTTTAGTGCTAGCGATCGGTATTGTGGTAGATGATGCAATTATTGTAATTGAGAATGTTGAGCGGATCCTCAAAGAAGAAAAGCTGCCGATTAAAGAGGCTGTCACTAAAGCGATGGAGCAAGTAACCGGGCCTATAATTGCGACCACCCTAGTTTTATTAGCTGTATTTGTGCCAGTAGGCTTCATGCCAGGTATTACTGGGGAGCTTTATAAGCAGTTTTCTGTAACGATTTCGTTTGCGGTATTAATTTCGTCCGTTAACGCATTAACCCTAAGCCCAGCTTTATGTGCCTTATTGTTAACTGAAAAGTCAATGAAACCGATAAAATGGCTGGCGCCAGTTGAAAAAGGCATTGTTAAATCAACCTCCATCTATTCTAAAATTATCCACTTTATTCTAAAACGCTCAGCGAGAATGGCTATTTTTGCCTTAGTTATTTTTGTAGCGGCAGGTTGGCTTGCTAAAAGCGTTCCAACAGGCTTTGTCCCAGCCGAAGACCAAGGCTTTGTATTTGTAGATGTGCAATTACCAGATGCGGCGGCTTCGGGACGCACTGTTGATGTGATGCATAAAATAGGTGACATTATTAAACAAGAACCAGCTGCAACCGATTTTATTGCTGTATCCGGTTTTTCTTTGATTGGCGGGGCGGGTTCAAATAATGCTTTAGGTATTGTTATTTTAAAAGACTGGGAAGAGCGCACCAGTACTGAACTTGGCTTAAAGTCAGTGATTGGTCGTTTGATGGGAAAAATGTGGGCTATGCCTGATGCGCAGATAATGGTATTTAACCCGCCGCCAATTCCTGGTTTGGGTAATAGCGCTGGTTTTGAGTTTCGTCTGCAAGACAGTGAAGGCCGAGATCCTATTGAGTTGGCACAAGTACTTAATGGGCTGGTATATGAAGCGAACCAACATCCAAGCTTGAGTAATGTGTACAGTACTTTTAGAGCAAATGTACCGCAGTACTTTTTAGAGATAGATCGCAATAAAGCTAAAGCTCAAGGGGTTGCATTAAGTGACATATTCTTAACGCTGCAAGCCCAGCTCGGTTCATTATATATTAACGATTTCAATCAGTTTAGCCGTACTTACAAAGTAATCATGCAAGCTGAGAGTGAGTTCCGTAAAAATCCCTCAGACTTGCAGCATTATTTTGTGCGTAACAATGAAGGTGACATGGTGCCATTAACGACACTTGCTAAACTTGAACCAATTCTTGGGCCAACAACCCTCAAGCACTTCAATTTGTATCGTAGTGCGAGTATTAGTGGTCAAGCAGCTGCGGGGTTCTCAAGTGGTGATGCAATAGCTGCCATGGAAGAGCTAGCTAAGCAGTTACCTAATGGCTATGTATTTGAATGGGCAGGGCAATCTAAACAAGAAATTGAAGCTGGCAATATGGCACCGTTGCTATTTGCTTTGGCCGTTCTATTTGTTTACTTGTTCTTGGTTGCACAATATGAAAGTTGGACGATCCCTTTTTCAGTTATAGCAGCGATTCCACTGGCAATGTTTGGTGCAATGTTAGCGTTATACGTTTTGGGTATAGAAAATAATATTTATGCGCAAGTAGGCTTAGTACTGCTTATAGGTATGTCGACCAAAACTGCAATCTTGATTGTAGAATTTGCGATGGAAGAGCGGCTTGCAGGTAAGAGTATTTTTGATGCGGCTCTTAGTGCAGCTAAAATGAGGTTTCGTGCGGTATTAATGACGGCTCTTTCATTTGTATTAGGTGTATTACCGTTAGTATTTGCAACTGGCGCTGGAGCGGGAAGCCGTGTATCGCTGGGTGTCACTGTGCTAGCCGGCATGTTAGCAGCGACTATATTGGGTACTTTGTTGGTGCCGTTATTTTATAGTTTGGTGCAGTCAATGCGCGAAAAAATAAAGGGTACAGCGACTTCATAAGCGTAAAATAAGCTTTGTATAAAAAAAGTCAGGGAAACCTGGCTTTTTTTTGTCAAAAATTTGCTGAGGTTTGATACTATATCTGGCATTAGCATCATGAAAGGTTTATGGCAATGACAGGACCCCGTTTATACAGTGAAGAAGAAGTAACGCATCAAGCTTACGATATCTTTTTAGAGTTAGCCCCAGATAACCTTAGTGAGCAAGATGTTGATGATTTTAACCAGCATCGAGAAGAGCTTGGCTTTATTGAAGAAGGCGAGCCTGATGATCAATGGCAAGATTTTGTTGCATTAGAAATAGAGCCAGAATTATTTATTCAGGTGTTAGTGGGACTTGAATTCGATAATCAAGATATTCTATTTGCTAAAATTTTGATTAGCCGTGATAAAGATGCGCCGTTTTGTCATATATTATGGAAAGATAGCGAATAATCTAGATGCAGTATCTTAGTGAAAACAGCCTTGTTTTAAATATCAACACAGTGAGCGAACAGTGATTAGGTTACTGCTGTTGTTGGGCTGCCTGCTTAGCTTTAAAGTCTGGGCAGTTGATCCTTTTGAAGACTTTCATGAGTATGGTCAACTCTCAGATGAAGAGATCCATAAAATCCATCAAGGCGAACTATTATACGGCGATACTGAATTTGGACTTATTGTTAGTCGCGGTAATACTAACTCGACCAGTTTTAAGTTCAAAGGTAACTTATATCAAGACCTTGATAAATGGCGTAATCAATTCAAAATAGATAGTTTATATAAACGTGATCGTAACGATGCTACTGGTAATGATGAAGTCTCGGCAAACCGTATATTTTTCTCTGCGCAGGGCAACTATAAAGTTGGGGTAAAAAACGCCTCATTCTTTATGTATGGTGATTATGAAGAAGATGAATTCAGTGGTCTTGAGTTTAAAAGTACGCTTGCGGCAGGTTATGGTAACCGTTTGTATCAAGGGGTAAAAAACCAAGTTGATTTTGATATAGGGCCTGGTTTATACCGCTCGGTGGCGCAAGATGATGCTGAGCTTGAAGATGAGCAAGACAAAACCAAAACCGGCTATTTATTACGTTTAGCACTGCAGTGGGAGCGAACTGTCTCGACTCGAACACGTTTCAATCAAGATTTAAGTATTGAGCAATCATTGTCAGGATTAAACTCACGATTAAAGTCAGAAACATCATTGATCAGCCAAGTGATGGGTGCTATATCATTAAAGTTTACTTATTTATATCGTTATAATTCTAAGCCGGAAGACGACAAGTTAAAGTTTGATTCAGAACTAAGTGCGACATTAGTTTATAGTTTTTAATATTTTAGAGAGTGTTATGTATCAGCATAAGCAATTTGCACTGTTCATTTTTGTTATTCTAAGCTGGATTGCCAGCTTTGTTGGTTTAGCTTGGTATTTAATTGGTGCCGATATGCCGTTAATGGTATTTGCAGCGATTTTAGTGCTGGTGGGTTTTTTGTTCCATGGTTTAACCATTAAAGTTGATGACAGCCAAATTAGCTGGGGTTTTGGTCCTGGTGTGTTTGGTGATAAGTTGCAGCTAGTGGATATTATTGAAGCTAAAGCAGTAGAAAATTCTTTTCGTCATGGTATTGGCTTACGTATTACCCATGATGGTTGGGTATACACAGTGTCAGGATTTAGCGCAGTACAGCTAACTTTAAAAGATGGTAGCCAATATCGCTTGGGAACTAACGACCAAGATGGTTTACTGGCAGCGTTGGCGGGTAAGATAAGCGAGCCAATAGCAGAGCCTACACTCGTTTGATTAAATTATAGATATAAAAAAAGCGCAGTAGCGCTTTTTTTATTGTCGGTTTAAGTCGATATTAGTGATCGTGACCACAGCCGCCATCACCATGAACATGGCCATGCTCTAGTTCGTCTGCTGTTGCATCACGCACTTCAAGTATTTCTACATCAAAGTTTAAAGTGATGCCAGCGAGTGGGTTATTACCATCAACAATTACATCTTCTTCTTGAATATCAATGATCATTACAGATTGATCGCCGTCATCTGTTGAGGCACGAAATTGCATACCAACTTCAATTTCCATACCTTCAAACATCGACTTTGGTACTGCTTGCATCAGATCATCATGGCGTTCGCCATAACCTTGCTCTGGTGGCACAGTAACACTGAGTGTGTCGCCCGCTTTTTTACCTTGTAGGGCATCTTCGAGGCCTTGAATTAAGTAACCGGTACCAACGATAAAGATTAGTGGCTCACCATCAAATGAGTTATCGATAGAGTTTTTGTCATTATCCATGACTGAATAATGCATTTTTACCACTTTATTTGTTGCAACGATCATAGTCACTCCTATTTATTCGTCTTCGAGAGAGTAGGGTAGAGGAAGGATTGATAGCTCTACCGTTGGGGCATGTTTTGCACGCAGTAACTGACTAGGTTCACTGTCGTTTGGCAACACAACAAGGCCAAATAAGGTTTTACTTTGTTGATTGTAGGCTTGGCTTATTAATTTGCCAGCACGACGCCAGTTTTCACCCATTTGGGTTTCAAGCTCTGGCTCTGCTAATTCTCCATCGCTGTGCCCTGATACGATATACATAGCGCGTTTATTTTTACCAAGGTATTTCATGCGGGCAACGGTTTCTTGGCCTGTGTAACAGCCTTTACGAAAGCTTACTCCACCGATTGCTTGCAGGTTAACCATTTGTGGTACGTATTCACCGAGTGCCGCTTCATTGAGCTCAGGCTCACCCGCTAAAATACTATGTTGGTGCCACAGCGCGTCGTTTTCAAGGGCGATAACCTCATCAGGCAGTGAAAATTCATCATTAACCATCAGTAAAATGCGGTTTTTTGCTAATTTTAGTGCTTTACCATGACTAAAATCGCAAGCGCTATCTTGCTCATTAAAATGAATGTTCAACGCATTTAAGGTTGCAGCTAGATCATCACCGATTAAACCAATTAACTTGCTGGTAGCAGCTTGTATTTCAACTTTTGAAAACACCGCATACTTTTTTAATTCCGTTAAAGATTGAGTGGTTTCAACCGCTGATGCTGCTAAATAGTAACTATCCTGATAAGCAAATAACTTTGCTACACTCCATAATTTACCTTTGGCATTACAGTGCCCAGCCCATAAGAAGTTGGTTTGGTTGAGCTTATTAATATCTTGGGTAATTTGGCCATGAAGGTAGGCGAGTTTATCAACACCGCTAATGCGGATCAGCTGATGTGATAAAGGGCATGCGTGTACTGTTGACATAAAAACCTGCTTTACAATAAATGTAGGCGCGTATAATACCGTAGTTAGCGCTGCTGGTATAGATGCATAAATAGCTGTTTATTCAGGTGCAATTTGTTAAACTGCTAAGTAACTTAGTACGAGGTAAAAATGACTGAAATTCACAATAAAGCGCGTATCCGCTGGGCTTGTCGCCGCGGCATGTTAGAACTAGATGTGTTATTTATGCCATTTGTAGATGAGGCATTTGATTCGTTATCTGTACAGCAGCAAGCTGTTCTTCAACGTTTGCTAGAAGCGGATGATCCCGATCTATTTGCGTGGTTTATGGGCCATCAAGAATGTAAAGATCCTGAGCTTAAACAGATGGTACAACTGATTTTAGACCGAGTTCGTGTATAGGTTTAGGGTTACTAATAATGTTCCAGACCACAGGCCTTTTGTGGTCTACTTTAGCTTGTTCGCAGTGTGTTATAGCTTATTTTTAACTAGCATATTAGCGCAATTTATTTGTGTCGCCAGTAGTACTGTTTTTGGCTATGTGAGTTGGCACTGGTATAAAAAATCCCATCCTCAGCAAGGCGTTTTTATATTAGATTCTACGCAATGTCGTTTTGAAAATAATACGCTAAAAATAAATGGCCATATCAGTAACAAAAGCCGTGTTTATCAAAGCAGTGTTTGGTTATATATTAATGGCTTTGCAAGCTCCCACTGGCTGATTATTAATGCCAGCGGGGTTGATGAACTGAGTTTTGTGCGCTTGAAACGTCTTACTTTGGCTGCTCGTCATGAGCAAGCGGAGTTAAAATAGTGGGCGTTGGATTATCATTTAACTGTGGGTAGTCAATCGTATAATGCAAGCCTCTGCTTTCTTTTCGCTCCATTGCACTGCGAATTATAAGCTCTGCTACTTGCACTAAATTACGCAGTTCAAGCAAGTTATTCGAAACGCGGAAGTTTGCATAATAATCACGAATTTCTTGTTGTAGTAATTCAACTCGGTGTAACGCACGTTCTAGGCGTTTAGTTGAACGCACAATGCCAACATAGTCCCACATAAATAGTCTTAGTTCATGCCAATTATGGGTGATCACCACTTCTTCATCTGAGTTAGTTACGCGGCTTTCATCCCACATCGGCAGCACTTTTAATGCTGGACTATGTTGTATTTTTGCTAAAATATCTTTTGCTGCGGCGTGCGCGAACACAATGCACTCTAGTAATGAATTACTGGCCATGCGATTAGCGCCATGTAGCCCCGTATAAGCGACTTCGCCTACCGCATATAAGTTATCTAGATCGGTCTTGCCGTTAAAGTCAGTCATTACTCCACCACAGGTATAATGTGCCGCAGGAACCACTGGAATTGGATCTTTAGTGATATCGAGCCCGACACTTAAGCATTTTGCATAAATGGTCGGGAAATGCTCAATAATAAAGTCTTTATCTTTATGACTGATATCTAAATACACACAGTTAGCACCTAGGCGCTTCATCTCAAAATCGATAGCGCGGGCAACAATATCGCGTGGTGCGAGCTCTTCACGCTCGTCAAAGTCTTTCATGAATCGTGTGCCGTCAGGGCGCTTTAAATAAGCACCTTCACCGCGCATCGCTTCGGTGATCAGAAAGTTTTGTAGCTCTGGGTGATATAAACTGGTCGGGTGGAATTGGTTAAATTCCATATTAGCTACTCTACAACCTGCCCGCCAAGCCATGGCGATACCATCACCACTGGATACATCAGGGTTGGATGTGTAAAGGTATACTTTACTGGCACCACCGGTTGCTAAGGCTACAAACTTAGCTGAAATTGTTTCGACTTTCTTTGCCGCTCGGTTCCACATATATACGCCATGGATATGTTTACCGTTTTGGCCTAACTTTTTATCACCAATTAAATCTATTGCGTTGTATTGTTCTAATAAGGTGATTTCTGGGTGCGCTTGTACTTGGCTTATTAGCGTTGTTTGCACTGCTCGGCCGGTAGCATCTGCAGCGTGCAAAATTCGACGATGGCTATGGCCGCCTTCACGGGTTAAATGAAAGCGCTCTTTGCCTTTGCTATCAAACTCCATATCAAAAGGCACGCCTTGCTCGATTAGCCATTGCAAGCAATCATGGGCATTACTAGCGGTGTATTGCACGGCGGCTTTGTCACATAAACCACCACCGGCATCTAAGGTGTCTTGTACGTGAGATTCAATGCTGTCATTCTTTTTATCAAACACGGCAGCAATGCCGCCTTGTGCATAAAGTGTGGAACCTTCCGTCAATTCACCTTTACTGATCACGGTAACTTTACAGTGATTAGCTAAAGATAATGCTAATGAGAGGCCAGCTGCGCCGCTGCCAATAATAGCGACATCCGTGATATGGTGTTTATTTTGGTTCATGTCCGTGGTCTTTGCGGTTACAATGCCCAGATACTAATGTATAAACAGTAATGAGCAAATAATAATATTATGATAGGCGTATATGTATCATATTTGGCGCGACACTATTAGTGATTTTCAACTTTCGCCAACATATTTATATGCTATTTTATAAAAAAATAATATTAAACAGAACTTTTCATTCATGCAGCAGTCAGAGTATTTGTAAACAATGGCAGGATATGAATGACAAGCAATAATCAGACAGAGGAGTACCGGCTCGAATGAGCGAGCAGGATTTGGATTTAGCGCTAGTAAAAAGGGTCCAGCAGGGCGATAAAAATGCCTTCAATCTTTTAGTAAAGAAGTATCAGAACAAAATAGCCGGTTTGATTTCACGTTATGTATCAAATCAAGGCGATATTGCTGATGTTGCTCAAGAAGCTTTTATTAAAGCATACCGCGCACTTCCAAACTTTAGAGGGGACAGTGCCTTTTATACTTGGTTATACCGTATCGCCGTTAATTGTGCTAAAAATTACTTAGTGGCTCAGGGCCGCAAACCGCCAGCAAATGATATAGATGCTGACGATGCAGAGTTTTATGAAGGGTCTGATGCAATGCGTTCAAATGCATCCCCTGAAAACTTGCTACTAAGCGAAGAAGTTCGCGCAGTGATTTTTAACACCATTGATAGTTTGCCTGAAGATCTTAAAACCGCGATCACTCTACGAGAAATCGAAGGGATGAGCTATGAAGAAATAGCCGTGGTGATGGATTGCCCAGTCGGGACGGTGCGTTCGCGTATTTTCCGTGCCCGTGAAGCAATAGATAACAAATTAAACCCATTAATAGGCGAGTCTTAATATGACAAAAGCACACGTTAACAAGTTGGATAATCAGCATCTATCCGCATTACTTGACGGCGAACAATCATTAACTGATGAGGTTATTGCCCAGCAAGATGCGGCAACCTTAGGACGTTATGCGCTAATAGGTGACGTAATGCGTGCTGAGTCAGAAGATGCTTTCGTCTTTGATATAAGCGATAGTGTTGCGCAAGCGCTGGAAAGTGAACCAGTTTATGCTGATTTCACACAATCTGCGTCACAACCTGCACCATTGGCTGCCACGGGCACCGATAACGTAGTGGCGTTTAACTGGCGCAAACCAGTTGCACAACTTGCAATTGCAGCAAGTGTTGCCATGTTTGCAATTGTTGGTGTACAAACATTGCCACAAGGTGAAAACTCACCTAGCAATGAAATTCCGATGTTACAAACAACACCAGTAACAGGAATGGCATCACCAGTTAGCTATTCGTCAGAACCCGCTTTACAAAATGCAGAGCAAGGTTTGCGTGAGTTACAGCAACAGCGTATTGGCGCGTTAGTATTAGAACATCAACGCCAAGCACGAGTTGCATATTCATTAGAAAAAGCTCACACTGAGGCGCAAGCCGAAGAGGAAAAAAACTAATTAAATGAAAGTAATTACTTTTATTTTGTCGTTGGTATTAATGGCTCCAGCCTTTGCTGACGACGAAAACCCCGCAAAAGAGCTTCTGCTCAAAATGGCTGACGCCGTTCATAATCGTAACTTTGACGCATCATTTGTGGTCGTCAAAGGGAAGACAATGGAACCATATCGTTGGTTGCATGCAAAACAAGGTAATACAGAACTCGAGCATTTGAGCTTACTCAATGGCGCAGGCCTTGAAATGGTTCGTATTGATGATCAAGTTACTTATTTTGAGCCACAGTCTGAACCTTACTCAATAGATACTGATTCTATAGCAGGCCCAATCCCAGAAGTGTTATTCAAAGATGTTGAGCGTTTAAGCCAACATTACGATTTTGTGCTCGGTGGTAAAGGCCGTATTGCAGGGCGTGCTGCGCAGCTTGTGCGTATCGAATCAAAAGACGAGTATAAGTTTAATTATTGGCTGTGGCTTGATGCTGAGTCATCGCTATTACTAAAATCTGCTTATGTTAATCATGCCGGTGAGATGTTAGAACAACTACAGTTAACCCATATTAGTGTAACCGAAGAGCCCGCTGCGTTATTACTTGAAATGCTAAATCGTAAGTTTCCAACGCCATTACCAGCAGCGGCAATTACCAAAAATGAAGCAAGTACAGAAAGTAATAATTGGCAAATAGGCTGGTTACCGGAGGGGTTTAGTTTGTTAAAATCAGACCGTCATAAGCTTGATTTGAACAATGAACTGACGGATTATTATTTATACTCAGATGGTTTTGTCGAAATTTCAGTGTTTGTACAAAGACCATTACCTGGTCGCAGGCCAAGCGGTGCATTGTCATCCGGTGCCACGACAGTATATGTGCATAATAGCGGTAGTTTTGATGTGTCAGTGGTGGGGAATATTCCAGCAATGACTGCAAAAGCAATTGCTGAATCGGTTGCAAGACCCTTGTAATATAAGCTGATAATGATAGAACAAACCCTTACAGTGGTGTCGATTCAAGGCGCCACTGCGCATTTAGAAGCCCAACAAAAGCAAGCCTGTGAAGGGTGCAACGGCCGTTGTGGTTCTCAAATATTTAGTAAGTTATTTGGCACTGCTAAAAAAACCTTCCCCTATCGCTTTGAAATCCCTGTTGTGGTTGGGCAAAAAGTAACCCTAGCACTGGATGATAGCCACATGGTAAAGCATGCTTTTGCAGTGTATATGTTGCCTTTGGTATTAAGTCTGGTATTTGCGTTAGTGGCTGCTGAGGTTTTTTCTGTGCCTGAATGGTTGCAAATCATTGCCGCTATAGGTGGTGGTTTTACTGGCTTTGGCATTGCTAAAAGCCGAGTGAAAAGCCTAAAGCATGATGTTAAAGTAATAAAAATTCACCCAATTAGCCTCCCTTTAACTCAAATAGATGGTGATTGAAGCCAATTAAATGTAAAATTGCGGCTTTATACACTCAGTCCATTAAAATAGAAGTTTAGAATCCAGTTTATGAAGCATATCCGTAATTTTTCGATCATCGCCCATATTGACCACGGTAAATCGACCCTTTCAGATCGTTTGATCCAAGTTTGTGGTGGTTTAACAGACCGCGAAATGCAAAAGCAAGTATTGGATTCAATGGATATTGAGCGCGAGCGTGGTATCACCATTAAAGCGCAAAGTGTAACTCTAAATTATAAAGCCAACGACGGTGAAACTTACCAACTTAACTTTATCGACACCCCGGGACACGTTGACTTTACTTATGAAGTATCGCGCTCGCTGGCAGCGTGTGAAGGTGCATTATTAGTTGTTGATGCCGGTCAAGGTGTTGAAGCGCAAACTCTAGCGAATTGTTACACTGCCATCGAAATGAATTTAGAAGTAATTCCGGTATTAAACAAAATCGATTTACCACAAGCTGATCCACTTCGTGTAGCCGAAGAAATTGAAGATATTATTGGTATCGATGCCCTAGATGCCGTGCAATGTAGCGCTAAAACAGGTGTGGGTATTGCCGAAGTTCTTGAAATGATTGTTAAGGACGTACCGCCACCAGTGGGTGATAAAGACAAACCGCTACAGGCGCTTATCATTGACTCATGGTTTGACCCGTATCAAGGTGTTGTATCGCTGGTGCGTATTAAGCACGGTGAATTAAGAACGGGCGACAAGATAAAAATTATGTCGAACGAGCATATACACACTGCAGATCAGGTTGGTGTTTTTACACCAAAGCAAACCAACACCGGTATTTTAAGAACTGGTGAGGTAGGTTTTGTTATTGCGGGTATTAAAGAAATACATGGTGCGCCAGTAGGTGACACTATTACCCATCAAAAAAATGCAGCACCTGAGCGCTTACCGGGCTTTCAAAAAATTAAACCACAAGTTTATGCCGGTATGTTTCCAATTGCCTCGGATGAGTATGAATCTTTCCGTGATGCGCTTAATAAACTTAGCTTAAATGATGCGTCGTTATTCTTCGAACCAGAAAATTCAACAGCACTTGGCTTTGGCTTTCGCTGTGGTTTCTTGGGCATGTTGCACATGGAAATCATTCAAGAGCGTTTAGAGCGTGAATATGATATTGACTTAATTACCACCGCACCAACGGTAATTTATGAGGTTGTAACTAAAGAGGGTACGATTCAGATTGATAACCCATCTGATTTACCTGCTGTAAACGATATTTTAGAAATTCGTGAGCCCGTTGTTGAAGCTAATATTCTTGTACCACAAGAGTACTTAGGTAGCGTTATTACGCTTTGTATTGAAAAGCGTGGTATGCAAACTAAGATGAACTATCACGGTAAGCAAGTCGCTGTTACTTATGAACTGCCAATGGCAGAAGTGGTGATGGACTTTTTCGATAAGTTAAAGTCAACCAGTCGTGGTTTTGCCTCGCTGGATTATAACTTTAAGCACTTTCAAACATCAGACATGGTGCGCGTTGATATATTAATCAATGGTGAGCGCGTTGATGCGCTTGCGATTATTGTTCACAGAGACAGCGCGCAATCGCGTGGTCGTCAATTAGCTGATGCGTTGAAAGAACTTATCCCTCGTCAAATGTTTGATATAGCAATTCAAGCGGCAATTGGCGCGCATGTTATTGCTCGTACCACTGTTAAGCAATTACGTAAAAACGTAATTGCGAAGTGTTATGGTGGCGACGTGAGTCGTAAGAAAAAGCTACTTCAAAAGCAAAAAGATGGTAAAAAACGTATGAAGCAACTAGGCAATGTTGAAGTGCCTCAAGAAGCATTTTTAGCGATTCTTAAAGTTGGTAAGTAAGTTTCTTAACCAAATTACGTAAGATAAAGGATTTAATGCATGGCAGGTTATTTTTCAATATTTTTAGTTTTGTTAACTCTAGGCTCAGGCTTAATTTGGTTAATTGACCATTTTATGTTTGCACCAAAAAGGCAGCAACGCTTAGCTCTTGCGCAAAGCTCTGCTGGCGGCGAGCTTGATGAAGAAACTGCAGCATTAATTGCGCCAGAACCGACGATTACTGAAACGGCAAAATCAATTTTTCCGATGATTGCGGCTATTACGATTTTTAGATCGTTTATATTCGAGCCGTTTCAAATACCATCAGGTTCAATGATGCCGACACTATTAGTTGGCGATTTTATCTTAGTACAGAAATATTCGTATGGCGTGAAAGACCCTGTTTGGCGCACTCAATTAGTTGATGTTGCAGAGCCTGAACGTGGTGATATTGTGGTATTTAAATACCCATTAGACGAACGTATTGATTATATTAAACGTGCGATTGGTTTACCGGGTGATAAAATCGTTTACCGCGATAAGCGTTTATACATTCAGCCAAATTGCGAGCAAGGACAAACACAACAAGGTGACTTATTGTGTAATGAATTTAATAAAATTGATATGGAGATCATTAATCGCGATGAATTTAAGCAAGGCTCTATGGATTTAGTCCGGTTAGATGAAAATTTGACTACGCTAAAACATAATATTTTAATTAACCCTGAAGCGCTGGAAATGAAAGGGCGTTACTATCAACAACCGGGTACACGTTCTGATGAATGGGTAGTGCCGGCTGATCATTATTTTATGATGGGTGATAACCGCGATAACAGCCAAGATAGTCGCGTATGGGGCTTTGTGCCAAAAGAAAACTTGGTGGGTAAAGCTGTCTTTATATGGATGAGTTTTGAATTTGAGAATGGCCCAGATGACATTTTACCAGGCTGGGTTCCAACTGGTGTTCGTTTTGAACGCCTAGGTAATATTCAGTAACAATGAAAAAAAATGTAACAGAGTTATATAGCAAAATAGGGTATACCTTTATTGATCAAGTATTGCTTGAGCAGGCGATGACCCATCGCAGCCATAAAGGACAACACAATGAACGCTTAGAGTTTTTGGGCGATTCCATTTTAAGCTTTGTCATTGCCAATGCTTTATATAGTAAGTTCCCCAAAGCGCGTGAAGGCGATCTTAGCCGCATGCGTTCAACGCTTGTGCGTGGACAAACCTTAGCTGAATTTGGTTTAGAGTTTGGCCTAGGTGATTACTTACGCTTAGGGCCGGGTGAACTTAAAAGTGGTGGTTTTAGACGTGAATCAACTTTAGCTGATGCGGTTGAAGCAATTATTGGTGCGGTATTTTTAGATGCTGGCATTGATGTTTGTGGAGACTTGATTTTGGCGTGGTACGAATCTCGCCTTGATGCCATTTCGCCAGGTTTAAACCAAAAAGATCCTAAAACATTACTACAAGAATACTTACAAGCCCGCAAATTACCTTTGCCAGGCTATACTGTAGTAGATACTAAAGGTCAGGCACACAATCAAACGTTCACGGTTGAATGTATTGTTGAAGGTAT
Organism: Pseudoalteromonas sp. SR41-8; assembly: GCF_014163915.1. Taxonomy (NCBI): domain Bacteria; kingdom Pseudomonadati; phylum Pseudomonadota; class Gammaproteobacteria; order Alteromonadales; family Pseudoalteromonadaceae; genus Pseudoalteromonas; species Pseudoalteromonas sp. SR41-8. The sequence goes on from NZ_JACJEE010000014.1 coordinate 64,229, forward strand.
GGATAGCATCATCTCAGTTGGCAGTTCTCGTCGTAAAGCTGAACAAAAAGCCGCTGAAAAAGCGTTGAAGATACTTAAAAATGAATCTTGATACATTGATCCAACCGCACACGCGTGATTTAGATACTTTTTGTGGCATGGTCGCTATTGTTGGCCGCCCAAACGTTGGTAAATCTACCTTGCTTAATGAAATTATTGAGCAGAAAGTAAGTATTACCTCGCGTAAACCGCAAACCACACGCCACCGTATTATGGGTATTCATACTGTAGGTAAGCACCAAGCCGTGTATGTTGATACACCAGGCCTGCATGTTGAAGAAAAGCGTGCCATTAACCGTTTAATGAACCGTGCTGCTTCAAGTTCATTAGGTGATGTTGAGCTAGTTATTTTTGTTGTTGAAGGTACTCATTGGAATGCTGACGATGAAATGGTGCTTAACAAAGTAAAGCAAAATGGCAAACCAGTATTACTTGTGATGAACAAAATTGATCAAGTAAAAGACCGTGACCTTGTGCTACCGCATATGAAGTGGTTAGGCGAAAAGTTTGATTTTGTTGGCATTATGCCAGTATCTGCGACTCAAGGTAAAAATATCAACCTGATCAAAGATGAAGTAACTAAGCGTTTACCACCGTGTGAATTTTACTTCCCTGAAGATTACGTAACAGATCGTTCAATGCGCTTTATGGCAGCCGAAGTGATCCGTGAAAAGTTGATGCGCTTTATGGGTGAGGAGCTTCCTTACTCAGTTACCGTTGAAATTGAGCAGTTTAAATGGCAAGAAAATGGCATTTGGCATATCAATGGCTTGATTTTAGTTGAGCGTGAAACGCAAAAACGTATGGTTATTGGTAATAAAGGCGAAAAGCTTAAAGTGATTGGCCGCGAAGCCCGTAAAGATCTCGAAGAAATGCTTGATAATAAAGTGTTTTTAGAACTTTGGGTGAAGGTTAAATCAGGTTGGGCTGACGACGAGAGAGCACTTCGCAGTTTAGGCTATGGTGAAGATTAATAGCCTAAGCGATATTTATGGATAGCGACTTCTACACGGCATATTTATTACACCGACGTCCTTTTAGTGACTCACAAGTAATGCTTGATATGTTAGTAGAAGGCGTTGGCCAGTTGCGCATGCTGGCGCGAATTAGCGGTCGCCAAGCAACAAAATACAAAGCTCAGTTACAACCCTTCCAAGCTTTACTGGTAAATTATACCGGTAAACACGACCTGAAATATATCCAACGATTTGAACTACATGGCACGCAATCCACACTAGTTGGGGATCAGCTTTATTGTGGGTTTTATCTAAATGAACTAACCAACCGCATTGTACCAATTAATGAACCAATTGATCATGCCTATCAATTGTATAAAACTCACCTACAACAGCTTAACCAGCACCCTAACTTACAAGCTGTATTACGTTCTTATGAATTTCAATTATTAGAATTATTAGGCTATGGCGTTGACTTTAGTTTTGATGCCGCAGGCGATCCAATTTCGGCAGAGCAAACGTATAGTTACTTTGCTGAATACGGCTTTGTTGCCCAAGAAAATCAAGGCAGTGGCTTTTCTGGCGCGCAGTTAAATGCAATTGCAGCTCATGACTTTAGTGCGCCGGATGTGTTATATATGGCAAAACAATTAAGTCGTCATTTAATGAAGCCTTTATTAGGCAAAAAACCATTAAAAAGTCGCGAGCTGTTTATATCCAAATAGTTTGGGTATTCACCAACAATCTTAATACGGTATTTTTAACCGTTATTTTTACAGGTAAAAAAATGAAAGATATTCTTTTGGGTATAAACGTTGATCATATTGCTACCTTACGCCAAGCTCGGGGTACAAGTTACCCAGATCCAGCACATGCTGCGAGTGTTGCTGAGCATGCTGGCGCTGATGGGATCACTATTCATTTACGTGAAGACCGTCGTCACATTCAAGATCGTGACGTGTATGTGATGGCTAAAACAATCCAAACACGAATGAACCTTGAAATAGCGGTTACAGATGAAATGATTGATATTGCTTTAGATGTTAAGCCAGCTTATGTTTGCTTAGTACCAGAAAAACGCGAAGAGTTGACCACCGAAGGCGGTTTAGACGTTGTTGGTAATCTAGATAAGATTAAAGCCGCGACAGCAAAATTAACTGACGCCGGTATTAAAGTATCGTTATTTATCGATGCAGACAAAGCACAACTAGATGCAGCTACAGCCTGTAATGCCCCTTATGTTGAAATTCATACTGGCGCTTATGCGGATGCGCAAACTGATACCGAGATACAAAAACAACTTGAGCATATTCATCAAGGTGTAAAGTATGCAGCAAGTTTGGGTTTGATAGTAAACGCCGGCCACGGTCTTCATTATCATAACGTGAAACCGATTGCTGCTATGAAAGAGATTTACGAACTAAACATTGGTCACGCAATTATAGCGCGTGCAGCCATAGATGGATTAGATAAAGCAGTACGTGACATGAAGCGACTAATGCTAGAAGCGAGAGCTTAATTTTAACTTCTCTTAAAATGCAAAAAACGACTCAAAAGAGTCGTTTTTTATTATTTGTATCTAACTGGATTAACAGTTAGTTTCTTTAGCGTTAACGCCTTCTTTTACTTCTTCACAGGCGTCTTCTACTTTGTTTTGTACGTCGGTTACAGCTTCATCGATGCGTTCACCGGCCTCTTCTGCATGATTGTCTTCACAACCCATGATAAAAAAACTAGCGAATAAAGCGATCACAGCAGTTTTAATAGTTGTCGATTTCATAATGTAATTCCTTGTAAAATTAATAAATGTGTTGTTATTTAAAATAAATTGTTATCACTTAGGGACATTGCCGCGCAACGCACCTGAAACGAGTGAAATAACTAACAATACAATAAAGATAAAAAAGATAATCTTAGCAATTCCTGCTGCGGCACCTGCGATACCACCAAAACCTAACACTGCAGCAATAAGCGCAATAACTAAAAATGTAATTGTCCAGCGTAACATTGTCGTCTCCTTGGTTTGTTAATTTGTTCAGAGTAAATAATGCCAGTTACATGCCATGTGTTTAAATCCTTTATTATCAATTGGATAGTGTTTATTTTATTTATTTTCATGAATTAGGTGGGAATTATTTACAGCTTTATCTGTAACTTATACTCGGCGTCCTGAAAAATAAATATTTCAGCATGATTTTTTGGTAAGACCAATTTCATGTTGAGTGCTTTTTCATTAATTTAACAGTTGTTGAGTAGTTCGGTTGGTAAGTTATTAAGGTGCAGATTAGATTTCACTTATAAGTTATAGCTATATTCAGTATTTTTATCATCTATATCCTATTAAATTATAGTAAAAAGCAGTGTGTTAACTTTGCTGAAGATATGTTAGCTTTATATTAATTGGTTTTACCAATTTACAAAGTGTTGGACTTGGTCTGTTTCTTTGATATGATTATTGCATAAATATTTAAATAAAGTGATTTTTTACCTATCTTTCGGGTGGGTAAGAATACTCAGGGGGGGGCAGAATGGATATAGGTCAATTACTTGCTACTGCAGCAAACTTAATGCTCACTGGGATGGTGGGAGTTTTCGTTTTTCTTTCGTTGTTGATTGCAGCAATTACCGCTATGTCTAAATTAGCGAGCCGCTTTGAACAGCCGGTTGTAATGCCAACGCGCACACCATCGATCAAAGCACCCGGTGTACCAAGTGAACACATCGCTGCGATAAGTGCTGCCATAGCTCAGTACAAAAATAAACAAAAACTATAAGGGATGACTTGTGGCTAAATTAAAATTAACAGAATTAGTACTTAGAGACGCGCATCAATCATTATTAGCAACGCGTATGCGTTTGGATGACATGCTACCGATTGCACAAAAATTAGATGATGCAGGTTACTGGTCGATCGAATCATGGGGTGGGGCTACTTTTGATTCATGCATTCGTTATTTGGGTGAAGATCCTTGGGAGCGTATTCGTGCTCTTAAAAAAGCTATGCCAAATACTAAACAGCAAATGTTATTACGTGGTCAAAACCTTTTAGGCTATCGTCATTATGCAGATGATGTTGTTGAAAAATTTGTAGAGCGAGCGCACAAAAATGGTGTTGATGTGTTTCGTATTTTTGATGCGATGAACGATGTTCGTAATCTTGAAACGGCTATTAAAGCTGCGATTAAAGTTGGCGCACATGCACAAGGTACAATTTCGTACACAGTAAGCCCGGTTCATACACTTGATATGTGGTTAACGCTTGCCAAGCAGCTTGAAGAGTTAGGCTGTCATTCAATTTGTATTAAAGATATGGCTGGTTTGCTTAAACCATACGATGCAGAAGAGTTAATCAAAGCGTTAAAAGAAACAGTCTCTATCCCAATTGCAATGCAGTGTCATGCCACAACAGGTTTAAGTACTGCTACTTACCAAAAAGCGATTGATGCAGGTATTGATATGCTTGATACCGCAATTTCATCAATGAGTATGACTTACGGACACAGCGCAACTGAAACGATTGTATCGATTGTTGAAGGTACTGAACGTGATACTGAGCTGGATTTAAATCAACTCGAAGAGATTGCTGCTTATTTCCGCGATGTTCGTAAAAAATATGCCGCGTTTGAAGGCAGCTTAAAAGGTGTTGATGGCCGTATTTTATTAGCGCAAGTGCCTGGTGGCATGTTAACTAATATGGAAAACCAGCTTAAAGAGCAAGGTGCTGCGGATAAATTGAATGAAGTATTACTTGAGATCCCACGTGTACGTGAAGACTTAGGTTATTTACCGTTAGTTACACCAACATCACAAATTGTTGGTACACAAGCAGTATTAAATGTATTGACGGGCGAGCGTTATAAAACTATCACCAAAGAAACTGCCGGAGTGCTAAAAGGTGAGTATGGCGTAACTCCTGCGCCGATGAATAAAGAATTACAAGAGCGCGTACTTAATGGCGCAGAAGTCATTACTTGCCGCCCAGCTGATTTATTGCAACCAGAACTAGAAATACTCCAAGCTGAGTTATTAAAAGAAGCAAAAGAGCAAGGCTTAAGCTTAGCGGATGAGCAGATTGATGACGTGTTAACGTATGCATTATTCCCACAAATTGGGTTAAAATTCATTAAAAATCGTAATAACCCAGATGCTTTCGAAGCTGTACCAAGTGCTGAATCTGCTAATAAAGAACAACCAGTTAGTAATAAAAAAAGTAACAGCAACACAGTAAAAGCAGAGCAGTACAGCGTAAAAGTAGATGGTAAAGTTTATGATGTAGTGGTTGCACAAGGCGGTGAGCTTAAAGAAGTAACACTTAAAGATAGTGAGCATATTCCACAATCGGCGTCAGTTGCTTCCGGCGAAACACTTAACGCTCCACTTGCTGGTAACATCTTTAAAATCAAGGTGAAAGCGGGTCAAACGGTAAATGAAGGCGATGTAGTGATCATCATGGAAGCGATGAAAATGGAAACTGAAATTCGTGCAACCCACACCGGTACTATTGCTGAAATTCTTGTTGCTGAAGGTGATTCAGTGGCAACGGGTGACGCTATGATAGCACTAGCTTAGGAGCGCAGAGGATGGAAGCATTATTAAACCTCTGGCAAGCAACAGGTATTGCTAATTTTACATTTCCTGCGCTTATTATGATCGCAGTAGGGTGTTTATTGTTGTATCTGGCAATTGCGCGCAACTTTGAGCCGTTATTATTATTACCAATTGGCTTTGGGGCAATATTAACAAATATCCCCGTAGCGGGCTTATCAGACCCCGGTGGTTTGCTGTATTACGTTTATCATATTGGGATTGATACCGGTGTATTCCCATTATTAATATTTATGGGTGTTGGTGCACTCACTGATTTTAGTGCCTTGATAGCTAATCCTCGTATGTTATTGCTAGGTGCTGCAGCTCAGTTTGGTATTTTTGCAACCTTGTTTGGCGCAATTTTACTAAACTATGTACCAGGTTTTGAGTTTTCTTTACAAGATGCGTCAGCAATTGCGATTATAGGTGGTGCAGATGGCCCGACGGCAATCTTCTTAGCCTCAAAACTTGCTCCTGATTTATTGGGTGCTATCGCCGTAGCTGCATACTCATATATGGCGTTGGTGCCAATTATTCAGCCGCCAATTATGCGGGCTTTAACCACACCAGAAGAACGTAAAATTCAAATGCCACAGTTACGCACCGTATCAAAAAAGGAAAAAATTATTTTTCCGTTAATGGTATTGAGTTTAACGATTTTGTTTTTACCTGCAGCAACGCCACTGGTAGGCATGTTCTGTTTAGGAAACTTGATGCGAGAGTCTGGTGTGGTTGACCGTTTAAGTAATAGTGCACAAAACGAGATCATAAATATCACCACTATTTTCCTTGGTTTAGCTGTAGGCTCTAAGCTTGCTGCAGATAAGTTTTTAACCGTAGAAACAATTGGTATTTTGGTACTCGGCGCCTTGGCTTTTGCAATTGGTACAGCTTCAGGTGTATTTATGGCAAAAGGTATGAACAAGTTCTCTAAATCACCAATCAATCCACTCATCGGCGCGGCTGGTGTATCAGCTGTGCCAATGGCTGCACGCGTAGTTAATAAAGTGGGTCTGGAGAATAATCCGCATAATTTCTTATTAATGCATGCAATGGGACCAAATGTTGCGGGAGTACTGGGTAGTGCTGTGGCTGCAGGTATCTTGTTAGCACTGGTAGGTTAAATAAATCATTAAACTATACCCAGCGAGCTGAGTATGGTGAGGTAACTTTTACTTCCAACCGACTGCGCAGTATTTACTGCGCTTTTTTTTGCTTGCATATTGGGTATACTCGATAGATATTTTATTAAATAGGAATGGTATGAATATCTTCGTGATTTTAATTTCACTGTTTGTTGCATTAATCATTCTTGTGCCACTACTTGAAAAGTATCAGTCTAAAATGGGCCTAGATGGTGCGACTAAATATGCCAAATACATCTGGCCATTAGTGATGATTTCATTGGTTGTGCAATTGATTTATGTGTTGGTGAGATAGAGCGTAGCCGTCAGTTTTAAGGTTCAGGGCAGCTAGAAGCAGTAAGTTGCCCAGCGTTAAAATTGCCTGCGTAGGTTGTGGTTGAACACCCCGAAACCCAACGAAAAATATCCTGCCAGTCTGCATCAATGCACAGCATTATCGGATGTCTTAAATGCAATAACTGACGATTCATGAACCATTATGTGTGAAGTCAAACTTTTAGCTTGTACTATTTAGCCTCAACAGGTTTAAAATCATCGATAGATATTTGGATACATATTCAGCATGAGAAATAAATCGCTTCTCCGTCCTTGTTGTCCTACTTATTCAATAAATTTCATTGCTGTTGCAAGTGAGTTTGCAGATGAAGTACTTAACATGTTTTTTGACTAATAAGTCATGTAATTCTTGGTTGTCTAGTTTCATACAGAATCATTGATGGGGGCACAATGACAAAGCCAGTCAAAACTAAACGTAGCAAAAGGGTTCCGTATGACAAACTTGTTAGGCATCTGCAAGGTTATTGACACGAATAGCTCCCATGTGAAGTCCGTATACAATTGAGAGTTTACTTTTGGTGTTATGAAAAAATATCATATAGGCAGTGTTATTTGGCTCACCATACTCTTCCTTGCTGCCGTAATATTCCAAAAACCAATTAAGCTTCTCCGCCTTTTCATTCTCACTGCTATTAAACTGATCTGTGAGATAGTTTATGTATGAAACCCTATCATTCGCAAAGCCTACGTGAATACGAGTTACGTCATTTTCAACAACAAATTCAAAATCTATGTCTTTTTTACTTGAATCTTCAATCCTTTCTACTGATGAGAAAGTCGATAGCTTTCTGAATACTTTATCAGGAGTTAAATCCAACTCTATGATTGGGAATTCGGGCTCAAACTTTACCTTTTTGAAGATGTTAAACATAGGGTTGCCTAATAATTTTATCTACGACATTTGTCGTTTTATAAACCGACAAATCTCCATATTACGATGTATTTATCTTAGTCATCAAATAAACAGCTGTATATAATTAGTAACTTCGTTTCACTTTTCTAAATGCAGCAATACACCCAAATGGTAGAGAGCAGTAACATTGGACAAAATTCAAGCTGCTATTGATGTATACAGTTAGTTGCTGATTAGTTTTGTTTTATTGTAAATTAACGCGTGACTATTTTATCGGGGTCAGAACACACAATCTTATGGCTTATGGCTTATGGCTTATGGCTACAGATCCACAAAAAAACCGTTGCTATTGGCATAGCAACGGTTTTATATTTTCTGGCCGCTGGCGGCTTTACTTAAGCGCTAACTGTAGCTCTCGGTTGCGCTCTAGCTGCGCTAAGAAGTTATCTGCTATTGGTTTAAACTTAGCAAGCTCGTCGCGAGGCAGAGGCTCTGACTTCGGTAACTTAACCGTTTTAGGGTTACGGTGAACGCCGTTAACTAAAAACTCGTAGTGTAAGTGCGCGCCTGTTACACGACCGGTGGAGCCGACAGTACCAATTTTTTGACCTTGCTTAACTTTTTGACCAGTTTTAACTAGTTTCTTGTTAAGGTGTAGGTATTTAGTGACGTACTGTGTGCCGTGACTAATAAATATATAGTTACCATTATACTTACTGTAACCAGCTTTAATTACTTTACCATTACCAGAGGCAACTACTGGCGTTCCAGTACGAGCTGCGTAGTCAATCCCACGGTGTGCTCTTACTTGTCCTGTTACAGGGTGTAAGCGACGCGGATTAAAGCTTGAGCTAATATATTTAAAGTTAACTGGTGCACGTAAAAATGCTTTTTTCATACTACGCCCTTCAGGCGTGTAAAAAGTACCATCGCTGTGACGGATAGCCGCGTAACGTTGACCTTGGTTAATAAACTCAGCGGCAATAATTTTACCTGTGCCAATAAACTCGCCATCAACATAATGCGATTCATAGATTAAACCAAATTGATCGCCTTTGCGGATATCATTGGCAAAATCCACATCCCAACCGAATATATCAGCAAAGTTCATTATTTGCCGTTCACTTAAACCAGCAGCAATACCTGAGGTCCAAAAGCTGTTAGTAATTTCTCCGCCTGTTGATTTAGTTAATGTTTCAATTTCTTTACTATCAATAGACGTATCGTAGTTACCTTCTTCATTTAATGTAACGAACAGGGTATCTGTTTTTGAAATCACATAACGTAACTGTGCCAAAGAACCATCTTCGGCGGTAGCAAAGCTTAATGTTTCACCAGGGTGAATTTTACTAAGTTTACGTGTTTCTGCATTGGTATTAAGCAGTTTATGAACGGTTTGCGCCGAGAATCCGGCGCGTTTGAAAATAAGTGCTAAATTGTCACCGTTTTTAACTTCGAAATCGATAAGATCGTATTCTGGGAGTTTTGCTGCATCTTCTTGCGAATTTAATTCAGTTAATTGCTCAACGTCATCAACTTTAATTTGTAATTCGTAGCGCTTGCCAATTTCTAACGCATCAGCGCTATTGTCTTTAGAGGCGGTGGCTTTTTCTGAAGGAATGAGTGTTAAAGCAGCAATAGCAGAAACCAAGCCTAAAATAAGCAATTTGTGTTTTTTTGGGAGAGTGTGCACAACGCGAACCATAACGTGCCTTTTCCTGCTGTCAAGATAATTAATCACTAATATTGCAGGATATACTTAATAAAGCGTTAATACCAGTGTTTTGTAGATTTAAACTGGCGCGGATTTACGCTAGAATCACCAGATTGACTGAATTTTTTGGAGTAATACATAGTGGACTTACAAACCGCTCTAGCAGAGATAAAACGCGGTGCTGAAGAAATATTAATTGAAGACGAGTTAGTCGAAAAGCTAAAGTCTGGTAAAAAGCTAAAGATCAAAGCTGGTTTTGATCCAACTGCACCTGACTTACACTTAGGTCACACTGTGCTAATTAATAAAATGAAAACCTTCCAAGACTTAGGTCATGAAGTGATTTTCTTAATTGGTGATTTCACCGGTATGATTGGTGACCCAACGGGTAAAAATGTAACTCGTAAGCCACTAACCCGTGAAGATGTATTGGCAAATGCTGAAACATATAAAGAACAAGTATTTAAAATTCTTGATCCGGCTAAAACCACGGTTGCTTTTAATTCAACTTGGATGGAGAATTTAGGCGCTGCAGGTATGATCAAGCTAGCAGCACGTCAAACGGTTGCTCGTATGCTAGAACGTGATGATTTTAAAAAGCGTTATGCTGGCGGACAATCAATTGCGATTCATGAGTTTTTGTATCCATTAGTGCAAGGTTGGGATTCAGTTGCGCTTGAAGCTGATGTTGAGCTCGGTGGTACTGATCAACGCTTTAATCTATTAATGGGTCGAGAGCTACAAAAAGACGAAGGCCAAAAGCCACAAACCGTATTAATGATGCCTTTACTTGAGGGCACCGACGGTGTGCAAAAAATGTCTAAGTCATTAGGTAACTACATTGGTATTACTGATGCTCCTAACGATATGTTTGGTAAGATCATGTCTATTAGTGATGAGCTGATGTGGCGTTATTATGATTTGCTAAGTAGCTTATCAATTGACGAAATTGCTGCGCTTAAAGAAAAGGTTGCACAAGGTACTAATCCGCGTGATACTAAAATCGATTTAGCAAAAGAAATGATTGCTCGTTTTCACAGCGATGCGGCAGCTGTTGGTGCGCATGAAGATTTTATTAAACGTTTTCAAAAAAATGCGTTACCGGATGATATCCCAGATATGACTGTAACGATTGATGAAGATACCGTATTTATTACTAACTTGCTTAAAGAAGCTGGCTTAGTTGCGAGTACATCAGAAGCTATGCGAATGATCAAACAAGGCGCAGTTAAAATCAATGGCGAAGAAAAGGTCACTGATACTAAGCTTGAAATTGCAAAAGGCAGCACAGCTATTTATCAAGTTGGTAAGCGTAAGTTTGCAAATATTACCTGTGCTTAATAGGTAAAGAATGAAAATTCAGTTTTAAAAACCAGCTTCGGCTGGTTTTTTACTCTTTGTGATCTACAACATTGTTTTAATGATTTCGATGCCAAATATAACCAGTAACCAAAAGCCACGCGCTTGATTTAGCCGATTGATCAATACAGTAATATCATCAGCCTGCGGTAAACGTTCAGTACCAATACGCATTTTATCAAATCGAGTATCTTGGTATATGGCAGGGCCACCGAGTTGCACACCAACAGAGGCCGAACAACAACTTAATAACCAGCCACTATTTATTTGATAAAAATGTCGTCCATAATGCTTGATATAATGAATGCTCAATTTACTGGCTTTACTTGCTGCAATAGTCAGCGCCAATATCCGCGTAGGTAACCACTCAAGAATATATAATAGCCAACTAAGTGATTTTAAAAATGGGCTATTAGGCATAATATCTTTGCGCCAAGCTTGGTGGATCAAAGTCAGTAAGCGATAAGCCAGTGCAGCCATAGGGCCAAATAGTAGATAAAAGAAAATAACGCTAAAGTAATGACGAGCAACTCTTAAGATCAGCGTTTCCATGATGGCTTTGCAAAGACCTGGGCCTGATAATTTATCTACCTGACGAGCAAGTAGCGGTTTTAATAACTCTCGGGCTGTAGACTTTTGATTTTGTTTAACGAGTCGTGCAATGCGCAGTGCTTTACTTTCTACACTTCGCCACTCTAGGCAGAGGTATAAAATTAACCCAGCTAATAGTTCAGGGTAATAGGCGAATTCAAGCAGTAAGACTACCAAGGTCATGATCACTAAAATGACTAAGGTGAAACATAACGAGGATGACAAATATTGGTAACTTGCAGGTTCACTCTTTCGAAAAACGCGTTTCCCAAGAGCTCTAAATACCGCAGTTAAAAATATATTTGGGTGATACCAGCTTACCAAAGGTAAAAAGCGCTCAGCAAGGAGCGCTAATATAAATACAATAAAGTCCAAATGTTGCTGAACTAAATTGAGTAACACGTTAGAGCGTTACCGTAGTCAGCTTTTCTAGTAATGCGACCACCATTTTTGATGAGTTTATTGAAGCGGTTTCTAGGTATTCTTCAAATGACTGTGGTGACTCTTTACCTGCAATATCAGACATTGAACGGATCACTACAAACGGTGTAGCTAAAGAAAAGCATACTTGTGCAATGGCAGCGCCTTCCATTTCTACAGCTAACATAGTAGGGAAGTCCGCGCGGGCTTTATCAATACGCACCGGATCACACATAAATGAATCGCCAGTACAAATTAAGCCGATCAGGGTCTTCACGTCACTGATGCTTTCAACACTTTGTTGTGCAGCCTCTATTAATTTAGGGTGAGCGGCAAAACCAGCAGGCATCTGTGGTACTTGGCCAATTTCATAACCAAAAGCGGTTACATCAACATCATGATGACGTACCTCAGATGAAATTACCACGTCGCCAACACTCAGAGATGGATCAAAACCACCGGCAGAGCCTGTGTTGATCACACAGTCTGGTTGAAAATTATCAATCAATAACGTTGTTGCAATACTAGAGGCGACTTTACCAATACCTGATTGCACTAAAGTCACAGTGTTACCAGCTAATTCACCTGTATAAAAAGTGAAACCTGCTTTAGTTAGAATTTGTGGATTTTGCATTGCTTCACGCAAAATTTTAACTTCTGGCTCCATCGCGCCAATAATACCGACATTCATAATTTTAAATTCCTCTAATTAGATGTTTAGATTATACGTGAAGTTAGCGATAAAAAACAAAAATGCGAGCTTAAAAGCTCGCATTTTATCGTTTAAGAAAACTTATATTTCAGCTAAAGCTGTGGAATGGGCTTTAGCTTGCGAAGGAGATAGTACCGCCGGCTTAGTAACACGGTTGCGTGTCGGGCGACTACTTTGTGCTGTCGGCTTGCCAAGCTTAAACATAATTGCTTCGCGTACTTCTGATGGCCGATAGCCAGATTTAACTTTCATACGGATATGTGGAATGCCAGCAGCTTCAAGTGCACCATTAACAAACCAGTCTCGTTGTGCTTTATGACCATCTTTATTGGCGTTGTTTACTAAGTCAACCGCTGCCACAATCGTCATCTTTTCTTTATCAATCAGCACATAATCCAGTTGTTTGTTTTTTGCTTTAGCGATTGCAGCACGTTTAGCTTTAGCAGATAAACCTTTTTTACAATCAATGATATCGATTAATTTTACACGGCTAACAATTTTATATTGATCGCCTACAGCACGTTCTAAAAGGTTTAAGAATGAGCTTTCAACTTGCGTAAATACACTGGTTTTACGCGTGAATGGGTAAGGGTTTCCGCCATCATCGGTAAACTTTGACGCAACAACAGATGCCCCTACGACTAATACTAAAATTGATAATAAAGCGAATTCCATACGGTAACTCCACAACAACAAATTGACACTATAAATTACTTAGCAATTTACGTGCCCAGTTGTAATGAAGTTACACTTTATAACAGCTAAGTTATGGCTGGTATCCGCCAGCAATTCCTTTTACTGCAATCGCTACAGCATCATGGGCATGCAGAGATTCATAATGGTTTATTTGTAACCAGTAATCGGCGTATTGTGCATCTTCTAACACGGCTTTGATTTTACGCGCAGCATCTTCACAAAACATCAGATTTTGACCATTTAAACGGGCGAATTCTTGCTCATCTTCACGCTTAACTGCCGCTTGTACAGGGGTTTTAAGCTCATCTTCAAGAGTATCGATCAAGCTCAAAATATCAAACTCACGGATGCTACTATCTAGTTTGACTTTTACATTGGCAATAGAGCGTTGAGAATGCGGTGTGGCGATTATGCCATCGGTACTGCCAAGCCAGTTGACCACTTCTTCATGGCTAAGAGTATGCTGCTGAAACTTTTCAACAAAGGCTTGTTGAATAAGTTGGCGAGCTAATGCCGCTGAGCATGGGCAAGTTGATGAGTAAGTTACATCAAGGCTTAATTCAAAACTAAGTACACCGCGGTCAATTTTTGCCACTATGGTCAACGGGTAGCTTTTCCAACCCGCTTTGCCGCTAAGGAGTGATTTTCTGCGCAGCGGTAGTTCAAACTTAAATTCAATTTTAGCTTGGTCGCTTAATCCAGTGTGACTAGAGATAAAGCTATCGAGCGCTTGTGCAATAGTTTGCGGGTTAACGTGTTGCTCAGTTGACAGGGTATCGAGCGCTAAAAATAACCGCGACATATGAATACCTTTTGCGTCTTCTTTGTGAAGATTAACAAAAGCACGAGCTTTAGCGTTGACATTAATAGGCGCAAGATCACGAGATTCAAATAAAAAAGGCAGTTCAATATCAGCCATACCAACCCAGTCTAATTTACCTGTTTGTAAGGCGGGAGCCGTATCTGCTATATCGGGCATGTTGCTTTGCATGGAAAATCTCGTTATTGGCAATTGTAAAGCGCAATATTTTACACGAAATAAATAAAAAATACGTGGTAGATGAAAATTTTCTGTTTTCGTCGCGGAACATGAAAATAGTTAATGCAAAAGTGCTAAAATCCTAACACTAGTCGTTTTTTTATAGCTGTGTAGTCAGCTGATTTTTTATATACTTATATGTATAGCTAAGAGACAGATTTATATATGATCGATTCCTCTTTGAGTCCATGGGCTCGAATACTTTCTAGTTTAATTACTCGATTTGGTGAATTCAAAACCGCAACTATTTGTTATGTCTTACTATTAGTACTGGCATTAATATTATCGTGTATGTTTTATTATGTTGCAGTAGGCGAGGTGATGCTTGTCGATGTGCTTGCCGTGATATTTTTTACTGCAGTAGTGTCGCCCATTATTATCAGTGTGTTGATCAATTCAATCCGCCAGTTAGATGCTTCCTATGCGTATTTAGATAGTGCCACTAAGCAAGAAAAATTATTAAATCAAACTTTAAAAGATAATATCAATCGCTTAAATGTAGAGATAGATGAACGTAAAATGGCATTTCATGCCAAGCACCGTGCAATCGAAGAACTCAGGCGAGAAATAGTTGAACGTAAAAAAACCCAGCAAGAGCTTGCTCAACAAGGCATGTTACTGCGCTCTATTGTTGATTCATCCCCTGATTTATTTTATTACCGTGATAACAATGGTGTTTTTGCCGGCTGTAATAAAATGTTTGAAGAGGTTATGGGGAAATCAAGTGACGAGTTAATAGGTAAAACTGCAGAGGAGATTTACCCAACGCAATTCTTACCGGAAGTATTACTAACTGATAACAAAGTCGAAAAAACTCACGCCGCTTTAACGCTTGATGTTGAATACCCTGTAGGCAATGAAAACCGTTGGTTTGAAATGCGCAAGCTCCCATTTATTAATGATGACGGTGATTACATTGGCTTATTAGCATTTGGGCGTGATATCACCAGCCGCAAAGAAGCAGCTCAAGCACTTGAAACCGCTTATAAAGACAAAGGGAAATTTATTGCCACCCTAAGTCATGAATTACGAACTCCACTCAATGGTATTGTGGGTTTAACCCGTATGTTACTAGACACCGACTTGGATAAGCAGCAACGTAGTTGGTGTAACACCGTATTTTCTAGTGCTGAAACATTAGGAAATATTTTTAATGATATTATAGATTTAGATAAGATAGATCGCGAACAACTCGATATTGTTACCGACTCAATAAACGTCTCTGATTTTATTAATGATGTGGTTAACTTTGCAGGATTGATCGCTGAGCAAAAAGACTTAGAGTTTGAAATTAAGCGCAAAGGTATGCTGGATATTTATGCGCAGCTAGATCCGACCCGATTACGCCAAGTGGTATGGAACTTAATAAATAATGCGGTTAAATTTACCCAAAAAGGTAAAGTTCAATTAGCGTGTGCTCGGGAAAATCGTGCGGATGGCGCGTGGTTAGTCATGAAAGTAACAGATACCGGGCAAGGTATTCCACAAGAGCAATTACATCGTATTTTTGATATGTATTATAAAGCGCCGGATTTAAATGGTACTAATGCGATAGGATCAGGTATTGGTTTAGCGGTCACCAAGGCTTTGGTTACAGCAATGAAAGGACAATTACATGTAAGCAGTACCGAAGGAGAGGGCAGCTGTTTTGTGGTTGAAATACCGCTGGCGCTTTGTATCGCTCCGGCTGAACAAAGTTATGTTGGCCGTAGTTTGAATATCTTGCTAGTTGAAGATGTGCCGCTTAATGCTGAAATCGCCACTAACTTACTTGAGCAACGTGGTCATGAAGTTATCTGGGCTGAAACCGGTGAAGATGCATTGTCGTTTGTTGAAACTGAGGATGATCTGGATTTAGTACTGCTAGATATGCAACTGCCAGATATTAATGGCGATGAAGTAGCAAGACAGATCCGTGCCGATAGCCATTTTGATAAGTTACCTATTGTCGCGCTTACGGCTAATGTGCGTAGCGCCGAAGAAGAGTTACAAGGGATCTCAATTCAAGGCGCATTAGCTAAACCTATCAATACCACGAAGCTTGATAAAATGCTGGCTGAACTATTTGATATTAAACATCTACAACAGTCTGATGAAACACGCCTGACGGTTAGCAAAGAAGCCAGTGAAAATATCAATGTAGAGTTACTTGATGTTGAAACCATTGAAGATTTTGTTAATTCGATGGGCATAGTAACATTTAAGCGCAGCAGCAGTTTATTTGAAAAGCTAAATCCACAGTATCAGCAAGAGTTAGCAACGTCATTAGCAGCCGGTGACCGTGAAGAGTATAAGTCTGTAGCACATAAGCTTAAAGGTGCTGCAGGTTCAGTTGGTTTAAATGATGTACAGTTACACGCTAAGACCATGGAACATGGTTCTATTGAAGAAAGTGATGAAGTATTAAAGACTTGGTTAGTAATATTGGCAGATAAAATAAATGAAGGGCAACATGCCCTTCATTTATTCTTACAGCAATTAGAACGTTAATGCTGTCATTACTTGGTAAAACAGATATTAACTATCAATTTTACCAATGAAACGATAACCTTCACCATGGATGGTGCTGATAAGCTCAGATGTGCTGTTATCACTTTCAAAATGCTTTCTGATACGACGGATCGTTACATCAACGGTACGGTCATTCGCACGTAACTCACGACCAGTCATATGCTTGATTAGTTGCTCACGACTGAAAATACGGCCCGGAGAGTCAAGCATTAGACGCAGTGCTCTGTATTCACCTTTAGGTAAACGTTTGGCATCACCATTTGGCGATGTTAAACAGCGACTATTTTCGTCAAGTTCCCAGCCATTGAATGTGATCACACCATTTGTTTCAAGGCTTGATTCTTCACCACCAAGGGCAGTACGAGAAAGCAAGTTACGAGCACGAATAGTTAATTCACGAGGATTGAACGGCTTAGTAATATAGTCGTCCGCGCCAATTTCTAGGCCTAAAATACGGTCTACATCATTATCACGACCGGTTAGGAAAATAAGTCCAACGTTACGCTTTTGACGTAATTCACGCGCTAGTATTAGCCCGTTTTTGCCTGGCAGGTTGATGTCCATAACTACAAGGTTCACATCATCATTATTTGTAAGCTTGTCATGCATGTCATCGCCATCAATGGCTTCAATAACTTTGTAACCTTCAGCTTCAAATAAACTAACGAGGTTTAGTCGAGTTACGTCTTCATCCTCTACAATCAGAATGACTGGCGTTTGCATTATTAATTAACCTTTTTCGGAATATTTTATTTACAATTAATTCGGTATTGTATTATAAAACCGAATACTAGTGATTATAGGAGTATATCCAATTGTTAACAAGTAAAATCAATTCGGATGAAATTTAGAAACAGCTAATAACCGAGATTGCACTTTAAAACTGCTGCGCAACAACTGCTGCTTATTGATATACAGTCGGATTTTATTCCCTTCTTGGACCAAAGAGACAACGCCTCCTTTTTCTAAAAAACTGATACTCTCACCAACTGTTAAGGTACTTAATGAAATGGTATCGATCCAAAGTGGAATTATATCATCTTCCATTGTTTCATCAATGTATGTGATATCACAAAAGCGAGAAAGTTCAGAAATTTGCTGTTTTTTATTAATTAATACGGTTTCAATCGGTATATCGTTAATTTTAAGATTCGAATTATCCTTTAATAGCTCACCAATCCCATGTTCAACGTCATAAAAACAAAAAGTCACAGCCTGTTTATTGTTAACTTTAGGGAACTCGACGAATTTTGCAATCTGAAATAGGAACGCCGATTTGACTTGTTCAGGGGATTTGGCCTGTAAAAAGGTAGGAAACAGCAGCATCAGAGCCAGTAATAAACCTGTTAATCTCATACTTTACTTGCCTCTGTTAATGGCAAGGTAATTATAAAGCGCGTACCTTCTATATTTTGATCATCAAAGTAAACACTGCCTCCTAAGGCTTGTGTGACTAAATTGTAAACTAAATGCATACCTAAACCACTGCCACCTTCGCCGCGCTTAGTGGTAACAAAGGGATCAAAAATGCGTTTTTTAACGCTTTTATCAACTCCGATACCATTATCGTAATAGTTGATGATCAAGCTACTTTCGTTACGTTCCACTGTGACTTCTATTTCGTTATTTTTATTATCTTTAAAGCCGTGGATTATCGAGTTACTTAATAATTGCTGTAATACCTGTTGTAGGGGACCCGCTTTACTTTCGATCATCAATTGTTCAGAACAATGAATAACGATTTTAGGAGCCTTGATCTCTAGTTCAGTACGCATAGAAAGCATTACGTTAGTTATAAGATCATGCATATTGATCAGCGAATTAAGCTCACCATCTTGGTTTACTGCTACTTTTTTAAAGCTGGATACCAGTTCCGCAGCACGATTTAAATTTCGATAGATAAGGTCTAAGTTTTCTATGCCATTGTCGATAAAGCGCTTCAATTGGTTTGAGGTTAAGGTTTTTTGCTCAAACCCTAGACTTATTTCTGCCAGTTTATCGCGAAGCAGGGTAGAACCAGTGATCCCTAAGCCAATCGGTGTATTTACTTCATGTGCAACACCTGCAACCATCTGCCCTAAAGAGGCCATTTTTTCACTTTCAACAATTTGGTTTTGGTATTGATGCATTCGCTCAAGGGTTGTTAGCAACTCTTGATTTGCCTCTCGGAGTGCGATTGTACGTTGATTTACTTTTTCTTCTAGGCTTTGGTTTAACTGTTTAATTTCTTGCTTATCATTCTTATGACGCTCTATTTGATTTTGTGTGCGAGTTAGCATGATATTTAAACTATTCGAAAGCATATTGACTTCGGTAATATTAGTTTTCGGAGCTCGGGCGCTATAATTATGATTTTTCGAAACATCTTGCAGCAACGTACTTAATTGGTCAATGGGGTCGGCAATACGCTTTTGAATTCGTTTTGCGACAAAATAAACCAGTATTAAAACGAATAGCGTTAAAAGGATATCAATAAGAATTTTTTGGTTAATATAGGCGTTAAGGCGCTCTAAGCCACCACGAATATACACATAACCCTTAATATCACCTTCGTAAGTAATTGGTTTGATTAGCTCTATGTAGTCTTCAGTGATTCTAGGTTCTTGAAGTTGCTCAATACTATCAACTCGAAGTGGCACTGGTGGGGTTTTTCGTGCATTGAAACTGGTAAAAAATACTGCTTTATTTGATATTTCGTCGATTGCATAAATATGTATGTTTTTAATGAGTGGAATTTTTTCGAAAGATTTAAGGCGTTGCTCTTCGGTTTTCCTATCATCAAACAGTACACTTACTTGTGCATTAAAAGCGATTATTTCAGCGAGAATATTGAGCTTGTTGACAATTAATTGCTTTTGCTCTTTGACATCTAGGTAGGTTGAAATAGAAATAGATAACGATAAACACAAGGCAGTAACAAGCATGACTGCGCTTATCAGTGCTTTGCGAATACTTGTTGGCGATGTTGATTTAGACATTATTGTAATGAAGGCCAAGTTATTTAATTTTTATCTAGTTGCTGTAAGTCTAGCAAAGACCTATCAAAGTGACTAAAAAATATAATAACTTTGTTGAAAAGCTGCCATTTATATTATTTGGCAGCGTTTGTGAGGTTATAGCAGCAATTAACTGCTATACACTGAAAACTTATTGGTTTTGTGTACTACTTGATAACTACCGAACTGAGCTTCTAGAATTGGCGGGTATTTCAAGAAGCAGTTTGCAACAATGGTTAACTTGCCTTGCTTAGTCAAGTGCTGTTTAGCACCACTTAAAAACTGTTCAGCAACAGTATAATCAGTGGCAATACCGGTATGAAATGGTGGATTTGAAATAATAAGCTCAAATTTTCCAGTTACATTTGCTAACCCATCACTTAGTAAAGCGCTACCGTTAACACCGTTAAGTGCCAATGTTTGCGAGGTTGCATAAGCTGCAAGAGCACTAACATCCGTACAGGTAAAATTCAAAGCTGGATTTTTTAAACCTAAGAAGGTCGCAATAAGACCCGCGCCACAGCCAAAATCCAGTACATTGCCAGATTTAATTACAGGTGCATTCTCTAACAGTATTTTAGTACCGCCATCAAGTTCACCGTGATTAAATACACCAGGTACGCTGATGGCATTAAAACTAACGCCAGCAACATCAACATTAAATTGCTTATGGTAACGAGTAATAACAAACTCAGCTAAGGTTTTTATCTCGGTGAATAAATACAAAGCACAATGGCGGGCACTATCGATTTTATTGCTGTATTCACAGTGGCTACTAAATTGCTTTTCAATCGATTTCACACCACTTTTATTTTCACCAACCACCAGTAACTCAGCGTCTGGGTTGATAACCGCGCGAATATTGTCCAACGTCATCAATGCTTCAGGTTTTGCTTTTGGGTAATAATAAATAACGAGGTCAAAGTGTTGACCGGCTATCTCATGGCTAACACAAACATCAATACTGTTGATATTTTTAGCAAACTCACCATTAGCATGGTTGTAACTAAAAGCGCTGATCTTGCTGTTTGGATTTAACTGGCGCAGTTGTGACAAAAAGC
This sequence comes from Pseudoalteromonas sp. SR41-8, assembly GCF_014163915.1. Taxonomy (NCBI): domain Bacteria; kingdom Pseudomonadati; phylum Pseudomonadota; class Gammaproteobacteria; order Alteromonadales; family Pseudoalteromonadaceae; genus Pseudoalteromonas; species Pseudoalteromonas sp. SR41-8. The sequence continues at coordinate 85,244 of NZ_JACJEE010000014.1, forward strand.
CATCTTGCACAAAATTAACTACTAAAATAGAGTCCGCCATTAGGTTTGCACTATTGCGTAGTAAAAGTGAACTTGGATTAGTTAATGCGCTCATAAATGGCTTTGCCTTAAAGTTGTTTTGATTAATTTAGCTAATACGCTCGAACATTAAATCCCAAACGCCATGACCTAAACGATGGCCGCGTTGCTCAAATTTCGTCAAGGGACGTAAATCAGGACGTGGTACATAATCGTTAGTCTCAGATTGGTTTTTAAAATGCTCCGCTGCTTGCATTACTTCAAGCATATGTTCAGCGTAGTTTTCCCAATCTGTTGCCATATGGAATACACCGCCAATTTTTAATTTGCTACGCAAGCTCTCTACAAATGCAGGTTGCACAATACGACGCTTATGGTGGCGTTTTTTATGCCATGGGTCAGGGAAGAATAGTTGCACCGTAGTAATGCTGCCCTCTGCAATACAATCAGCAAATACTTCAACAGCGTCATGCTCAAAAATACGTAAGTTTGTAATGCCTGCTTCATCAGCATCCATTAAACATGCGCCAACACCTGGGCGGTGTACTTCAATACCAATAAAGTTAAGGTGTGGTGCGCTCTTGGCCATTTCGACCAATGATTTACCCATGCCAAAACCAATTTCTAAAACAACGTCGTTGTCATTACCAAATACTTGGGCTAGATCAAGCATGCCTTGTTGATGTTCAAGCCCCATGGTTGGCCAGCATTTTTCAATTGCCGCAGCTTGTCCTTTGGTTAAACGACCTTCGCGCTTAACAAAACTGCGAATGGTACGAATATATTTACCTTCTTGCATCGCTTGCTCAAGGTTATCGTTACTTGAATCACTCATATATTTTGGCCTGATGAAAACAACATGTCTTAAAATGGTGGCGTATTATCCCTGACCACGGCGTTGATCACAAGGCCTTATCTTTTGTGTATGTTTATAACTTGATATTTTAACTCACTGCAATAGACTGAGCGCCATTAAGAGTCGGGTTTAAAAAGTAATTATTTTGAAGTTAAACAACAGTGAAGCAAGCTGGTTTTCTCAGCAAGTAGTCGATTGGTATGAATTACATGGGCGTAAAACCTTACCTTGGCAATTAAATAAAACACCTTACAAGGTGTGGGTGTCTGAGGTGATGTTGCAACAAACTCAGGTAGTCACAGTTATTCCTTACTTTGAAAAGTTTATGCAAAGTTTTCCAGATATTATCGCTTTAGCAAATGCAGATGAAGATCACGTGCTGCATCACTGGACCGGATTGGGCTATTATGCTCGAGCTCGCAATTTACATAAAACCGCAAAGATAATTCGAGATCAATACAAAGGTGAGTTTCCAACAACGTTAGATGAGGTTGTCGCTTTGCCAGGAATTGGGCGCTCGACTGCAGGAGCTGTTTTATCGCTTTCTCTTGGCCAACATCATCCTATATTAGATGGTAATGTAAAACGTGTGCTTGCCAGATTTTTTATGATTGAAGGTTGGTACGGAGTCAAAAAAGTTGAAAACCAATTATGGCAACTATCAGAGCAGTTAACTCCAGCAAAACAAGTGACTGAGTTTAACCAAGCAATGATGGATTTAGGAGCAAGCCTTTGCTCACGTAGCAAGTTTGACTGCCAACCTTGCCCGTTGCGTTCGCGTTGTGGAGCGTATAAGACTGAGCAGGTAAAACAGTTCCCTCATTCAAAACCTAAAAAAGCAGTGCCAAAGAAAGTGTGCCATCAATTAATTATTCAATGTAATGATCAAGTATTGATGGAAAAAAGGCCTAACTCAGGAATATGGGGCGGTTTATTTAGTTTTTTTGAATTTGAGCAAAAATCTCAGTTAGATACTTTTTTAGCGCAGCAAGGGCTTGCTGTTACAACTGTGCCAATTGAGCCTTTTACGCATATATTTTCGCACTTTGAATTAACTATTAATCCGCATGTACTCACTTTGCATAAAGTGCCTGATATGGTGAATGAGCGACAACTAGTTTGGTACCTGTTGGACCAGTCAATAGAGGTTGGTTTAGCCGCCCCAACTAAAAAGCTAGTTAAACAAATTGCTACAATAGTTTACACTAACTGATATCGTTTCGAAGAGCACAAGAGAGCAATCATGGCACGTACTGTATTTTGTCAAAAGTTACAAAAAGAAGCCGAAGGGCTTGGTTTCCAACTTTACCCAGGTGAGTTGGGTGAAAGGATTTTTAATAATATTTCTAAAGAAGCATTTGCACAGTGGCAGCACAAGCAAACAATGCTGATCAATGAAAAACATTTAAATATGATGGACCCAGAGCATCGTACTTTTCTAGAAGAGCAAATGGTTGGCTTTTTGTTCGAAGATAAAGATGTAGAAATCGAAGGCTACCGTCCGCCAGAAAAATAATTTTCACATGCGAATAAAAAGGGCAATAAGCCCTTTTTTACTGCTTGAATTAAATCAGATCATCTTGCTCTTGGGCATTACTAACTTGTTCTTTTAAAAACTGCGCAACACGGGAGTACTCAATCTCTAAATTGTCACGCAGTTCAATTAGTTGATCACTGGTTAAGTCTTGTTCTTTACAGTTATCTTCAAAGTCAGCAGCTAGCTCAGCTACTTTTTCTGCGCCAATTGTTTTTGATATAGATTTAAGTTGGTGGCAAGCTGCAATTATTATTTCTTTATCACTGGTCATTACCCCTGTGTTAATGTCTTTAGCTAACGTATGGCTTTGCTCTAAGTACATTTTAAAGAATCGTAACTGCTTTGCTTCATCATTGTTTATGTATTTAGCGAGCATTTCAAAGTTAATTGGTGCTGACGGCTTATTAGGAGAAGCCGTAATCGGTCCTTGCTTGCTTTCACTCCAACTATTAAGAGTTGCCTCTAGCGTATTTAATTCAACTGGTTTAGTAATGAAATCGTTAATACCAGCATTTAAACAGCGTTCTTTTTCACCCTTTAAGGCATTTGCTGTTATTGCAATAACATAAGGCTGAGCGTTGATGTCTTCAAGTTGTGCAGCTTCGTCGCGAATTTTTTCAACCATGTCGTAACCTGACATTTTAGGCATATGTAAATCAGTTAAAATTAACGGGTAACGGCCGCTTTGCCACATTTTTAAACCTTGCTCGCCGTTATCAGCAACTTCAACGCCAAACCCAAGTAAATGTAGTTGATCGGTAAGTACTTGTTGATTCAAAACATTGTCTTCAACAAGTAGCACGAGTTTGTTTTCTTCACGTGCTTGTTCAATATTTAAATAATTATTAAGGGTTTTAACAGGTTTAACTTGTTTTGGTGTATGCAGCCCCGCAGCAACCAATAACGACATCATAAAGTTTGACTTACACAATGGCGACGCATTGAGATAGAAGATGTTTTTATGATTTATTGCGGCTTCATCTAATTTACTAAGTACGATCACCTGTTGGTTATTATCTTCAAGGGTGTACAGTAAACGGCGTAATAAGTAATTAATGCTATCCATTGAATCGATCCCATCAAGCACCCAGATAACGCCAGGGTTATCTTGAGATTGTTCAATTTCTTGCACCGTTTGCGCCGTAATTGTGTTTGCCCCCATAAATGATAAATAACGAGAAAGCGTTTGTTTTCTGCTTTGATGCTCAGTGATGAGTATTACAGAATGATCTTTCAACGCACCTTTATGGGCATACTTTATGGTGTTTTCAGTACTAAATGGCAATTCCACCACAAAGTCACTACCAATACCTATATCGCTGGTAACACTAATGGACCCTAACATTAACTCGGTTAAACTTTTACAAATAGATAAACCTAGGCCTGTGCCACCGTACTCACGGGTAATTGATCCTTCAGCTTGAATAAATGGATTGAATATTTCACGCAGTTGAGCTTGGCTCATACCTTTACCATTGTCGCTGACGCTAAAACGCAGAGTAAAATGGTCAGCAGTATTTTGTGCCACTTCTACAGCAATGCGTACCTGACCTAGACGATTTTCATCGGTGCTAGTAAATTTAATTGCATTACTACATAAGTTATAAAGTACTTGGCGAACGCGAACAGTATCACCAATTAAATTAACTGGTATATCAGGTGCTATAGCTAGCTCTAAATCAAGCTGACGTTTTTTTGCAACCGATGATAATACTCTGGCAACTTCCTCAATAGTATCCGAGACCGAAAAAGGAGTTGGGTCGATATTTAGTTTACCCGCTTCAATTTTCGAAAAATCTAAAATATCATCCAGAATCCCCAATAGTGAAAAGGCTGATTCACGAATAATTGTACTTAGGCGATGCTGAGCGCCATTGAGATCTGTTTGTCTTAGTAAATCAATGGTGCCAATAACGCCATTCATTGGGGTGCGTATTTCATGGCTCATAGTTGCTAAAAACGTGGTTTTGGCTTCGCTAGCTTGCTCAGCTCTATGGCTCGCTTTTTCAAGCGCTAAAGTGCGGTTTTGCACTTCAGTTTCCAGACTGCTTTGCAGTTTTTGCAAATCTTTTTGGGCTACGTCATTACTATTGATAGCATCTTGTACTTGCTGTAATAGTTGATTGATATTTTTAGCTACAACGCCAAGGCCGATATCTAATTGTTCGTCGATATGTGTATTGTAACTGCCAGATTTAGTGATGCTCTCTAATTCATGTGCAAGAGTGTCACTACTTTTGCGGATCCGCGTATTAAGATAAACGTTAAAAAACAGCGCTAGTAAAAATAAACTTACTCCAGCAACTCCTGCAATAGCCAATGCAAGCACGATGGAATAATTTGGCAGTAGAGGGGGGGCAGTGATTTTTTGTTTAATGATTAATTCACCAACGGGTTGATCATTTAAATTTAATTGATGATGGATAATACCTTGCTCAGCTAAATGTTGATCAAGTTTTAGCGGTGCAATTGCTGGTTTATTACTGGCAAAAACCAATTGTGTTTGAGCAGTAGGTGTATATCTATATAAGTAGTAATCAAATTGATTATTTAGCGAAGCGCTTAAATTTAGTAGTTGAGTGGCATTATCTTGTCCTGTTCGAGTCAATGCATTAACCAAAGGTGTGTCTAATTGCTCAGCTAACGTTATTAAGCTTAGTGAACTTGGTGGTGCTTTTGAGTCTTCAGTGTTACTAGGGTAAAAAGAATAAGCAACCACAGCGAGTGCTGTTACGGCTAAGTTTATTAGTATAAAAAGAGGTAACAGCCCTTTTACAGGAGAAGAAAATTTACTCTGCATTTATTATCCAACTTAATCTATTATCAACCGCAATCTAAACAGTCGCTTGTGTACTGGAAGTCAATCCTACCATTTACCAGAAATAATTCACTACGTTTTTAGTGCTGTTGTTTACAAGGAGCCTAAATTAATAGACAGTTACGTTAAACTACAAACAGCTGTTGTAATAAACAGCGTTTTTTACGTTTATTAAACAGTTTGTTGAAAAACCGTGCAAACAGTTATAAAGAATAAAAAAAAAGTTGACTTGAAAGGGCAAAACCAGTTTAATACGCCGCACACGCAGATAGCTCAGTCAGTAGAGCTAAGCGGAAAGTGTATAAAAACACTTTATAATTTTTTATTAAAACTGAAATTGCCCAGATAGCTCAGTCAGTAGAGCTAAGTGGGAATTGTATTGAAAATACTTTGTGATTTTTTATTAAAACTGAAATCGCCCAGATAGCTAAGTCAGTAGAGCTAAGTGGGAATTGCATTGAAAATCCTTTGTGATTTTTTATTAATACTGAAATTGCCCAGATAGCTCAGTCGGTAGAGCAGAGGATTGAAAATCCTCGTGTCGGTGGTTCGATTCCGCCTCTGGGCACCATTATTTAAGTAGTGGTGTTTAAATCAAATGATTAAAACATTATTACGCGTGCCTTAGCACACAGTTTAGTGTGCCGACTTAGCTCAGCTGGTAGAGCAACTGACTTGTAATCAGTAGGTCAACCGTTCGACTCGGTTAGTCGGCACCATTTATTTAGATTAAGTGTTTAATTTAACAACTAATCTGCACAGTTAATGTGCCTCGATAGCTCAGTTGGTAGAGCAGAGGATTGAAAATCCTCGTGTCCCTGGTTCGATTCCGGGTCGAGGCACCATTTATTAAAAGTTATCAATCTTTAAAATTGAAACGTGCCTTAGCACACAGTTTAGTGTGCCGACTTAGCTCAGCTGGTAGAGCAACTGACTTGTAATCAGTAGGTCAACCGTTCGACTCGGTTAGTCGGCACCATTTATTTAGATAATTTGAAAGAGCAACTGACTTGTGATCAGTAATTCGTTCAGGTTATCAGTTCGACTCGGTTAGTCGGACCATTTATTTAGATTAAGTGTTTAATTTAACAATTAATTTGCACAGTTTATGTGCCTCGATAGCTCAGTTGGTAGAGCAGAGGATTGAAAATCCTCGTGTCCCTGGTTCGATTCCGGGTCGAGGCACCATTTATATCAAAGCCCTGCATTTGCAGGGCTTTTTTGTATCTGAAATAAACTAAGCTAGCAGTTTACGAAGAAAAACAGCGTCAATTCTGACTCTTGTACAATACCATTCTTTAATTTGTAATCTTTAATCTCAAAAACTCGCGCCTTTTATAAATAACGTGCAAACTAGCGCTCTTATAATTTATACCAATCGACTTAAATATTTAACTATTCTAGCGAGCTAAACAAAGCGCTAACTGTGTTATAAATTTTTCATGCAGAACAACTAGATGTCAAAATTTATGCCTTGTTATCAAATGGTCAGTAACTTAAAACGATTGGTATTAAGGCAAGCTTGACTTTCTAAACGTAAACACCGGCTTGCATTTCCCACTAGTAAATATAAATTGGCAAACTCAACCCTCAAAAACGACTCTTTATTGTGATATTTGTAATGTTATGTAAAGTCAGTTGAGCTATCTGTGAACTGGTGCTTGAATTACACTCATAAATATAAGTAATTCAGGTTTTTATATGATTTGGCAACTTAAGCCGAGTTTAGTGGTAGTCAGTGCCTTGCTGCTCAGTGCATGCAGCAATCAGCTAAATCCAACTGAACGAGTGCAACATACAGCAAATGCTCCTGAGCAATGGCAACAAGCAAAGGCGTCAGCATTTAAGGTTGAAGATAATTGGCTTCAACAATTAGAAAACCCACAGGTATTTGCATTGGTTGAACAAGCATTAGCAAGTAACCAAGAGATTTTACAATCTGGGTATGATGTTGCAATTAAACAGCAGCAATTAATTGCGTCGGGCGCGGCTCTTTGGCCGAGTTTAGATTTATCTGCGCGAACTAATCGCAGTAAAAACAATCGTCCAGTTAGTTATAGCAATGTCAGTTCAGCAAATTTAACACTTAATTATGAAGTTGATTTATGGGGCAAGCTTTCTGATGCGCAGCGCCAGGCAAACCTTGATTTTCTAGCGCAGCAGGCAAATTTTCAACAAGCAAAACAACGCTTAGTAGGTGATGTGGTCAGTGGTTGGTTTAATGTAATAACGGCGCAAAAATTATTGGCGCTGTACCAGCAACGAGAAAAAAACGCAGAGCAGAACCTAGCAATTATTGAGTCGGGTTATCGTCAAGGTATAAATGATGCCTTAGATGTTTATTTAACGCGTAATGAGTTAAGCAATGAGCGTTCACGTATTGCTGGTCAAAAAGCCACTCTCAGTCAAGCAATTCGGGCTTTAGAGCGTTTAACTGGCGACTACCCGCGCGGTGCTTTAAGTGTTGAGGCTGACTTACCTCTATTAAATAAATCTATCCCTTTAGGTTTACCGTCAGAGCTTATCACACGTAAACCAAGTTTAATGGCGAGCTGGTATCAGTTATTAAGTACTGATGCTAATTTAGCTTATGCTCACAAGCAGCGTTTTCCAAGTTTAAATCTGAGCGCTACGTTAGGTGACAGTGCTGATCGTGTCAGTGATTTATTTTCACCATCAAACTTAGCATGGTCATTAGTGGGTAGTATTTCTTCGCCACTTTTTGATGCTGGTAGGCTAAGTGCTGATGAAGAAGCTGCCCGTTTAGCTGTGTTACGTCAGGAGCAAGTATATTTAGCCAGCCTATATGATGCATTTAATGAGGTGGAAACAGCTATTTCGCAAGAGCAATCTTTGCAAATTCGCTACTTAGCTACACTTAAGGCACAAGAAAATGCCATTGCAGCAGAGCAACTTTCTTTTGAGCAATATCAAAGTGGCTTAGTAACTTACACTACGGTACTCGATGCGCAAGATAGGTCCTTTGACGCACAAAGCTCTGTCATTGAAATTAAGAACCAATTAATTATTAACCGAATTAATCTCCATATTGCCCTTGGTGGCGATTTTTCACAGCCAACCAGCGAGTCAACTGAGCAATAATTATGAATATTAAACAAACCAAAATTATTATCCCTGCGGCTATAATCGCAGCTACTGCCTTGTTAGTAATGTTTATTAGCTCAAACCCACCAGAAGCAAAGCGTTTTGGCTCACCACCTAAAGCGCAAATAAGTGTGGCGGTGCAAACTTTACAGCTACAGCCGTATCAAGTGATGGTTGACAGTTTTGGTACTGTAAAGCCGCGCACTCAAAGTATCTTGGTCGCTCAAGCTTCAGGACAGATCATCGCCAGCAGTGAGCAATTTAGAGAGGGGGGCTTTTTTGAAAAAGGCGATGTACTCTTACAGCTTGATGACAGAGATCACCGCGCTGAAGTGAAAGAAGCGCAAGCTAATTTACTCACTGCGCAGCAAGGCTTTCAAGAAGAACAAGCACGTAGTCGTCAGGCTATTATCGATTGGCAGCGTTTAGGTAATGGTGAGCAGGCAAGTAATTTAGTACTGCGAGAACCGCAACTAGCCGCAGCTCAAGCGCAAGTACTTTCAGCACAAGCAAAACTTGAAAAAGCGAATTTAAACTTAGAGCGCACAAAGATAACAGCCCCTTATGCAGGGCGAGTATTAAGTCGCAGTGTGGATCTTGGTCAAGTGGTGAGTAACAACACACAATTGGCAACTATTTACGCCATAGATAGTGTTGAAATACGGTTGCCAATTAAAAACAAAGACTTACCTTTTATTGATTTGCCAGAGCAATTTCGAGATGGTATGAAAAATGCCAATGGCTCAACTGTCGAATTTAGCTCTGACCTAGTTGGTATGCAAAAGTGGCAAGGACAAGTTGCCAGAACTGAAGGGGCCATCGATGAAAATGCTCAGCAGCTTTATGTTGTTGCCCAAATCAATGATCCTTACAAAGCAACTGCTCAAAACCAATACCCGATTAAGATTGGTCAATATATTAAAGCGCAGATCAGTGGCAAATTAGTCGCTGATGTCTTGGTTATTCCAAACAGTGCTATTTACCAAGGTACTTATGTATATATTGTTGATCAAGGTGTATTACAGCGTAAAAATATCCGCTTAGCGTGGCAAAATGCCACGCAAGCAATTATTGCCGATGGTTTGAACATGGGTGATAAGTTAGTGCTTACACCACTTGGTCAAGTTAGTTCAGGTACTGCTGTTAAAGTTATTGGTGAAGCTGATAAAGAGGGCAGTCAGCCTACTGGCAAAAGACCGTCACGTGAACAGTTAGCAGCGATGGCTAAAAAACAAGGGATCACTGTTGAAGAGCTGATGCAAAAGCGTAAAGCTGCTCGCTCGCAAGGAGATAAGCCATGATAGCTTGGTTTACTAAAAACCATGTTGCAGCTAATTTATTGCTGATCAGCATTGTTTTTGCGGGTTTATTTAGCCTTACCACGCAAATTCCTTTAGAAGTTTTCCCGTCTTTTGAAACCGATCGTATTAGCGTCAGTGTTTCCTTGCGAGGCTCAACTCCTGAAGATGTAGAGCAAGGGGTGACCATTCGCATTGAAGAGGCAGTACAAGATTTAGAAGGCATCAAACAAATATCGAGTCGCTCATCTGAGGGGTCAGCGTCAGTGAGTATTGAGGTCGACAGCGGTTACGATCCTCGAGAGTTATTGGCCGATATAAAAAGCCGAGTCGATGCAATTAATACCTTCCCAGCAGATGCTGAAAAGCCAGTTGTTGCATTAGCTGAGCGTAAACGTGAGGTTATTGCGGTTACCGTTGCCAGTGACTACGGTGAAAAAGAAACCCGTGAATATGCAGAGCAAGTGCGCGACCAATTACTGCGCTTACCCAGTGTTACTCAAGTTGAACTCAGTGGTGTGCGTGATTACGAATTAGCAATTGAAGTAAGCCAAGATACATTGCGTCAATACAGTTTGAGCTTAAGTGATATTTCACGGGCGATATCAAACTCAAGTACTGATATTTCAGCGGGGAATTTAAAAACCCAAGGGGGAGATGTACTTATTCGCTCTAAAGGGCAAGCATATCGCAAAGACGAGTTTGCTCGCATTGCAGTTAAAAATCAAAGAGATGGTACTATTATTCGTCTAGGTGATATTGCTACTATCCGCGATGACTTTGAAGAAACCCCAGTGCGGACTCGGTTTAATGGTAAGCAAGCGGCCTTTATCGATGTATATCGTATTGGTCCACAAAGTGCCATAACAGTAGCCGATGAAGTAAAAGAATATATTGAAGGCCAGCAAAGTAAATTACCACAAGGGTTTGATTTAAGTTACTGGGATGATGATTCAGAGCTGGTTAAAAGTCGTATTGCCACACTCACCACCAATGCTTTACAAGGTGGTATTTTGGTACTGGCGTTATTGACGCTATTTTTACGTCCCGCCATCGCTTTTTGGGTATTCATTGGTATTCCAGTATCATTTATGGGCGCATTTTTAGCCATGCCATTGTTTGGGGTAACGCTAAATATTATGAGCTTGTTTGGCTTCATCTTAGTGCTAGGGATTGTGGTTGATGATGCAATCGTTACCGGTGAGAACGTTTATACCCATTTAAAAACCGCTGAATCTGGCGAGCAGGCAGCTATTCGTGGCACCCAAGAAGTTGCTACCCCTGTGACTTTTGGTGTTTTAACCACGGTTGCGGCATTTTTACCGTTAGCATTTATAGAAGGTAGTCGTGGTGCTCTGTTTGCACAGATCCCTGTAGTTGTGATCCCGGTATTATTATTCTCACTGATTGAATCTAAATTTGTATTACCTGCGCACCTAAAATATATAAAGTTACGCCATCAAAAAGGCGAACCATCTAAGTTTGATAAATTTCAACAGCGTTTTGCTGATGGTTTTGAGCATGCAATTTTAAAGTATTATCAACCGTTATTAAACTTGGCCTTACGCCATAAGCTAGCTACGGTAAGCTTGTTTGTGGGGATCTTTTTAATTATTTTAACTATGGTTACCAGTGGGTGGACTAAGTTTATTTTCTTCCCTCGTATTCCGAGCGAAACGGTGCGTGTTAGCTTAACATTACCGACAGGTACTCCATTTGAAGTGACTAATAAATACGTGATTGATATGTCGGATAAAGCACGTCAATTACAAGATAAGTACCGTGATGAAAATACAGGCGAAAGTGTTATTTTAAACATTTTAGCCACCACGGGTGGTCGTGGTGGTGCATCAAACTCAGGGAGTGTACGCTTTGAAATCACCCCTGCTGAAAAACGTGACTCTAATATAGGCTCGCGGGAGCTTGCCAGTGAATGGCGCGATTTAATAGGTGTGATCCCTGGCGCTGAAAGCTTAACTTTTAGGGCTGAAATAGGTCGCAGTTCAGATCCAATTGATGTCCAGCTTACAGCAACCTCGCTATCAACCTTGCAAGAAGTGGCTGAGCAGGTCAAAGCGCGTTTGGCGACTTACCCAACAGTATTTGATATTGCTGATAGCATGTCTGATGGTAAAGAAGAGCTGCAAATTGAGCTAACAGAGCAAGGCTTAGCACTGGGTTTAAATCGGGTTGATGTATCACAGCAAGTACGTAACTCGTTTTTTGGTGCTCAAGCACAGCGTATTCAACGTGGTCGTGATGACGTCAGAGTTATGGTGCGTTTACCTCTTGATGAACGTCGCTCGGTGGCTGACTTAAAAGATATCCTTATTAACACCCCAACCGGTGGCACAGTACCGTTATCACATGTAGCTAAACTAGTGCCTGGGCAAAGTCCTTCAACGATTAATCGTATCGACCGCTATCGGACTCTGAATGTTACGGCAGATATCGAAAAAGAAAACACCAATATGACAGTGCTGCAAGCCGATTTAAAAATTTACCTTGATGAGTTGGTGCAGCAATATCCTGGCGTTAGTCACTCTCTTGAAGGTGAGGCGAAAGAACAACGTGAATCGTTCGGCTCGCTTGCTTGGGCGTTGGTATCTGTATTTTTCATTATCTATGCGTTATTAGCTATTCCGTTTAAATCTTACTTACAGCCGCTGATCGTCATGAGTGTGATCCCGTTTGGTATGATAGGTGCCGTGGTAGGACACTGGATTATGGGAATGGAATTAACCATTATGAGCCTACTTGGGATGTTGGCCCTGATCGGTGTTGTGGTTAATGACTCGCTAGTATTAGTTGATTTTATAAATAAAAAACGCAGTGAAGGCGGCGAATTACTGGAAGCGGTAAAACTGGCTGGCGCGTCACGTTTTCGCCCTGTAATGTTAACCAGTTTAACCACCTTTATAGGCTTAATGCCGTTGCTGTTTGAAAAAGCCACTCAAGCGCAATTTTTAATCCCAATGGCTGTAAGTTTAGGCTTTGGGATTATTTTTGCGACCTTTATTACCTTGTTGCTAGTACCAGTTAATTACTTGCTGATGGAGCGAGCACAAAGCTGGTTTAAGTAAATAATAAATACCCGCAGCTTTTTGAGCTGTGGGTATTGTTACGAAAATTTCTCAAACTATTTTTTCAAGCTGAGGTAAACTAAACACAAAGTAGTTAAATTCAAAGGCTTCAACATGATTGAATACCCGATTGATCAACTCCCACAGCTTATTGATGAGCTTTTACAATGTGATACCACAGAGCGTAAAAATAAGCTGTTAGCTGACGCCAAAGAAATACTTTCGACAGAACATTTATCGTTATTATTTGAAGCCTTACCAAAAGATCAGCGTATAGATATTTGGCAGTTATTAGATGAAGACACCCAGCATGAAATATTCATTAATTTAGGCGCCGATAGCTGTCGTTGGTTATTACAAACACTCGATGAAGATGACGGTTTTAAATTACTTGATGAAGTAAGCGTTGCTGAGTTACTTGAACTTGAAGAAGTGATCCCTGAGCGCTTTGTTGAATACGCTCGCCGTCAACTTGATGAAGTACAAACCAAGCAATATGAATTAGCGCAGCAGTATCTGCCAGAGCAACTTGGTCACTGGCTTGATTTTGATTCACTTAAGGTTTCAGACAAACTAACGGTCGGTGGCGCACGAAAAATCCTGCAAAAAGGCTTACCGCAATATACCGAGGTTATTTATTTAGTGAGCCGCAAAGGCACGCTAATTGGTGAGGTATCGGTTAACACGTTATTTAAAGCTAAGGACTCAGACACCTTATTAAGTTTTGCTGATCACGATATAACTTCACTGCATGCCGACGATGATTTATACGAAGCAGCTGAAGTGGTGATCCACAGTGAAAAAATGGCAATGCCCGTTGTCAATGTCGATAATAAGTTACTGGGGCGATTAAAAGTTACCTCAGCTTACGAATTACGCCAAGAGGTCACCGATGAAGCAGCGGCAAAAGCGGGTGGTTTACGTGAAGACGAAGATCTATTTGCCAGCGTACGAAAAAGTGCGAAGAACCGTGGTATTTGGTTAGGCATTAATTTAGCAACCGCATTTTTAGCATCCTGGTTTATTGGCTTATTTGGCGCAACCATTGAGCAAGTGGTTGCATTGGCAGTATTAATGCCGGTAGTTGCGTCAATGGGCGGTATAGCAGGGAGCCAAACGTTAACCGTAATCGTGCGCGGTTTAGCGCTTGGTCAGGTGACTGACTCAAACCGTAAGGCGCTACTTAAAAAAGAGCTTAGGGTAGGTGCCGTAAATGGCTGTGTGTGGGCTATGGTAATTGGTGTGCTCACCTATTTTTGGTTTAGTGATGTAATGCTCAGTATTACCATTACAGTGGCTATTTTGCTTAATTTAATTGCAGCCTCTTTGTCTGGCGTGGTGATCCCTTCTATTTTAGATAAAATGAAAATCGATCCCGCACTGTCAGGTTCAGTAATCTTGACAACAGTGACCGATATCGTTGGCTTTGTCACTTTCTTAGGGTTAGGTAGTTTATTACTACTTTAGTATTTTAGTTTAGGAAGTATGATAGCTTTTACAGGCATTTTATTAATTTCAGTTTTATTTCTGTTGTATGAACTTTTAGTGAAGAACTGGTTGGCGCGTATCATCTGGTTCTTTTTTATCATAAAGTACAGCTCTCGCAATAGCGAGTTACATAATTAAAAAGGAAATACTCAATGTCAAAGAAACCAGCTAAAGCAATCAGTAAAGAAGTAAAATCGATTAAAAAAGAAATCAGCGCTCGTAAAGATAAAGTCGCAAAACAAAAATCCAAAATAGGTAAGCTTAAAAAAGCGCTGAAAAAAGCAGCTTAATTTAGCATACGAAAATATTGCTGTGTGATCAGTTATTCTGCACTATCAGTAAAGGTTATAATTATACTTTTCAAATGCTTAGGCAATTATAAAATACTTTTGTAATTGCCAAGCCAGTTTTTTACCTCCACTCCTAGCACGCCATGATCTGCTAGCGCACAATATTTGTTAATAATTTTATGCAAATATGTTTTAATCTATGTATATACTTTACAGCATTAAGCGTTTGCTTAAACTTTATGATAAAAAATCACTTAATAATCGCTATTTTTATCTGTATTTTTTCTACGCTAACTAATGCGTCTGAACACTTTAGTGATCACGAACAATTCTGCTTACAACAGCCAGAGAAAGACTGCTTAGTTTATATTAATGAACGTATAGAGCAATCAGAGCTACATTCAACTCGGTGGTATAAAGCCAAGTCTTACTTATTTGATTATTACTACGATAAAAATGATTATGAAACCTTAAAAATCATTGTTGAACCATTCGCAGAACGAGATGATTTACCTGAAGTATTTAAAGTCCAAGCTTATTTTTACTATGCCAAAGCTTTGCATTTTTATCACGATGATGAGCGCGCAAAAATCTATGCAAATAAGGCATTTACAGATATAAAGTTGATGTACGATGCGTTTGCAGATCCAATGCGAATGCTCGAGTTAGCTAATTTGCAGTATGTTTTTGGTAATAAGGAATCCGCTTTTCAGATGCTGCTCAAAACCGAACGAAAGTTTGGCAAGAGTAAAGATCCAATTTTTAATTTTGAGTTACAGTCTAATAAAGCAAATATTTATCACGCTTATGGCGATTTAGAAAATGCCAGAGAGAGCAGAAAAAAAGCGCTTGATTGGATACTACCAACCCAGCATCAAGGCAAAATTATTGTGGCACAGGGGAATTTAGCGCGCACATATCAATTGCTCGGACAGTATGACCTTGCTATTAAGTACTATGTAGATTCGTTGAGTTATATGGTAGAAGGTAGTGATGATATTGCAAAAGCTGCGCATACATTAAGGTTGGCAGAAATATGCTGGCAAGCAAAAGATAATCAGCAGGCTACTAAGTGGTTTAAAACAGTTAAAGAGAGTGATTTAAATCGTAACCATAAAATAGTCTATAAGCAATTAGCTACAGCCTTAACTTTGTAGCGATTGTAACTATACATCCCCGATAAGACGGCCCATATTTATATGGGCCGTAGTTACTTGTTTAATTAAAAGTTAAACGTTACATTCGCATAAACAAAGCGGCCATCTAAACTATATGGCGTGAACCCGCTGTAAGTGAAAATTTGGTTGAAATCACTATAACCAATATTACTTACCGTATCTTGCGGGTACTGATCAAATAGATTGTTAGCACCTAAAGCAAGTTTCCATTGCTCGGTTGGGCGATACGCCACTTCAATATCAGTGAGCCATTTCGCCTTAAGAAGCTCATCGCCCTCAGCACTACTTGAGGTATCAACTACTTCACCATAGCGAGTTGCACGAAGCGTGGCCTGTATATTTTCATAATCCCATGTTGCAGACAGGTTCCATTTATCTGCTGGTGTGCCTTTTTCGAATCGAGAAATTTCACGTCGTGCAAAGTATTGATATCCATCACCTAACGCTTCGAGTTCTGGTGGATTGTCTTTCACATGAGTAACTTCTGTATCGTTAAAGTTTACAGCGGCACTTAAGCGTAAGTCACCATAATCAGCTAAACCGAGTAAATAGGTGGCAACAATATCAACCCCTTGAGTACGCGAATCGATAGCGTTGGTAAAGTAGCGCACACTTTGGGTATTAAGCTCAGCGGCTTGTTGTAAAATAGCTTCAACAGCAGGGCCTTCTAAGTTTTCAGAAAGCACAATGCGATCATCAATATCGATACGATAAGCATCAAGCGTGAAGCTAAAATTACCTTCTGTGAAGATAAAACCAGCGGTCATATTGACAGACTCTTCAGCGTCTAAATCTTTTGCGCCAAGCGCTTTGGCAGCAGCCTCACTACTTGGAAATAATCCGACTTCTCTAGGTACGCCATTTTCAAATACAGTGCTGACTGATTTATAAGATGTTTGTGCAAGAGACGGTGCTCTAAAACCACTACTGATAGCACCACGTAACGATAATGAAGGAGTAATGCTATAGCGGCTGGCAAGTTTCGCTGTAAAAGTACTGCCAAAATCACTATAGTCTTCAAATCGACCTGCTAGCACAGCATTCCAATTTTCAGTGAGGTAGGTATCAAATTCAGCAAATAGGGCAATGTTATGGCGGCTTTTATCAGTTGCACTATCGGGTGAAAAACCTGATAAAACTTGTGCACCACCGGCGGCAACAGGTACGCCTTGTGCATCAAGTACCGTTAAATACGAAGCTTGTTCACCGGCTTTGATTTGGTAGTTTTCATGGCGATATTCAGTACCAATGGTAACAAACACGTCATCAGGCAAGCCTAAGTCAAAGCTATTGCTGGCATCCATGTTAACAAGGAATTGTTCATACACTAATGCGCCATTATCAAACTCTGTCGGACTGTTAGCACCCATAGAGGTATTGATACTATTGCTAACACCTAATGCAAAATCATTGCGACCATAATTAGTGCTGATATCCCATGTCCAATCATTACTAACCCCATTTAAACCGATAGCAAACGAATAGTCGTCAACATCAGTGTCAATGTTTGGTAAAAACCCATCAGGATAAACGCTTGGCACATTACGGTTGTCTTTGGCACGGCGATAGAAACCGCCTGAGTTACCTTTACGATTTGAATAGCTGGCAAAAGAGTAAAGTGATAAGTCATCACTAAAGTCGTAGCCAAGATTATAAAATAGCGCGATATCTTCAACATCGGCTTTACCAAAGCGGTGGTTATAACGGTCAAACGTCAGCTCTTTTGGATCAAGCGCGCCGTTTTCATCACGATTATATTGTTCTCGCTCATCAATACCTGAGCGGTTAGTTGGCTCGTTGTTACGGGTTTCAATTGAGATATTGATAAAGCCATTCTCGCTAAGCGAAAAGCCCGCATTGGCACTTGCAGTTCGGGTAATACCATCGTTAACGCGGCGGTCATCACCTTTAACAAAACCAAGCTTACCTTGCGAGTCGATGATTGTTTCTTTTAACTGTGCAGAGCCTGCCATTTGCGAATCATATTGACCATAAGTGTAGCTTACACTACCGCCTTCATCGGCATCTTTGAGCACAATATTGATCACACCGGCGATGGCATCTGAGCCATATTGCGCAGCTGCACCATCACGCAGTACTTCAACGCGTTTAATCGCAGAGGTTGGAATATTATTTAAATCAACAGCCGTAGAGCCACGGCCAACTGTGCCACCTAAATTTAATAAAGCACCAGAGTGACGGCGTTTACCATTGACAAGTACTAAGGTGTGATCAGGAGCTAGGCCTCGTAATACTGCTGGTTTTGCATGGTCTGTACCATCAGCGAGGGTTGCACTTGGGTAGTTAAAGCTAGGTAATTGAGCCGCAAGCACTTGGCTTATTTCAAGCTGGCCTGTGGTTGCCAGATCACGACTGGTTAGCAAGTCTACAGGAACTGTACTTTCCGACAGGCTGCGTAAACTACGACGTGTGCCGGTAACCGAAATAACTTCAATATCTTGTGCTGTTGTGTCAGCTGTTTGCTCAACAGCGATTGCAGTCGCTGAGGTTGCCAATGTACTTGCAATAGCAAGTTGTAAAGGTAACTTGTTAAATAGTTTCATTGTTGATCCCGAGTTGTTGTCATACGCCATCTAGTTTATATAGCGTATTGGGAACAAACAAATAACATTAAAATATAGTATATGTGTAACTAATGCATTTCGTTAAAATAAATAAAATCTTGTTAATGTTGTGTTTATGAGCTGATGCTGATTTTATTTCTGCCGTCAGATTTTGCTCTATATAAAGCAGTATCAGCAGCACATATTAGTGCTTCGCAGGTACGGTATTGATTATCAAGTTCACAGGCTATACCTTGGCTCACACTTACTTTAACTTCTGGCGGCAGGCCTATATCAGTAAACGTCATCGCATTTATTTGTTGTTGAATATGTCTGGCAACAACAGCGGCGCTATCGCGGTTGCAGCGTGGCAGAATAACAGCAAATTCTTCACCGCCATAGCGAGCGGCTAAACAATCTCTTGATGGTATACATTGCAAAATAATCTTGGCTATTTTTTGTAAGCACTTATCGCCTTTAATATGGCCATAGGTATCGTTGAATCTCTTAAAATGATCGACATCAATTAATATACTAGTTAATGGCTGGTGGCTTTGAATACTTTCTTGCCAGTATTGTTTTAATGATTCATCGAGCGTGAAGCGATTAGCAAGCCCAGTTAAATGATCTATTGAAGCTTGTACTTTTAATTTGTTATATATTGCTTTGTGAATACTTAAATCATGTAATATGCAAACATAAAGTTTTTGCGCTGACGCAATGCTCGAAGGCATATTAGAAATAGATAAGTCGGCCTCAATTATATTGCCATCCGTTTTGTTTATTTTTACTTCATTAGGACCAAAGTTAAGGCGAGTATCTTTTATATCTAACCAGTTTAGTAACGTATACATGTATTTATCGCGGTCAGTTTCATGTAAAAACTGTAGTAGGCTTTGACCAATCAATGATTGCTGGGAGTCGCCTAAAAACTGTGCCGCCATTGGGTTTGCAAACTCAAACGTACCTTGCTCATCGATGATAAAAATACCTTCACTGATGCCGTTGAATAATTCAATTAAAGAACCAAACTGTAAGTGAGAAAGACAGGCTGAAAGGGTTTTGCCAATAGTAGCTGATTGCTTATTTGCGTTAAGTGTTTGGTTATTATTTGTTTGGTTAGACACGTTTAATCCTTTACGTTTTGCTATACGTTTTTGGTGTCTATAAATTTACTTAAAAAAGTGCAAATAAACCTTCTGGTAACCTTCTGGTTTTAAATTTTTGATTTTTAATAATAAAATTAAAATACGCAGGTGAGGTAACGCCTGCGAAGCAAGAGAAAGAAAGGGATAGGTTGCAGTAATTAAATTTCTTCTTTGTTTATAACCTGAGGGTCGCTACTGCTGTAAGAGGTGCCATTACATTCCACATTAAAAATGATTGATGCTGTACCGCTGGTTTCATCGGTATCTGTAATGGTAATAGACTTACCGTTATTATTAACTACGTAAAGGAAGTCATCAGCACAGTTGCCAGTGATTGTTGCGCTGCTAAATAAGAAGCCTTTATTAAATGTGTCTTGTTTTAAAGTGTAAATAGCAGCAGTTTTGGTTCTTACCTCACCTCCACCTGAGACTTGGTCATCTCCTATATAGTATGTAAAATTTGCTTTGTTATCTACAAGCTCGATTTCTACTGAAAAGTTAACAACTTGTTGGTTGTTATTCATGTTATTTCCTCTATCATTTTTGTTATAGGCTAAAGTCATCAATACCTAACTGTATTAGGTTTTCTTTTAATTCTTTCGCTTTATTTTTTCTATTTGAGCAGCTATATGCTTGAACCAAAGGGTACGTTGTTTTTATACTTTTATTTTCTCGGAATGAAATTATTTTAATTGCTTTTTCACAAAATAAGCTTCGGTCATCATTATTTGTTGCAAGTTTAGCTTTAATTAAATATATCCTTGCTAAAACTAAGGAGTTTGCTGTTTGCCATAGTTTTCCTATTTGTACTTTGTAATCATTGTTGTTTTCAAGTTTAATTAGTAGTTCATTTGCTTTGGAATTTATACCTATGTTGATGTAGTAATGAATAATACTGATAAATATATTAATAGTTTCAGTATCATTTAAATCCTGCTCTTTTAAAAAGTTTAATATTTCTTTTATGTTATCGTTAAGATCTTGCTCGTTCGATAACATCAATTTATAAGATAAAGAACGGTAATATATTTTCTGGAATTTATTATTATTTGGATCTTGAAGAAGAGCATTACTTATACTGTCATTTGCTAGCTTAGCTTTTTCATAAGAGCGCTGCTTATCCGAGAAATAACTTAGTAGGAAACTTTGTTGCATATAAATATAAGTAAGATTGCTTAATACGCTGGCATCATTGGGATATTGTGCCAAAATATTATTCAACTCATTAGATGCATTTTCTAACATTGTTAATGCCGTATTAAAATTACCCAAATTTTCTTCTGTACTGGCAAGCCAGCTAATTGTATCTGTTTTATCACGTAATAAGTTTTTATTGTTGGGTTTAAGCTCGAGTGCTTTGTTTTTAAGATTTAGCGACTCTGTGAAGCTTTGTTTTGCAGCAGCATAGTTAAATTGTTTTAAATATAACGAGCCGAGAGAGTTATGTGAATAAGACAACTCCATAATGGAGTTAAAATCATTGGGTGCTAGGGAGTACATTGTTTCACTATAGGCTTGGTATTTTTTAAACATTGGCTCTGTGGCAGCGTAATCACTTTTATCATAATGAAGTTGCCCTAACCAAAAGGCATTGGCACCCGCAAGCGTAAGTAACTCTAAGTTGCTAGGTTGGGTTTTTAATAATCCCTCAAGTCGGGTGCGGGCGCTCTCAAACGCGGTAAATGCTTCGTCGGTTTTACCGCGGGAATAGGCCACTTCCCCCATTGCCTCAAGGGTTTGTGCATATTGAAAGCGGTTGTTAAATTCGGTTTTTTGGTCTGTAAAGCGAAAGAGAGAGTTGTCCTCATCAGCCTGATTAGTAAAATACTCCAGCGCTTTATTGCTAATGCCATCGAGCAAATCCATACGTTTAACGCTACGCAGTTTATCGGCAAATTCACCCACCATAAAACCAAGTAGGCTTTCGGCTTCTAAGCGTTTTTGCTGCGCGACTTGCTCGGCGTGGTAGCTGCGTACGCTCATAAAGGTGGCTATAAAACTGAGTAAAATAAGTGCAACCGCGGTGGCTTGTAACACTCTTTTTTTACGTTTTGCCCTGCGGTTTGATGCTTTAATTAAACTCAGTTCAGCAACACTGAGGCTAAACATCGGGTTATTTATAAGGCTTTGTGCTTCTTGTAACGGCTTGCCCTGCGCTAATAAAAAGTCGGCATGTTTTTGCTCGTTTAACCAACGCTCGGTGGCGATTTGTAAGCGACTTTTAATGGCTAAGCTTTGTTGGTGTTGGTTTATCCAGTCTATGGCGCGTTGCCACTGACGTAGTAGTGCTTCGTGTGCCAAACTAAAACAGGCTTGCTCGTTTTTAAGGTGCGACACAAATAAGCGGCTATCGACCATCGCTTGTGCAAGTTGTGTTTGTGCAGGGGTGGTGAGTTCATCCCAACGGGCTGCGCGGCTGGTGAGGGTTTCGCCATCAGCGTGCAGGGTAATTAGTTTTGATAATACCAAGCTCAGCTGGGCTTGTTGTTGCTTGGGCAGTTGTGTAAAAACGTGCTCAGCTTTTTGGCCAATCGCGCCTTCAATACCGCCCAATGCTTGGTATTCAGAGACTAATAGCTCATCGTTTTCGCTGCGCTGTAAGTACAGTTGTTGCAAAGTGTATTGCAGCATTGGCAGGGCGTCGGGGTTATTGGCTGTGTCGTTACAGAGCATTTCATCCAGTGGTGTTTGGTGCTCAGGGTCAAGCTGCCAACTAAGCCCTGCGGCTAAAGCTGGCAGGCGGATCATCTGTTTTAATTCAGAACGCGTTGGCGGTAGCAAGTCAAAATGCGCGCCATTGGCTTTACCAGCCATTAAACTGGGTTGATTAACCACTTGGGGGTAAAAGTCATTTCGACAGGCGCTAAATATAATAATGCAGTTACTGGTGGCCAGTAACTCTATAATTGTTAAAAACTGGCTGCGCTCTTGCTCGCTAAATACTGGCGACGACAGCAATACTTCAAGGCGGTCGATAAATAAAAATAAATACGGTTTTATATGGGTTGTTTGCCCTTGCTTTAAAGCCATTTGGCAACGCTCAATAACTTGCTCAGGCGTTGAGAGTAATAACTCACTGAGGGAGTCGGCACTGATATTTGTTAAAACTGGCGCATCGTTGATTTCTAAATCAAGTAAAGTAGAGGCTAGATCGAGAAATAGCCGACCTTTACTTACGTCTGCAAAGTCGAGCAAGCAGTATGACTCAATTCGAAAGCCATCAAAGCCTGCTTCACTCATTAGTGCTGGTAATACACCTGCATTGACCAGTGATGACTTACCTGAGCCACTTGAGCCGAGCAATAAGCAAAATGCGCGGCCATAATTAATTTGCGCAGATACCCGCTGTAATAGTGTGTTTATTTGCTTGCTGCGGCCAAAAAACACCGCGGCTTCATTGGGGGTGAACGCGCTTAACCCAACAAATGGCGAATCACCTTGCCACTTACTATGGCTGGCTTTTTGCTCATCATCAAGAGGGAGCTCTATTTTGGCGATAACGCGATAGCCGCGCTTGCGGATTGTCTCTATGTATTGCGGATCACTGGCTTTATCGTCAAATGCTTTACGCAATTGCGTGATGACTTTATGCAGGGGATTATCGCCCACTGCAACTGTGCGCCAACAGTGGTTAAGGATCTCTTCACTGCTAACTAACTCTCCTTGTTTTTCGCATAATAACAATAAAACATCCATCGCTTTGGGCTCAAGTTGTTTGATTTGCGCGCCTCGTATTAAACTATTGGTGGTAGCTGTTACTTGCCATTCGCCGACAAAGAAAACGGATTTACTCATGCAGGGCTCATCATTGTTATTGTTAAAATTGAGGTTACTTCAACAGGTTTTTTTATCCTACTGCAAGCAATAAGTTAATACAATATTCTGAGTCAAACGTTAAGAATCTTAATTAAACAGTTATAGTATAGGTTATGTCTAATCCACATTACTTTATGTAAAGCTTGCTTGACTTTGGCGTGTTCTTCAATAATACTTAGTCAAGTTTACTTGACTAAAAAGGTGAGAACATGAAACAACAAACAGGATTAACATTCAAACAACGTAACAAACTAAACACAGTTTATTTAGCAAAGTGGACTCTGGCATGGGTTTTAACTTTGGCGCTTGCGTCATTCGGGCCATTGTTGCTGTGGGGCGAGCAGAACACGCTACTTAGTATAGTGGCAATTATGGTCAATGTTTTCGCAGGTATTATGATGATTATGGCAAATAAACGCCATTTAGCTGGCTTAGATGAATTGCAGCAACGGTTACATTTAAATGCGATGGCGATTACCTTAGGAGGGAGTTTAGTATTTGGTTTAGCATACTCGGTATTACAAACGAGCGGGGTAATTTCGTTTCGACAAGGGATTTCCCATTTAGTGATGTTTATGGGGATAACTTATTTAGTGTCTGTCGTAGTGATGAATAAACAACTTGGCGCTGAGGACGAAGAATGAAAAACCGCCTTAAAGTATTGCGCGCGGAGCATGACCTTACTCAGGCAAAATTAGCAGATCTACTTGATGTATCAAGGCAAACGGTGAATGCTATCGAAAAAGGCAAGTTCGATCCTAGTTTACCATTAGCGTTTAAAGCAGCTCGTTTATTTAAATTAAAAATTGAAGATATCTTTCAAGATGAAGAGGTATAAATTCTACACTCTGCGTGCTTAAAGTACGCAGAGTGTAGTGCTGTTTATGGGGCAACTAGTTGCGGTTTTTGTTTACCCATTTGCAATGCACTCAGTAACCACATAATAAATCCACCAGCAAATAACACTGCGGCGACATAGCCGGTTTGATTAGGTTGCGCGCCTTGTGCAATTGCTAAGCCGCCAACCCAAGGACCAATTGCATTTGCAGTATTGAATGCGCATTGTACAAGTGCGCCAATCATTGCGTGCCCATGCGGAGATACATCCATCAACATAGTTTGAATAACTGTGCCAAGTCCGACACTAAAACCAATAAAAAATATAACCGCATAAAGTAACCAAATGTTATGGCTTGCCATTACATAAGTTGTAGCAAAAATGATTGCGCCAACAAGTGCTATACCGGTGGTTTTAAGGGGCGAATGATCCGCTGCCTTACCTAAAATATAGTTGCCCAGCGTACAACCAATACCGAACATAACCATCGCAATTGATATAGTGTAGGCTGGTGTGTGGGTGACCACTAAAATTGTATCGGCAATATAAGTATAAATGCAAAACACCCCGCCAAAGCCAACAATAATGATCCCTAAAATTGACCAAACCAGCTTATTTTTCAGTACGCTCAACTCGCTTAATAACGACGAAGGGGCTGAATTTTTTGTGTTTGGTATGAACTTTACAATTAGAATAAACGCAACAAGTGCCAGCACTGCGGTGCCCGCTAAACAATAACGCCAACTAAAATTTTGACCGACTAAAGTAACCATAGGCACGCCAACAATCGTTGCTATGGTAAGGCCCATAAATACTTTAGACATAAAGCTGGCGCGTTTATTGGCAGGTGCTATATCTGCGGCTAATAAAATGGCAACAGCAAAATAAGCTCCGTGGGGTAAACCACTTAAAAAGCGAAATAATATAAGCTGCTCTAACGAATTAGCAAATGCGCTTAAGCCGTTAAATATAAACATCATCGACACAAATAATAGCAAAGCATTACGCTTGCGCATATTTGCTGTGGTGATCATAAAAAACGGTGCACCGATCACTACGCCAATCGCATAGGCGCTAATGGTATAACCGCTTTGTGCTGGTGTTGAGGCAAATGTTTCGCTGAACAATGGCAGCATTGGCATCATCGAAAATTCCGATAATCCTAAAATAAAAGTACCCAGTGCAAGTACTAACAAAATAGCGGTAGTGCTTAGCGTATTGTTCACGACGCTAGGTTCAGGTGACATAGATAACCCTTGTAAAAAGACTGACGAAAAAATATGAATGATTTATTTAATAAAAAGCAGGAAACTGCAATTTTGAAGAACCAATTAAACCGCGATTGTATGATAAAAATAAGTCAGCGTATTACACGAAAAATGGCGTACTTAGATTTTTAAATATAACGTTAGATTCAAGCGTTCTTACTTTAATAGGAACGTTCCAGTTTTAATGGGTAGATTTTACATTTAAGCTGCCAGTATTACCAGTGTTCTGTTTTAAAGTACGTGCATAAATGATCGATGAGTGCCCGAATAGCTGGAGATAAATGCTTACGGGAACTATACAAAGCATAAATGTTTAGTGCATCAGGATGCCAATCAGGCAAAATGTGCACAAGCTCGTTACGTGCTATATAGTCATTAGCTAAATAGGTTGGCAACACCGCAATACCTAAGCCATTAATCGCGGCACTTAATAAGGTAGTTGCTTCATTAGCGCAAAGGCGACTGGTTACGTTAATAGAAGCAAGTTGCTGGGGCATTTTTAAATGCAAGACATGATTAGCAAAATGTTTATGTGCCAAATAGGTATGCTCAGATAAGTCACTAGGTTGAGTTATTTGCGCGTGCTTAGCAAGGTAGTCAGCTGATGCAACAATCGCAGAGTGACAAATACCAATAGGTTTGCCGATCAATGATGGGTCTGGGTTTGCAGCAATTCTAATTGCTAAGTCTATTTGTTTTTGCGCCAAATTGGTTGCTGAGTCATTTAATTCTAGTTCAATATTCACTAATGGGTGTTGTTGTAAAAATGGTTTTAATGCGGGCATTAATTGTGACTGACTAAACGACATACTCGTGGCAATGCGAATACTGCCAGTCAGCGCTGCATCAGGAGTTGCGTGTAAAACTAGTTGTTCACTTTGCTGATACCAGTTTTCAATATTTTCAAGACATGCTTTACCAGCACTAGTTAAGGCAACTTTACGGGTAGTGCGATGCAGTAGCCTTGTTTGTAGCCAGTTTTCCATTGTTTCGATGCTGCGACTTACCATTGCTCGTGACATGTTTAGGCGCTCAGCGGATGCTGTAAAACTACCTGAGTGAGCAACATCCAAAAATACTTTTGCGGCAGTGACTCTATCCATTAATTAGATCGTTTTTTGAAATAATGATGTTTATTGTTGTGCGTTTATTTGAGTTAATCAATTCTTTATTATTCACCTAACAGTATTTATTTTAGGTATCTTAAATGAAGGTTTTAGTAAAGTCGCTATCTGTTTCATTGTTAATGCTGGCTGCAAGTACGCAGGCTAAGTCGCAATTAACGGTGGATGTTTATAACGCTGATAGTAATAGTTTTACGGTTAACTCAAGTATCGTCTACGGTGATAAGCAAGCTATTGTGGTCGATAGTGGCTTTACGAATGCGGATGCACTGCGAATTGCAGCTAAAGTGTATGATTCAGGTAAAGAGTTAACCACCATTTTTATTAGCCAAGCAGATCCTGATTATTACTTTGGTGCGCAGTTGTTACAGCAACTATTCCCCAATGCAAAGTTAATAACTCCCGAGGCTGTGGCGCAAGTAATTGCAAAAAATCGTCTTAATAAAATCGCATTTTGGGGGCCTAAAATGGGCAGCAATGCGCCAGCAAACCCCATTGTTCCAACAAGTTACTCACTACAAACATTGCAGCTTGAAGGGCATGAAATTCAGATCAGAATGCAAGCTGGGGTGTTAGCGCATCGTCCTTATTTATGGATCCCTGCAAATAAAACAATTTTAGGTAATGTAGCCGTTTCAGCTGGGCACCATGTATGGATGGCTGATACGCAAAGTCAGCAAAGTATTGATGCGTGGCTAAAACAGCTCAATGAAATGAAAGCGCTTGAACCAGCAATGGTGATCCCTGGGCATATGGAAGCAGGCTCTGCATTAGATGCTAGCGCCATTGATTTTACCTTTAACTATATAACTGCGTTTGTGAAAGCAAAACAGCACAGTCACAATAGCCAAGAGTTAATCGCCAAAATGGTTACGCTTTATCCCGAATTTACTGATACCAGTAGTTTAGAATTAGGCGCTAAAGTGCATATGGGTGAAATGATCTGGTAAGGTGTTTACTTATCTAGTTACGATATTCTCAGCACTGAGTTTATAGCATTATAGGTGCGACAATTTGTCACGTGTTCAGGCAACGTCGCACACTATATACTTTGTTCATCTTAAACCTGCTGTAATTAAAGAATAAAATGAGCAACCACAATCCACTTATCAATTCACGTTATGCACTTTCTCCGTTAGCACTTTGCATAGCGAGTTTAGTTTCTCCTTACGTTCTTGCTGATGATTCAATTGAAGTGATTGAGGTACAAGGCCAAAACGTTAACAGCCATGCAAATTTAGGTTCTGCAGAACAGCTTTTAACTGAGTTGGGGGTGGATTTCTCTGCGGCAGGTGGCGTTTCTAGTTTACCTATATTAAATGGCATGATGGGCGATAGAGTTAAAGTACTGGTCGATGGCGCAGATATTACTGCGGCCTGTGGCAATCAGATGAACCCACCATTATCTTATATTTCGGCTAATCAGCTATCGTCTTATCAAGTGATTGCAGGTATTTCGCCAGTAAGCGCTGGTGGCGATAACATTGCCGGCGTTATTGTAGTAAACACCATTGCTGCGCAATATGGTGAGAGTGATACGTTAGCGTGGCATTCAGGTTATGTGTCGGCGCAGTATCGCAGTGTAAATAATGCGCAAGCGGTAGGTGTTGGCGCACGACTTGCCAGTGGCAGCTTGAGTTTAAATTATCAAGGTGCCTTTGAAGACGCTGATAGTTATGACGATGGTAATGGTGATTTAGTATTAGATACTCTATATCGTGTGCAAAATCATGCATTAACTGCAGCGCTGCGAGATGAAAAACAACAGCTAGTGGTTAAATTAACGCATCAAAAAATACCCTTTCAGGGCTTTGCTAATCAATATATGGATATGACGGATAACACCAGTTATGGCATAGTCACTCAGTATAAACGCCAGCTTGAAAGTGGTGAGTTTCGAGCGCAAATAAACTTTAATGATGTAAAGCACGAAATGGGTTTTTTCAGCGCTGAAAAAACCGGCATGATGCCGATGAATACCGACGCGCAAGATATCAGTTATCAACTTAATTGGCGTTTAGACTTTGATGCTGACACTGTATTACTGCTCGGCCAAGAATACTATGGTTACCGCATTGATGATTGGTGGCCTGCGATTGAAGGCTCAATGATGATGGGGCCTAACGACTATGTAAATATTAATGACGGTGAACGCGACCGCTACACCGGTTTTGCTGAGCTGCAAAAGCAGCTAAATAACAAGTGGTGGGTCTCTGCTGGTACGCGTATTGAATATGTGCAAACGGATACCGGTGAAGTGCAGCCATATTCAGACATGGGTGATGGCATGAATGGAATGTCAGGTATGGGAAGTATGCCAGCAATGAATATGGCAGATCCAAATAAAGATGCTGCAAAAGAGTTTAATGCCATTGATCGCGCGCGCAGTGACACGCTTGTGGATGCCAGCCTATTATTACGCTACCAAATTACTAATGAAGATGAACTACAATTTGGCTTAGCACGTAAAAATCGTGCGCCTAATTTATATGAACGTTATAGCTGGGGTGTCAGCACAATGTCGACCAGTATGATTGGTTGGTTTGGTGATGGTAATGGTTATATTGGTAACCCAGACTTAGTAGCCGAAACCGCGCATACCATCAGCACCAGTTACACTAAATCGGCAAAAGATGGACAGTGGCAAATAACAGCTAACGCTTGGTATACCCAAGTAAATGATTATATTGATGTTACTGTTGTTGGCAGTACTAACCGCACAGATAAGGTATTAACTGAGCGTAATACCCTGCAATTTACCAATTTAGACGCCACACTTTATGGCACTAAGCTTGAAGGTATTATCCGTGTTGTTGATAGTAAAAATGCAGGCACATGGGATTTAACCGCCGCGCTTACTAGCACCCATGGCGAGCGTGATGACAGTGATGAGCCGTTATATCAAATAATGCCACTGCACAGCAAAATAGCCCTTGAGCAACAACTCGGTAAATGGCAAAACTCATTAAGCTGGCAGTGGGTAGATAGTAAAACGCGTGTAGATCCGCGTCGTATTGAAAATCTAACAGCCAACTATAGCTTAGT
>NZ_JACJEE010000015.1:0-110047 GCF_014163915.1 Pseudoalteromonas sp. SR41-8
CATAAGCAAACTCGCACTTTTTAGCAGAGATAAGCAAACTCGCACTTTTTATCAGACATAAGCAAACTCGTATCAAATATGCGGCTAATAATTAACCTGCTACTGCCTTTGTTGCGTATAACTTTAAAAAAAGTTCAATAATTATCGTAATAAGTGTAAATCCGTCAGTTAATTGATGAATTTTTTTGCTACAATTGTCTGGCAAGTAATGTGAGTGAGTTCAACAGCACCATGTGCAGTTAATCTGCTTCCTTTTAGTGAGGTTGATCTTGGTCAGTATATTGTTTTTGTAAAAGTCATATCATAAAAC
Source organism: Pseudoalteromonas sp. SR41-8 (assembly GCF_014163915.1). Classification (NCBI taxonomy): domain Bacteria; kingdom Pseudomonadati; phylum Pseudomonadota; class Gammaproteobacteria; order Alteromonadales; family Pseudoalteromonadaceae; genus Pseudoalteromonas; species Pseudoalteromonas sp. SR41-8. Next base: position 311 of record NZ_JACJEE010000015.1, read on the forward strand.
GGCTCTATGCTCGAGCTAACTTAGTCAATTAGTTGATAAAGTCGGGATTATTCGAGCATGAGGCTGTTAATAACCTTGTTTTAATCAAGGGTTTTAATTATGATCGCTTCTATTTTAAAATTTCGAAAAATTAACCTGCTGTAACTGATGTTCTCAATATAGCAAGTGTTGAGAATCATAGTGGAGATAAGTGGATGAGCAATGCGCCTGTAGACAATGGCCGACGTCGCTTTTTAACCATAGCTACCTCTGTTGTAGGTGGTGTTGGTGCGGCTGGGGCTGCTGTTCCTTTTATTGCGTCTTGGAATCCAAGTGAGCGAGCTAAATCTGCGGGTGCGCCTGTAGAAGTAGATATCAGCAAACTTGAGCCGGGACAATTAATACGTGTCGAGTGGCGTGGTAAACCTGTATGGGTTGTATCACGGACCCCTAAAATGCTTGAGCAGATGAAAGAACACGAAGGTCAACTTCGTGATCCGCAATCGCAAGAGCCACAACAATTAGAATCATCAACAAATGATTACCGTTCATTACGCCCTGAGATATTTCTCGCGGTAGGTATTTGTACGCATTTAGGGTGTTCACCTGGCTTTTTCCAAGGTAATTTTGGTGAAAAGGTTGAGGGAACAGATGATGGTTTCTACTGTCCATGTCACGGTTCTAAATTTGATATGGCTGGCCGTGTATTTAAATCGGTACCTGCCCCGTTAAACTTAGAAATACCACCTTACACATTTCTTGATGAAACCACTATATTAGTGGGCGAAGAAAAAGGGGTAGCCTAATGTTCGGTAAAATTATTGGTTGGATAGACGACCGTATCCCAATGACACGTGTTTGGAACATGCATATTGCACAGTATCCAGCACCGAAAAACTTTAACTTCTGGTATTTCTTTGGCTCATTGGCCATGTTAGTACTAGTAAACCAAATTCTTACCGGGATTTGGTTAACGATGAACTTTGTTCCGTCTTCTGAGGGCGCATTCGCTTCAGTAGAATACATCATGCGTGATGTAGAATACGGCTGGTTACTACGTTATTTGCACTCAACAGGTGCATCAGCGTTTTTCATCGTTGTATATATGCATATGTTCCGTGGCATGATCTACGGTTCTTACCAAAAACCACGTGAATTACTGTGGTTATTCGGTATGTTTATCTTCTTAGCGTTAATGGCTGAAGCATTCATGGGTTACTTATTACCATGGGGTCAAATGTCATTCTGGGGTGCACAGGTAATCATTTCACTATTCGGGGCTATTCCGGTTATTGGTGATGACTTAACACTTTGGATCCGTGGTGATTATGTAATATCAGGTGCAACGCTTAACCGCTTCTTTGCATTACATGTTATTGCTTTACCATTGGTTATCGTAATTTTAGTATTCTTACACATTGTGGCACTGCACGAAGTGGGTTCAAACAACCCTGACGGCGTTGAGATCAAGCGTAAGAAAGGCTCTGTTGCTGAAGAAGATAAGCCTAAATTTAAATTCCATGAGTATTACACTGACAAGAAAGATATTGTTGATGCGATTCCGTTCCATCCTTATTACACAGTAAAAGATATTGTGGGTGTGGTTGGTTTCTTAATCTTGTTCTGTTGGGTGGTGTTCTTTATGCCTGCGATGAATGGTTTCTTCCTTGAAGGACCAAACTTTGAAGCGGCAAATCCACTTAAAACACCAGCACATATTTTCCCAGTTTGGTACTTTACGCCATTCTATGCAATCTTACGTGCAATCCCAGATAAACTAATTGGTGTTGCTGCGATGGGTGCATCGATTGTAGTGCTGGCGTTATTACCTTGGCTTGACCGTGGTACGGTTAAATCGGTTCGCTACCGTTGTGGCTTCCATAAATGGAACATTGCAGGGTTTGTTGTTACTTTCGTACTACTTGGTTGGGTGGGTGCAACTCCACAAACTGACTTTAAAACGATTGTCTCGCAAATCTGTACTGTGACTTACTTTATGTTCTTCGTACTGTTGTTTGTATACAGTAAGAATGAAAAAACTAAGCCATTGCCTGAGAGGTTAACGAAATGATGAAAAAGCTTATTATCGGTTTATTTGCTTTATCAATAAACGTATTGCCGGCAATGGCGGCAGGTCCATCGGTTCCATTAATGGAAGCCGGTAATGACCTAACTGATCAGCCTTCGTTGCAACGTGGTGCAAAGTTGTTCATGAACTACTGTCTTGGTTGTCACCAAATGCAGTATCAGCGTTATGAGCGTACTTTCCGTGATATCGGTATTCCAACAGCCGTTGGCCTTGAACAGTTAATTTTTGACGGTTCAAAAGTTGGTAGCCATATCACTAACGCAATTACTAAAGATGATGCAGCAAAATGGTTTGGTGCGGCTCCGCCGGATCTAACTCTAATTGCACGTGTAAAATCTCCGGATTATATTTACACGTACTTAAAGTCATTTTATAAAGATGAATCTCGTCCGTTTGGGGTAAACAATATTGTTTTCCCACTGGTAGGTATGCCTCACGTTCTGCAAGAACTACAAGGTTTACCAACACCTATTACTGAAGAAGTCGAAGAACATGGTCACACTGTGACTAAAGTTATTGGTACTGAAACAGATGGAACAGGCGAAATGAGTGTAGACGAGTACGATCAAGCGGCTCGTGACTTAACTAACTTCCTTGAGTACGTGGGTGAACCTTCACGTCTTGAATCAGAAGCGTTAGGTATCAAGGTTATCGGATTCTTAGTTATCCTATTTATCTTGGCATTCATGCTGAAGAAAGAATACTGGAGAGATGTTCATTAATTTTGAACATATTTAAAGGTAATTTTGCAATAGGGGCTTAAGCCCCTTTTGCTGTTTTTGTTATTTAATGGAGGTAGGCATGGCCGTAGCTGCCAATAAGCGCCCTGTAATGACCCTTTTTTCTGGTGCTAACTGTATGTATAGCCATCAAGTACGCATTGTACTTGCTGAAAAAGGCGTAAGTGTAGATATTCATCTGGCTGAAAAGGACAACCTGCCAGAAGCACTTCATGAAATTAACCCTTACGGTACAGTGCCAACACTGATTGACCGTGAGCTTGGTTTATATCAGGCAAACATCATCATGGAATACCTTGATGAACGTTTTCCTCACCCTCCACTAATGCCTGTTTATCCGGTAATGCGTGGCCGCAGCCGTTTAATGATGCATCGCATCGACACAGATTGGTACAGCCTTGCTGCTAAAATTTATGCTAATGGTGCAGAGTCTGCACAAGCGCGTAAAGAACTAACAGAAGCTTTACTTGCTGTTTCAGCAATCTTTACTGAAGCTCCTTACTTTATGAGTGAAGAGTTTAGTTTAGTTGATTGTTACTTAGCACCATTACTATGGCGTTTACCAGAGCTTGGTATTGAGCTAACTGGTGCAGGTTCTAAAGAGATGAAAGAATATATGATCCGTTTATTTGAGCGTGAATCATTCCAAGCTTCTCTTACTGAAACTGAGCGCGAGATCCGTTTGTAATGACGCCTAATCGTCCTTATTTACTTCGTGCTTTCTTTGATTGGATTGTTGATAATCAGTGTACACCGCATTTAGTGGTTAATGCTGATTTTCCAGCCGTGCAAATACCAACACAGTTTGTTCAAGATGGACAAATTGTGTTGAATATTAGCCCATCAGCTGTCACACAATTCTCAATGGATAATCAGCAGTTAAGCTTTAGTGCCCGCTTTGGTGGTCAGCCAATGCAAGTATACGTGCCAATTGGTGCCGTGCTTGCGATCTATGCCCGCGAAAACGGTGAAGGCACTGTGTTTACTGCAGATGAGTTTTTAGAAGATGAAGACGAGTTTGCAGCTGAGTTAGAAAGTGTTGATATCGCAGATGAATTATTACCTGACGAGCCAGCTCCTTCTAAGCCTGAAAAGAAAAAAGGCTCACACTTACGTGTTATTAAGTAATATGTAATTGTTTGATAAAAACCGCTGATTAAGCGGTTTTTTTATGCGCGCAATAAGCACGCATATTAATGGTATGCAGGGAGCAAATACGTGGTTTAAATTTGTATTAGCAACGTTAATTTGACCACCTAATTAGATATTTTTATGAGGTTCTGCTGTAAAACAAGCAGCACTGTGAACTGATACATTATTTAACTTGAGCCTAAGTGGCATCACACGATATAAAATAATTATAAAGTAAAAATGCAACAACTAGCTTTAATTAAAAGTGTACCGATTAATTATTCAGCTTGCTCTTGTGTTTTCTATAATTCAGTATTATTTCCTAGTGCTTATTTTATTATTAGTATAATATTATGATAATTTCATAATCTTCCACAATCCTTTGTAATCTTTCACAATTCTTTATAATTCCAACAATTTTAATAATTAGGTATATACGATGCGTAGTAACCTGCCTGTTACGACTAAAGAAAAAACATTCAATAATAATATTAAGTTAATTACAGTAACAGATACTCAAGGCAACATTCTTGAATGTAATGAAGCTTTTATTGAAATCAGCGGGTTTAAAAAAGCAGAGTTAATAGGTCAGCCTCATAACATAGTAAGGCATCCTGATATGCCTTCAGAAGCATTTAAAACAATGTGGTCTTATCTAAAATTGGGTAAACCATGGATGGGGCTTGTAAAAAACCGCTGTAAAAATGGCGATTATTATTGGGTCGATGCTTATGTTACACCCATAACACAAGACAATAAGATTGTTGGCTATGAGTCAGTTCGTTCTTGTCCATCACGACAGGCGGTTGCTCGGGCTACGCAGCTTTATCGTGATATCAACAAAGGTAAAAGCCAGAAAATGCATTTACCAGTGTCTTTAGAAAATTTATTGCTAACTTTTTCAATTATTATTTGCGCAATATTATTTTTAGCTGGTTATGCAAGATTGTCCGAAGGTATTTTGTTTACATCAGTTGTTATTTTTGCCATTTGGGTTTCTATAGTTAAAAAGAAAACTCTCAATGCGCTTAATAATATGCTTTCTCACTCATTTTCGGATCCTCTTGCAGTCAAAAGCTATACCGATGATGCTGGTGATTTAGGAAAGCTTAAAGTTGCTATTTTAAGTCAACTTGCTCATTTAGGGACGATTATAACTCGTATCGAAAGTTCTGCGCTGGTTGTTGCTAAGGAATCTGAGAAAGGTGCTGAGCTGACTGATAAAACAAGAAGAGATATTGAAAGTCAGCAGTTAGAAACTATGCAAGTTGCTACAGCAATGAATGAAATGTCTACCGCTATTGCTGAAGTATCGAAACATGTGAGTGATACTGCATCACAAGCTGACAAAGCCAATGAGCTGACTTTAAAAGGCTCTGAAATAGCCAATATTACCCATAATTCTATTCAAAAACTGCAGCTTACGGTTGAGCAAATTAGTAGTTCAGTACGAGGTGTTTCAGAACAAACAGCACGAATAGCTAATGCGGCTCAAATAATTGAACAAATTGCTGATCAAACTAACCTACTAGCTTTGAATGCTGCAATTGAAGCCGCTCGTGCGGGTGAACAAGGCCGTGGTTTTGCTGTCGTAGCAGACGAAGTTAGAAGTCTAGCTCAGCGTACCCAAGAATCAACTAAAGAAATCTACGGTATTGTTAGCGAATTAACGCAGCGTGCAAGTGACGCGGTAGAAATAGCTGATGCAGGGGCTATTGATGCAAAAGATGGTCTTTCTCATGTTATTGAGAGCAGTAAAATGCTAAATGGTGTAACCGAGTCTGTAGGTCAAATTGCTTCTATGTCTACTCAAATGGCTGCAGCAGTTGAAGAGCAATCCCATGTTGCTGAAGATATCAATCGTCAAATTGTAAATATTTCTGCACTTGCAGATACGAGTACTGAAAGCTCCAACAAGTTATCAGAAACTATTATCTATCTTAATAAGATAGCTGATGAGCTGCATGAACTCGTTGTTCGCTTCAAACAATAAAGTAAAAAATTTATCAAAAGCCATTTCTTAATTATGTATGTTGATATTGATATGAAACTAATGAGTAAAAAACTTGGAGAAGTAAATGAGCGCACCTGATTACCCCGCTGATGAATCTGCTCGCTTAAATGCTTTAAAACACACAGGTTTACTTGATTCGCTTGCTGAGGAGCGATTTGATCGTATCACGCGATTAACTGCACATTTTTTTAATGTAAAAATATGCTTAGTTTCTTTGGTCGATAGTGACAGGCAGTGGTTTAAATCAAAGGTTGGATTGGATGTTTGTCAAACTGGGCGTGAAATCTCTTTTTGCGGGCATGCAATTTTACAGCCGGATGTTTTTGTTGTTACAGATACAATAAAAGATTCTCGTTTTTCGACAAATCAGCTAGTAACACATGAACCTCATATTCGTTTTTATGCAGGCGCACCAGTACGCGAGTCCAGCGGGCAACCAATAGGTACGTTATGCATTATTGATGTTGTGCCCCGTGATTTTTCAAGTGATGAAAAGCAAATGCTACGTGAATTCGCTGATATGGTGGAGCATGAAATTACTCGGCTAGACCAAGAGGTTTTTAAGCAACAATTACATTCTACTATGAAAAAAAAGGCATCAATTTTAGCTACGTTGCCAGATATGGTGTTTGTGATTGACCGAGAATACCGTTTTATATCATGTAATGAACACCCTGATTTACCGATACCTCAGCATGAAATTATTGGCCACACTATTAATGATCTAATGCCTAATGAGCTAGGCTGTCAACTTATAAGCAAAGTTGAACAGGCTTTTAATGCAGATGATGCTATTCATCAAAATAATACATTTACTACTAAGTCAAACCGGTCGTTTGAAGTTCGTTACAAAAAGATTGATAAAAATGAGGTATTACTCGTTATTCGTAATATCACAGAACAATTACTCGCAAGCGAAGAGTTACGACGCCTTTCAGAGGTTGTCAGACAAACAACAAACGGAGTTATAATCACCGATAAAAGTGGTTTAGTTGTTTGGATAAATGAAGCTTTTACTGCTATTTCGGGTTTCAAATTAGATGATATCTCAGGAAAAAAACCAGGTGAGTTGTTGCAAGGGCTAGATACAGATCCTGAGACAATAAATGAAATGAGACATGCTATTAGCGCAGTCAAGGGGTTTAACGTCGATGTGCTAAATTACTCCAAAAATAAAAAGCCTTATTGGATAAGAATAGCATGTAATCCACTGTTAGATAATGAGGGCAGGCATTCAGGTTATATTGCAATACAGACTGACATAACAAAAGAAAAGCTAGATGAACAGGTTATTCATAACAGTCAAAATTTACTTAAAACGGTTATTGATGCAAACAAGATTGGTACATGGCATTTAAATATTCAAACTAGCGAGTTACTCATTAATGACAATTGGGCTGATTTATTAGGTTATAAGCTTGCTGAGTTGCTTCCATTAAGTCGTTTTAGCTGGGAGAAGCTAACTCATCCTGATGACCTTCATTATTGTTTATTTCAACTTGAAAAACATGTTTCTGGTCAGCTCCCGAGCTATGAAGCTAACATGCGGATGAAGCACAAAAATGGTGATTGGATTTGGATCAATACCCGTGGAAAGATATCCTCTCGCACTGATGATGGTAAAGCAGAGTGGTTGCTAGGTACGCACTTTGATATTAATGATCAAATCAAAGCTGAAAGCTCTCTCGATGAAAAATCAAAACAAATGGTCGCCGTCGTAGAAAGTATGCTTGATGGTGTTATTACTATCGATAGTATGGGGGTAGTGCTCACATTTAACCAAGCCGCAAAGGAAATTTTTGGTTATAGTGATAATGAAGTTATAGGTAACAATATTAGCATGCTAATGGGTTCACCGCACTGCGAGCACCATAATCACTATTTAAAAAAATATATAAACAATGGGAATAGTGATATTACTGGGCGCATTCGAGAGCTTGATGCATTGCACAAAAACGGCGCTACCTTTCCTATTGAGCTAGGTGTTGTCGAGGTGAAAAATGCTGGTGAGATCAACTTTATTGGTATTATTCGCGACATTACTCAACGTAAAAAACGTGAACAGGAAATACATAAGCTAGCGTTTTATGATTCACTTACTATGTTACCAAACCGTCGTTTGTTACTTGATAGATTGCAAAATACTATTTCCCATTGTGCTCGAAGCTGCAATTTCGCTGCAGTCTTATTTTTAGATTTAGACAACTTTAAAAATTTAAACGACAGTGCTGGACATAATAAAGGGGATTTATTGTTATGTAAGGTGGCTAATCGATTAGTTAAAGCAATAAACCATGGGGATACTGTGTCTCGGCTCGGTGGTGATGAATTTGTTATTATTGCTGCTGATCTGGGGGATGATGAAAAAGAGGCTGCTAATCAAGCTGAATCGATTGCTCAAAAAATTATGACCCGCTTAGCGCAAGAGTTTAATCTTGATGGTTTAACATATAATAGTTCAGCAAGTATTGGTGTAACTATGTTTAATAAAGCAAACACATCAACAGAGGAGCTACTCAAGCAAGCAGACTTAGCTATGTATAAGGCAAAAGATGCTGGTCGTAATGGGGTGCAATTCTTTGACCCTCAGATGCAGATTGCTGTTAGCTCAAGACTTACTCTTATCGGTGACTTACACGAAGCGGTAAATCAACAGCAATTCACTTTGTTTTACCAAAAGCAGATTAACCAATACCAACAAGTTGTTGGTGTTGAAGCACTATTGCGTTGGGTTCATCCTATAAAAGGCATTATTTCACCTGCGGACTTTATTCCATTGGCAGAGGATACTGGGCTTATAGTGCCTATAGGTGAGTGGGTATTGCAACAAGCATGTGAAACATTAGCAAAATGGGCAAAAACTCCTGCTAAAGCTAGTTTTACCGTTGCAGTTAATATTAGTGTTGTACAGTTTAGTAAAAAAGACTTTGTTCAGGTAGTTCTCAAGGCACTTAATAGCTCAAAAGCTAATCCAGAGCGTCTAAAGTTAGAAATCACAGAATCTCTCTTAGCAAATAATATATCCGATGTTAAAGCTAAGATGCGAGAGCTAAAGCAGCATGGGATTACATTTTCAATTGATGACTTTGGTACGGGTTATTCGTCTTTGTCTTACCTAAAGAAACTGCCTTTGGATCAGTTGAAAATAGATCAGAGTTTTGTCCGTGATATTATTAATAGTCTTAATGATAAAGCGATTGCTCAGGCTGTTATAACACTAGCTAGTTCAATGGATTTAGAAGTAATAGCTGAAGGGGTTGAAACAGAAGCACAACGGTTATTATTACAGAGCATGGGCTGCAATGCCTATCAGGGTTATCTGTTTGGTAAACCATGTATATTTGAAGAAATACAATTTTAATATTTTATTGTAGCAATAATGCGACTTAAATAGAGGGCATCGCGTTGTGGGCTCTTTTAGTAAAACCAAGGGCAAGCGATTTTATACGATATTTATTTGTGACGAAGGCTGAGTTAAGTTTCAGCTACGGATGATTAAAATGGAGAGACCGTGTTAACCTAATGGCAAACACGGCTGAAAATTCTTTATCTTTATAAGTACTCAAATACCTTAATAACGCGTTCTACACCCGAAACATTACGTGCAACGCTTACAGCGGTGTTTGCTTCTGCATCTGATACTAAGCCCATTAAAAATACTTCGCCATTCTCAGTTACTACTTTGATGTTGTTGCTACTGATGTTGTCGGTGGTAAGTAATTGTGTTTTTACTTTCGACGTTAACCAAGAATCATGGGTCTGGGTGCTCATGCTAATGTTAGAGCCAATACGAATTTGGTTATGTATTTTGCGTATAGCAGGTAAGCCCTCAATCGTATGCTGAGCCTCGTCTTTCATTTCTTGAGTTGCAACCTGGCCTATTAACAATACAATGCCGTTAACGCTAATCACGCTGATGTTGGCATGATCAGCAAGGCGAGGTACATCGTTTATTGCGACCCCAGCTTTGATTTCGATATTACTATCATCGATTTGCGAACCAAGAGTACGACGATCGTTGGCTGCGGTAACGGCACCAGCGGTACCTGCAACAACTGCAGCAGCGCAGCCTTGTAATAATAGTACTGTACTAATAACAATTAGAGATTGTTTCAACATTAGCTTTCTTCCTGTGGGAATAGGGTCAAGTCGACGAGTTCACTCAAACAGTGAAGATTAACCAAGTGAGATTCTATGATGCGGCTCGGACGTTTTGACGGAACACGAATTTCGACATCATTGGCGCCGAGTAAACCTACTAGCTCACCGCCATCATCACCAACCATAACAATAACTTTCATATCTTTGGTGAGTGCGGCTTCGACTGCCGATATGATGTTTTTTTCGTTGCCATTAATTGCTAAGACCAATAGTAAATCGCCTTGTTGAGCAAACGCTCGTATTTGCCGCGCAAAAGTTTCTTGGTCGTCACTTTGGGTGCTTTGACCAAGATTGATATGTTCTTGTGACAGCGCGATTGCCGGTAAACAAGGACGTTCTGTTTCGTAGTAGTTGATCAATATACCGGCCATATGCTGAGCAAGCATATGACAGCTCGCAGTACCGCAACAAATCAATTTATTACCATTGATTAGGCTTTGCGCTATGGTAAATGCAGCGGCTTCTAGGGCGCTTGGGAGTACTTCGCCGGCGGCTATTTGCACCTGAATGCTTTCAGTAAAAATCTCTTTTATAGTATCTTGCATATTAAAATACGTTTTTTATCCAATTAAGTTGTTGCGATGTGCCGCCTGTTATTGCGACAAAGTCGATTCTTATTGCTTGATCACTAAGCTTTTTGGTTGCTAAATAATGGTAAATAGAGCGCTTTAAACGTTCTTGCTTTTGTTTACCTAAAGCGTGGATTGCTCCACCCTTAACATAGCTACTGCGAAATTTCACTTCCACAAACACTAGCGTGTTGCCATCGCGCATTATTACATCTAGCTCCCCGTAGGGGCAGTTATAGTTTCGCTCTAACGGGATCAGCCCTTGCGTTACTAAGTATTTTTGCGCTTGTAGCTCGTAATACTGGCCTTTCTCTCGGCTATTTTGCCACAGTTGTTTAAACCACGACATCACAACATCCTTGTTTTATATTGCTTTTAGCTACTCACTGTTTGACCGGCTGGTAGCTGATTGCATAAATAACGGTAACGGTGCTGATGTTGCTAGCTGCACCGCCTGGATTTGTCTATTTTTGTATTGCGCCCAATTAAGTTGGCGATTTATTTGCCCATCACTGGTAATGCTTAATTGACCGGTTAAGCCATTAAACCGCTTACCGGGCAGCATACTCAATTGTGTGATACTACTTAACATAGCAACCGAATCATAGGCCATCGCAAATAAACGCTGACTTATATCAGCCTGTTCTGGCCACAGCGAGTTATATTGCTGACGCAAGGCATGATCTTTGACTTGTCCACTGAGCATCCATGGTAACTCGGTAAAATACAAACCATCGAGATCGCCTTTATCGGTGCTATCGATTTGCTTGCTATGACTTTTTGAGCTGGCATACAGAGGAATGCGATCAGCAAAGGTACTCACATTTACATCTAAATAAGGTTTAATCAAGCGAGTTTCGATAGCATCACCGAGAATATAAATAACATCAATATCACGACGAGAGCGGGTTTCGCTTTCTACTTCTTGTTTAAATAATGACTTAACGGTCGCAATACGTTCTTTTGATTTATCAACTTCTAACAGGTTAATAATGGTGGTTGGCATATCTTTTTTATCATTATAAAGACCAACTTCTGGTGTGGTTTCACTATAGCGTTGCCATTGTCGGTTGAATAAATCCACTAAGCGCTGGCCTGAACTATTATTTGGCGCAAGCAGCATAGGTTTTTGATAACCAACCGTTAAAAAGTGCTCAAGTGCTTGCTGTATTTCGTGTTCAGGATTAAGCGCAAAGAAGTAATGCTGTGGAGACTGGCGCTCACCATCAAAGGTATTTAAGTGCAAAACTGGGTAATCTTGTAATGCTTTGCTTGCAACTAGCTTATCAATGTTCGCTTTGAGTAACGGCCCAATTATAAAGTTTGGTTTAATTTCGAGTAATTTTGCAGAAAGCTCAGCAGAGCTAAGCATTTCATCAATAAAAATGGTTTCATCAATAGATGAGTTATCTAGTGCTGCTAACACGCCAGCTTTTAAGGCATCACCTAGGCGTTCATTAGCACCTGATTGGGGTAATAAAACAACTAAACGTTCAATATTCAGTGGCTCAGCAGTAATTAGATCCGCAGCCTTTTTTGGTAATACCGCGATTGCCGGATGGCCTGAATAACGGCGCTGCCAATTATTAATTGCTTGGTCAAGTTCTACAGGGGCACCTAAGTAAACTTTATGATATAAAGCTAAATTTACCCAACCTTGCTGTATCACTGAGCCGCGGTTAAAGCGTTCAAGGGCATAAGATGAAAGCTGCTGAAGGTTCTGCCATAACGCACTATTTAATTGTGGGATCGTTAAGTTCTTTTTACTTGCGGTTTCAGAAGCGCGAAAAAAATATGGCATCGCTTGTTTTGGTAAATTTTGTGATGCGTAAATACTGGCGGTTAAATATTGATGCCAAGCAAAATGCTCCGGTTGAGTCAATTGGCTGTCTAAACTGGCTAGCATCTCAAGTGCGAGGGTATTCTTGTTTTGTTGCATTTGCGCAAAAGCGGTATAGAGTTTATTTTGCACTTGGTCTACGCTAGGTGTGCGTTCTAATTCAGTACTAATTTGCTCTAACAGTGGCCATTGTTGCTCTACAATCGCAGCATCACGCGCACTATAAAGAAGTTGGATTTTGTCAGCGCCTAGGCGATTTAAGGCTAGTTGGTACATAGATTGTGCGTCAGTCGCTTGAATTTGTGATGCGCTATTAGCTGAACTGAGGTTTTCACTGGTTTTAGTCGGTTTTTCGGTTGTACTACAGGCCGATAACCCTGACAATATGATTAATAGACTAACAAGTTTAAGTCGCACAATGATTTCCCAATACGTTAACGCGATTTGCTTATATTACTGACTGACGCAGGAGACCTCAATGTTAAATGAGGAGAATTCACAGAAAATCGGCACTCTTTACATTGTAGCCACCCCAATCGGCAATTATGACGACTTAAGTCAGCGTGCAATCGCGACTTTATCGCAAGTTGACTTAATCGCTGCTGAAGACACGCGCCATACCGGTAAGTTGCTTAGTCACTTTGGTATTAAAGCTAAAACCTTTGCTTTGCACGACCATAATGAAAAGCAAAAAGCGCAACAAATTATTGATCAACTTAATCAAGGTTTAAATATAGCATTAGTTTCGGATGCAGGCACACCGCTAATTAGTGACCCTGGTTATGCGGTTGTTAATTTATGCCGAGAGCAGGGCGCACATGTCACACCCATACCAGGAGCATGCGCCGCCATAACAGCTGTATGTTGTTCAGGTTTACCAACAGATCGTTTTCAGTTTATTGGTTTTACCCCAGCAAAAAGCAAAGCTCGCCAAGACTTTTTTATTGAAGCGGTTAATTCCAATATAACCAGCATTATGTACGAAAGTACTCATCGCATCATGGCAAGTTTAGATGACTTGGAGATAGCGCTTGGTAGTGAGCAACAAGTGGTGTTTGCTAAAGAGTTGACCAAAACCTTTGAAACATTTTTTAATGGCACAGTAAGTGAACTTAAACAGTTTTTAACCGACGATCCAACCAAACAGCGCGGCGAAATAGTGCTAATGTTGCCTGGTAATCCAAAGCAGGTTGATGATATTCCGCCAGAAGCACGTAAAATGTTGGCGTTACTTGAGAATGAAATGCCAATGAAAAAAGCCTGCGGTATAGTGGCCGATTATTTTGGCATGAAGAAAAATGCCCTTTATAAAACAATTATTGACGAAAAAGGCTAAATCTTTACTGCACATACAATCCAGCTCAGGTATACTGCGCGCCGAGTCAGCCAAGATGATCGCTGCCTGCAACGAAAATGCGCAGGGGGAGGAAAGTCCGGGCTCCATAGGGCAGGGTGCCAGCTAACGGCTGGGGGGCGTGAGCCTACGACAAGTGCAGCAGAGAGGAGACCGCCAATCTTCGGATTGGTAAGGGTGAAAGGGTGCGGTAAGAGCGCACCGGGCCACTAGCAATAGTTGGTTGCAAGGTAAACTCCACCCGGAGCAAGACCAAATAGGGTTCCTTATGGCGTGGCCCACGTTGGAACCGGGTAGGTTGCTTGAGCCATAGAGCGATTTATGGCCTAGACGAATGATTATCACTTTCTTCGGAAAGGACAGAACCCGGCTTATACGGCTGACTCACTCATTCAATAAAAAAGCCCGCAGTTAACGCTGCGGGCTTTTTTGTGCTTGAAACAAGCTATCAGATCAGAGGAAGTGATCTTTCAATTAAGTCGATTAACACATCATTTCCTAGCACTTAAAATCAAACACAACGACTTAAAATTAAGAACGCAAATGTTTAATTTAGCTTGGCTTTTTAGGGTAAGCAGAATAAGTCCAAAACATATTTTATATGAAATAACAGCGGCCGAGAGTATCACTAGTTGGTTTGGTTGTAGGGGTCAATAAAATTTGGCCACAGCTTTAGAATCTTGGTATCTAACCTCAGATTCATTTGGCGCTAAACCTGCATTATAATGTTGTTATGGGCAAAGTAATTAAACACCTGACTCAGGCGTTTAAAACTTATAAGAAAGTACGAGCACCTAATTTTAAAAAAGCTGTAATGACAATACACGCTGCTAAGGGACTTGAGTGCCTAGTAGGGTATGTTATTGATCCTAGGTTCTGGAATTCGAAGCTAGATACTAAAGATGATCACTTACGGTTGATGTACGTTGCACTCACTAGAGCCAGTGATAAGCTTATTATTTGTAAGTCACTTTCTGGAAAAATAATATACAGTGATGCTCCAACGAGAGACTATTTACTTGACGAGTTATGTAACCAGGAAGGTTTGTTCAAGGTTGTTAGTGATAGCTAATATATATTCCTACCCTTAAAGATATCTTTACCTTTGGCATGCTTATCTTTATAAATTGAAATCATTTAGCCCCTACCCATATTCTCATGATTTTATATATTTAGAATGTGGGCTCGTATTAGAGAGCATCAATAAGGCTATTAAAAATGCTGATGTTAAATTTAAGCGCTTAGCTGTTTAAGTTAATGAAAAGTAAATTTAAAGGTTTTTTGGTATTGACTTGTTAGTATTTTCCATCTTTAATGGGTGATAAATAAACAGGGGTTTTTGTAAATATACATAGGGATAAATGAAATGATCAAAGTATTTTCTATTCTACTACTAATGACTTTTAGTATCTTTGCTAATGCCTCAGATAAAGCTGATTTGACTGGCTTGGGTTTAGCATGTCCGGATGCAGAGAGAAGCAAAAAATTTTTTCCAGTCTTACTTCAGTTAGTTGTTGAGGGTAACTCAGAAAAGTTAGACATGAGTGCAACTGTGCTCAAAGAAAATTATGGTTGCCATCTCATGAATAATATGACAAATAAAATGTCAATGAAGGTGAACATACATAAAAAGGTTAAGGATGGGGAATATGATTTTTACCAGTTTAGTATTTATGAAATAAATGGTAAGCGATTTGAAGAGCAGAAAAAGTATTGGATATGGGACTTCAAGCTAGAAGGTTTTCCATTGTTTAATATTAAGTAAATACAATGAGAGTATTTTCCCTTTTATTTCTTTTTTTTATATCGTTCGACTCGTTTTGTTATGAAAGAAAAGCTTTAAATACAGTGCACCCAACATTGGAGCTGATAGATAAAGAAGGGTTTTCTATTTACTACAATAAACTCCAAGAATGCACATTACTTTTCAATAGCATATCTCCAGCAGATTTTGAAAATAAATTTGTTAACGATAATGATAAGATATACTGGCTACTTACTGAAACCATATATGAGATTTTGAAAAAACATGCTATACAAGGCGGTAACGCGGTATGTTTAGCAATATGGCATGAAGGAATTTATAAAAATATACTTTTAAAATTATCCAGTAGTGATTTATACAAGCTGAATACTAGAAAGTTCAACAAAAAAGACTTTGATTTCCATTCTCTGCTACCGGTTAGAAAAATACTTTCAAAAGCTCAAATTCTCAAATTTGATATAAATGGTTCTAAGTTACGTGTTAGCCAAAGCTTGACAGAGCAATACAAAAACTTCCTTTCTGACTACTCTTTTTCAAACCGACACGAACGTACCGTTGAGATTAATCATAGAAAGTATCTAGCGTCTTACGAGGGGGTTTTTTATCATATTCAAAATGGTAACTTAGATAAAGTTAAACAATATGTTGAGTACAACTTTGATGTAAATAGGAAAGATAACGAAAATCAGCAAACTTTATTACAATATGCAGCAGTTCATGGCCATTTTAATATTGTAAAACTATTACTAAATAATGGAGCTGACCCTAACATACGTGAGACTAATTCTGAAAATGCTTATTTAGCAGCAAAAAGAATGGGGTACAGTCAAGTAGTAGAACTGTTAGAGCCTATTACAAAAGTCAAGACGCGTTCTTCAAAAAGTAACTCAAGTTCAAACCTGAGCGATAAATGTTCAAATTTATCAGGTGAATTTGGAGCTTGGAGTGCTTGTATGAAAAATGAAGATACAGTTTTTGCAATGGGTAAAAAAGGCTTAAATGCTTATTACGCCATTAATAGGCAATGCGACAATTTAGCAGGGAATGACAATACTGGTTTATCATATCTTTGTGAAGAAGAGAGTAGAAATGGTTGTGTAGGTTTAAAGGCACCACAAAATGTTATCGATGCCTGCTATCAATGTAATGGGAGTAACCTATGGCTTAGAGTTTTTGCAATGGGCAAGGTACTTCAATGCTATTAGCGCATAACAAAAGCCATGGTTCAGTTTTGTTGTTCTAAATAACAACCAAACTGCATTGTAATAAAGTAATTTGTTTATCTGTATTAAAACTTTTTATGGTGCTCATAAAGATTGCAGTGAACTGAAAAAATTATCATTTTATTGTTTACACGATAAGTTGGAGATAGTTCAAGCTGAAATAGTTGAAACATTATTATTTTTACTTACTGATTTGATATTTTTTGAAAATATTTTTAGAGGCAGGATTTATGAAATTTAAGTTATCATTGTTTTGCATTGTTCTTTTAGGATGTTCACCTGTAGGTTTAGCACCAAGTGGAATAAAGTTAGAAAGTGTTGCAAATAGAATGAATGAAATTTTTGAACATGAATCATTCTCTACAGCCCAAAAAGCGGTTTTTGATGGAACAGCTTGTAATGCAGTTGTTTATGAATATTTAGGGATGGGGATTAGAGAAGACATTAGAGAAGACCTTATGCTCAAAAAACATTCAATACAAACTGAAATTAACTTATATAAAGCGAATTTTACATTAGACCCCGATGATGAATCATTTCCAAATACCCTGTTAGTAAGGTGTAAAGAAAATAACTGCTTAACTTCAACAAGCACTCCTTATCACGAAAACTACGATAAGGATTGGAAGCATCATTTAGAAGACCTCAGGTTGCAGGTTAATAACAAGAAAACAGCAGACGAATTACTACTTTTAATAGATGCTTACATGGCCATTTGTAAATCAGAAAATGTTTCAAAGAAAGAAGTTGTAAAATTACTTATCTCCGAAAAAAAAGGGGGGGATGAGCAATTATATAAAGCCGTCGGATTAGGGGATATAGAAGAATCAAAAAAATTACTGTTAAATGGCGCCAATATAAATTACGTACCTAATTCTGGGGAAGGATTACTTCATTTAGCTTATGGCAATTATAGTATGACTAAGTTCTTACTTAAAAATGGTATTAACGTCAACCAGCAGACAGTTGCGAAAGGTATAACAGCATTACACCTTTCTATGATGGATGAATCAAGTGGACTCAAGTTCGCAAAGCTTTATCTGTCCTACAATGCTAATCCAAATATAAAAAATATATACGGCAAAAGTTCAGTTGACTTTGCGAAAATGTACAAAAATAATGCATCTCGGTATTTGTTAGAAAGTTCAAATACTAACAATAGTAAGTTAATTAGAAAATGGAATACAGGGAGCGTAGGAAATTATGAGTTTAGTTGTAAACATGGAAGGAACGTATATATAAGAGCTGAGGAATATGACTTTTCCATAACTAACTACACCAATGGATTTGGCTATACTTCTACAGATATAAATGATGCAGTTAAAAATGCGTGCAATAATTGATTTGATTCTGCACAACTGAGATGTACAAAATTACAAGCTGAAAATGAAGTTTTGAATCAAGGTTTAGTCTTATTTAATATGAAGAAGCTAGAAGAAGTTTATATTTTTACTGGAACTGTGCCAAAAAGTGTGCGAAATTGGTACTTAATCAAAATCGAATGATTTTATAACATATTGTTTTATATGTAAAACCCTGTTTTTATCTTGCAGCTTATAGGCTGACTCACTCATTCAATAAAAAAGCCCGCAGTTAACGCTGCGGGCTTTTTTGTGCTTGAAATATACGCTCTAAATCCAAACTAGGCACAAATGCTATAAGCCATTTTCTTAGTCGTAATAAGAAAAACGATGATATTAACCTCTTTCATTAGCGCCTAACCTATTGCTTTATTGCTAGTTTAGGGAATTAGAATGAGCGTGATCGAGGGCAGTACAAGGGAGTTTGGCAATACAACGGTGCTATTACATAGCTTAGGTTCATCATGCTACCGCATCGAGTGGTATAGCAAGATGACTGGGGCATCAACCAGCTTGACGCGGATCAAACTAGGAAAATATTTAGTGCTCCGTAAATGGGCATCAGCGCTTAATATACAGGATGTGTCCAGTGAGTTTGATCGGCGTAATAGTGCACTTATTCACTTTTTGAATAATGTCGATATTGTGAAGTCTAAAGACGATTTGATACTTGCGGCAAAACAGCACTGCGTTAATCTTTTCACTAATTATGAAGGCTTAAAGCCAATCAATAAAGTCACTTTTCCTAAGCCTCGGCTGCAAGGTGCTATTGGCAAAAAAGTGGTTATAAAATCAAAAGTCGGGGATAAGGAAATTGCTCAAGGATTGCTATTACAGTTAGTCGGTAATCAAGCTGAAGTGCAAGTACCTGCTAACGATAATGAGGCGATACAGGTAAGGAAAAAGTTTTATTCCAAGCAAGTTTATATTCGCTAGCGGACTTGTTCATCAGCTGATATGGGGAATGTTGCATTAATGGTGAAGCCTTGCTCGTTTGAGAATGAGCATTGGCCGCCAAGAGCAGTCACGCGTTCATCAATGAAAGCGAGACCATAACCACCAGAATGTGAGGCGGTTGTCGCGACATTACCATTATCCTGAATAATTAACGTGATCAGATCTGAGTTGGAATCTAAACTAATTACCAACTCAGATGCGCAGCTGTGCTTGATGCAATTGGTGATTGCTTCTTGGCAAATTCGATAGATCGCAATTTGATGTTCATCTCTAATTGCTTCGTTTAAGCATAAATGTGTTATATACCTAACTTTTTCTTTATGCATCAAGCTTTTAAACTTCCCTTGTGAAAGTGCTTTTGCTAAGCCTAATTCATCAAGCTCACGCGGACGCAGATAATGCATCAGGTGATAGACTGAATCATACATTGAATTAGCATTTTGTTTTAACGTAGTCACAATCGCGCTGACGCTTTGATCCGTCATACTGGTTAAAACGGCAAGATCGGTTTTAAATGCAGTCAGGTTTTGCCCTAATTCATCATGAAGCTCTTGTGATAAATGCTTCCTCTCACTTTCTTGTACATTCACCATTTTGATAGCCAGTTGTTGGTTTTTTTCTAATTGCGCCCTAAGTTCAATGTTTGTCAGTGTTAGCATATTATTTTTTTGTCGCAGCTCTGCTGCTGCCGCACCGAGTAATAAACTCGTTGCGGCATTGGTCAGAATAAACAATTGGCTAATATAAGTATTAGTTGCATCTTGTGTGATGCTTGCTTCTAATATTATTAAGCCATTTGCTGCTGCTGCGCCAAATATAGCGCCTGTAATACCAAAGTGATATGAAAACCAAATAATTGGTAGTAGGGAAGCCAAGCGTAATAGTGAGTAGATATCAGGGCGAAGCAGATAAATCGACAGCATTAATAGGGTAAAAACAGTGACTGTGATAATTAGTTTAACTCCACCCTCTAGGCTAAAGGCTCGGTGATAACTGTTAGCACACAAAATAATAAAAGGTGTGATAAACAAGCTGCCAGTCAAATCACCTAAAGTCATATTTAACTGATATTGCAGTAGTTGTTTACCTTCTAACCAAGTTGTGAACTCAAAAGAGCTGGCAAACAAAAACCATTTTGATGCTGCCGCTAAGCTTGCTAGTAAAATAAGCGAAAGCACACCTTTACTATCTTTTATCGTTGGTGGCCAACGGCTATGCTTAAAAGCGAAGACAATGGCTAAATAGATAGCCTCTTGCCACGCACCATGTAATAAATTTAAATGCCATTGCTGGGTATAAAAAGAACCTAAATACGCTGCATAGAGTCGTGATGCTAACCATATTATTGGCCAATAGCGTGTTGGGAACATAATAACAAAAGCCAGTTTAATACCTGCAGGGAGAAATATAGCACTACTTTGTGGGACGGTTTCTAGATGGTTACTAACCCATGTAGAGGCACACAGCGCGATTAAGTAAGCAACGCAAACCGCGCATTGCTTAGCTGCCCCTAGTACTATGTTTGTAGTGGAAGGTGTGGCAGTGATAAGCCTAGGCCAACTCATTAAGTTGAATAACCCCGATATCAATGGCAACTTTTAATAGTTCAAATGAAGTTGTTGCGTTTAGTTTATTACAAATATTTGTTTTATGTACGTGAGCGGTTTTCGGCATCATGCCGAGCTGTTGAGCAACCTGTTTGGCATTTAAGCCTTTGGCAAAAAGTGGTAGAGCCTCTATTTCTCTATTTGTTAAAAGGTCTTTTTTATCAGAAACACAGGTGTAGTTGAAGTTAACGTCTTCACTGATGTAGCGATGGCCGCGCATTACTGTTTTTACCGCATCAATCATAGCGTCTGAAGCTGAGCGCTTTGACACATAACCAAGCGCCCCAAGTTGTATTGCATTGCTGACGTACGGTTCATGGTCATGCATAGAAGCTACAATGGTTTTTATTTCTGGGTAATGCTCATTTAAGTATGATAGAAAAGTCAGGCCAGTCTCACCTTCGTGCATTGAAATATCAACGATAAAGACATCTGGCTGGTCAATATTTACTGCTAACTTTGCTTCGTTCACTGAGCAAGCTTCAATTGTTACTTGCCAGTTTAACTCGAGCTCAAGTAGTTTTTTAAAACTATCTCGAACTAACTGATGATCTTCAATGATTCCAATCCGCATAAATCCCTCCATTTTCAGGAATTATACATCTAAATCAATTTATTATGTCTAAGAATTATTCCTAGTGAAATTACCTGTCGATTCTTAAGATGAACGTTAATGTAGGTTTGTAGCAATGATGTATTGCAAAAGAGGTGTTAACCGTGCAAAGGGCTAAGTTTTGTTACTATTAATCGCTTTAAACACTGAGTAGCTAACGGCTAATACTAGACAGATGGTGGCGGGGATAAAGAGGGCATTAAATTTATAAAACTGGAATGCATAAGCACCTAATGTGCCACCGCAAATGAATCCTGAGATGATCAGTAAAAACAACAGTGCTTTGCGTTTATCAAAGGGTTCGCCTCTTAATTTAGCGCCAAGCATTAGCCCTAGATCAGTAAAGATACCGGTAACATGGGTGGTGCGAATAACTGCGCCGCTGTAAGTGGTGGCTAACGCGTTTTGTAAGCCGCAGGCTGCAGATGCTAAATAGTGCCCGTTTACAGAGTCATTCGATAAAAAATACACTGAGCTTGCTAACAGAATGGCTTCAAATAACAGCAAGCTGCTGTAGTTATGGCCGAGTTTTAATGCACCACTTTGCAAAAAAGCGCCGGAGATCGCCGCACCAGCTAAAAAACTCAGTAGGATAAGAGCTAGGTGTAATACATCAGTAACGTGGGAGGTAACAAGGCTTGTGCCAAGGAGTGTTGCAGTGCCTGATAGATGTGAAATTGATTGATGTTTGAAGCCTAGTAACCCTATCGAATTAACAAGCCCAGCAACAAGCGCAAGTAAAAACGATCCATATTCTACCCAACGAGGCAATTTTGAAATCACGGCTAACAGTTAATTTAATAAAATCTGTTTGGTAACCTATCAGTTCGTTATTTATTAAACAATAGCTAGCTAAGTTTTCTGTGCATAGTTTGTGCTGGATCAGCAATATTTAGGTAGCTGTTGTGGATTGGTTGCTTACCAGTGCTAAAAATTCCTGTTCGGGTAATGGCTTTGCAAACAAATAGCCTTGGCCATAATCACACCCTATACCAAGTAATAATTGCTGCTGCTCTGGTGTTTCAATGCCTTCGGCAATCACTTTTAAACCAAATTGATGTGCCATAGTGATAATTGCTTTGCATAACGCGAGATCTTGATTGTCGGCTTGAATGTTATCAACAAAACATTTATCAATTTTTAAATAATCTGCGTCCATTTGTTGCAAGTAGGCAAGCGATGAATAGCCGGTGCCAAAGTCATCTAAAGCGAGTTCCATACCGGATTTTACCAGCGCTTTCAGACGTTGTTGAGTGAGTTGCTCTGGTGCGATCATTAACCCTTCGGTGATCTCGCTAACAATTGCACTCGGTGGTAAATTGGCGGCTTTTAGTAAGGCTGGCCACAGATCAATACCGCTATCAAGGCAGCTAAATTGTACCGGCGAGACATTAATACTAAGTTGAAAGTTGGCATCAACCTGCGCTCGTAAAATCGTTAGCGTTTGTAATGCGCGAGTAAATACAAATTGTCCTAATGGATTGATATATCTAGACTCTTCGGCCAGAGGTATAAACTCTGCGGGACTAATTACGCCGCGTGTCGGGTGGCGCCAGCGCAATAGTGCTTCTGCTTTATGAATGTGCCCAGAATCTAGGTTAACGATTGCTTGGTAATAAAGATCAAATTGTTTTTGTTCAATGCCATAGCGCATGTTTTTGAGTAAATCCATACGCGCTTGTGCTTGCTCACGTAAGTTGTGATTGAAAAACTCAAAACAGTTACGACCATTTTGTTTGGCTTTATACATGGCTTGGTCGGCGGCTTTTAATAACAGCTCTGAGCTATCGCCATCGATTGGTGCAATAGCGATGCCGATGCTGGTTGCTATGTGTAGTTCTTCGCCTTCGAGTATAAATGCTTTTGTCATGGCATTGAGGATATCGTTGGCTACTTTTTTAATGTGTTCTTCAGTGACTAGCTTGGCATGCACAATGACAAATTCGTCGCCACCAATACGTGCAATAAACTCAATATCAACAATTTCTTGTTGCAAACGAATTGCGATCAACTTAAGTAATTCGTCACCATAAAAATGGCCTAAGGTGTCATTTATGTCTTTGAAATGATCAAGATCAAGTAGCATGATCACCAGTGGCTCATTAGGATTTAAGCTGTTGTTGAGGCGCTGATTTAAGCGTTCTTTAAGCTCAATTCGATTAGGTAGATTGGTTAAATGATCATAGTGAGTTTGATGCCATATCAGATCTTCTGCTGCTTTTTTAGCAGTAATATCGGTAAAGATCGCGACTCTGCGCTGCGCTTCAGAATGTTCATTGTATACAGTATCGATAGTAAGCCATTCAGTGAATAACTCGCCATCTTTACGACGGTTAATTATTTCACCTTGCCAACGACCCGTTTTTTGTAACTGTAGCCACATTTCATGATAAAACGCTTTGCTGTGTTTGCCTGAAGCTAAGATAGCGGTGGTATTGCCCAGTATTTCTTTTTTACTGTATTGAGTTACTTCACAAAAAGCTGGGTTAACATCTAAGATAACGCCGTTTGGATCGGTAATAGCCATTCCTTCACTGCTATTTGAGTAGACCAATGAGGCCAGATGAGAGGCTTTTTCAGCGTTCTTTCGCTGGCTAATATCTTGCAATACGATGGTGTACTCGTTGCTATTAAGCTTGGCACTGATCCGCGCTTCAAATACTTGCTCGACTTCGCTGTTATTGATTATTAACTCAAATTGACTAGTTTTATTTTTACAGGGTAAATTCCTAAGTAACTGTTTACTTTTTTCTTCACCAAGTAGCTCGCGAAGATGTAACTTTGAACGCGTACACACTGGTAAATTTAACTGTGAAATTTGTCCGCCTAAGTTCAGTACATCACCGTGAACATTGATCCGAATATAGGTATCAGGCAAGGCGTTTAATAAACTACTTAGTTCGTCATGTTGGCGTTTGACACTCGCTTCTGCCGTCAGACGTGTTTGCGCCATCGCTTTAAAATGTTGATAGAGAGTATTCAGCTCTGGGCTATTTAAAGAAAACTGTTTTGGTAATAACCCTTGCGCAAGCTCTTTAATCGTCAGTGTGAGTTGCGCTATGGGCGTTAATACGTTGCGCTTTAATTGGCTATGAGCAAATATAGACAGGCCAATAATCATCAATGTGAATGCAGCTAATGTGATAAAAAATAGTTGGTTGGCAGCTTGAATTGCGTTATTAAATGGCATGACAACATAGACGTTCAGGCTATTTTTAGTTTCATCGGTATACATGGTTTTACTGTGTAAAATGTGATTAATACCTTGCAATTCAATTGTGCTATTGAGCATAGGTAGTTCAGAGCTAAATCCATAGGCGTTAATATTTTCGCCAAACAGCGATGGATCGTTAGGGTAATTTGCAATAATGCGACCGTTGTTGTCGGTTATAACAGCAATGGCATCTTCGGGTAAATGAGAGTTGGCAAGTATCTGGCTCCACCAATCTAATGTGACAACCGTTACTACCGCCCCATATACTTGTTGCTGTTGATCAATAAGTGGATAAGCAAAATTGAAACTGAAGGTATTGATACTGCGATCTTTTTGAAAATAGCCAATGGCAAAACTTTTAGTTGCCAAAGCATTTTTAAAGTATTCACGATCGGCAATATTAATATTTTCTTTGCGTCCTTGTAATATACACACTGCGTCGCCTTGCATATTGACGATGCCAATATTCGCAATTTCAGGTTGAAGTTCTTGTATTTTAGTTAGGTAATAAGGGCAGCCGGTTTGTAGTGGCGCGGCAAAGTCTTTTAAATCCGCAAGCTGAATAGTAAATGTTTTAATTTTTTTGAGTAGCTCAGTTTGCTGATCCATAAGCTGTTCGGCAACAGTTAAAGCCTGCAGCCGACTCTCTTGGCGCGCAGTTTCTTTGGCATGCCAAAGGCTAAATAAGATCACCAAAATACCTGGTAAGCTCAGTAAGATAAATAAACGATAAAGTCGGTGTTGTAACGATGAGGAAAAAATAACAATACTCTTCATACTGGGCTTTGGCATAAAATTGTAGCCAATTAAGTTGAAAATAACCATATATAATAAAAGGTTATTTATACTTTCTCTAATAAATAATAGAGCAACTACGCAAAAGAGTATGATTGCGCTACGTAAACCTCATTATTATAGTAAACGTAATAACCAGCTAAATTGACTTAGCTTTATTTTTTTGGATGAATTTTGGTTATGACTATTTAGCGCTTGAAAGCCTGCACCTGCCGTAAAGGCACTGGCAATACCGACATTCGATACTGCAAAGCGTTTAAGTCGGTAATTGAAAGCTTGATGATGTTGCTGTTTTAACGCATTGATGCTATTCATTTTTTGACTTAAGTGACGAACTTTATGATTTGGTTTCTTAATAAAATAATCAATTAGCATTATTCACCCCTATTTATATTGAGTAATTGTTTAATGCTGTGCGCAGTTTTATCAAAGCTAATTTTACTGCTTATATAACCAATATTTTTCCACAGCCACATCAAACAAAGCAATTGTAAGCCAATTAGACACACAGCACTGAACCATATTGATTGACTAAAGGCAAAAATCGCAAAGCCAAGTGTGATCAGCAAACCGGCCCACAACAATACTAAGCCACCGGCAAAACTTACCAGTAAAATAATAGTCAATGCCAAAGAGCGGGTTGATAGTCGCCACTCGGCACTCGCTAATTCTTTACAAATACCTGCCTGTTGGCGATAGTCCTGATAAAGCTGTTCACCGTATTGAGACAATTTAGCAAGATGATCTTGCCACTGATCAGCACTTTGCGGTGCAGGATCAGCGGCTTGATGCTGTTTATCTTTAGGATCGGTATGTGGTTGCATAATCGCTTACTTGCTACGGCGAAATAGTGCAGTTACTAGCATACCGGCTGCAAACGCAATACCAGCTGTAGCAAGCGGATTTTCAGCGGCTAATTGACGAGTTTTACCACTGTATTCAGACAGTTTTTCACGCGCAATTTTTTGCTTTTCAGTCAGAGTTTCAGCTGAGCTTGAAGCACCATGGCGAATATTTTGCTCTGCTGTTGCAGCCTTAGAAGACAGCGAATCAACAGCAAGATGAGCCGCTGAGGTTGCTTTATCTGTTAATGGCGATTCAGTGTGAGCAGCGATGTCATCAACTTTTTTACTGGTTTTTGCAGCTGAATTAGAACTCGATGTTGAAGTAGTCATAGTAATCGTTCCTTAAATATTAAAACTAAATTGTGTAATACTTGTTGCAGCCTTCGTACCACTTCTACAATCTTATTTAATTACTTATAAATCAATGTTTTACTTTTTATTTTTCGAATTGGTTTGTTTGAAATAACAGCGTTTTAAGTAACTATTGCAAAAAGATCGCGTAAATTTTACAAGATCTATTAAGCAGTAATTCGCTACTAATATTTTGTAACTGTTCATTGATTATTCATTAATCATTTAAGTCTGTTTATTTTGTTTTATCTCAGAATAAAATATTTTTTTTGTAGTTATCCACTTTTTCCCACGTAATTCAGTAGCTTTGCGCTAGGCCTTATTTTTTCTGGCTTTAACACGCCATTATAGGTTTTTGCTGACTTGACAAAATAGCTTGTCAAGCCCTAAACTGGAGCACTGTGGTAAAAAGTGGTATTTAGTGGATCAAATTGGATCAAATTAATCAAAACAGATTAATTACAAACTTTTAGAGTAGGCTTTTTATGTTCCGTGGTGCGAGTTCACTGAGTTTGGATGATAAAGGACGATTTGCGGTACCTACTAAGTACCGAGACTCGTTGTTGTCTGAAGATCAGGGGACGGTGATCTGTACTGTCGCACTGAACGAGCCTTGCTTGTGGTTATATCCATTGGCGCAATGGCAGGATATAGAAGATCGCTTAGCTAAAATTTCCAATATGAATCCACGCGCTCGACGCATGCAAAGGATGTTGTTAGGTAATGCAACAGAATACCAATTAGATAAAAATGGTCGAATATTGCTGGCACCGTCGTTACGGTCTCATGCTGATTTAGGCAAAAAAATCATGTTGGTCGGTTTGATGAATAAATTTGAGATCTGGGATGAAGAGCGTTGGCATGAACAAATGCGCCAAGACACCGAAATTGAACGACTCGGTGAGTTTGAATCGACCCCAGACTTAGATAATTTTTCGCTCTGATCACACAATAAAAAGGCAAACAATAGCTAATGACAGCGCAATTTGAACATATTTCCGTACTAATGGACGAAACCATCGAAGGTCTAGCAATTAAGCCAGACGGTATTTATATGGATGGTACATTTGGCCGAGGCGGACATTCTGGACAAATCTTGGCGCGCCTTGGTGAACATGGTCGATTACAAGCTATTGACCAAGATCCACAAGCGATCAAGTCTGCCGAAAAGTTTGCCGATGATAGTCGTTTTGCCATTGCCCATACTCGCTTTTCTAATCTATACGAAGTGGCAGAGCAAAACGATCTATTAGGAAAAGTAGATGGCATTTTATTAGATATCGGTGTGTCATCACCACAACTAGATGATGCCGAGCGTGGTTTTAGCTTTATGAAAGATGGCCCGCTTGATATGCGCATGGATCCTACCAGCGGCCGCAGTGCTGCGCAGTGGTTAGCTGAAGCCGAGCTGGAGGAGATTGTTCATGTGATCAAAACTTATGGCGAAGAAAAATTTGGTCGTCGTATTGCACATAAAGTGCTTGAAGTGCGAGCACATACGCCGATTACAACAACTAAGCAACTAGCTGATTTAGTTGACGAAGCAGTGCCAGTAAAAGACAAATTCAAACATCCTGCGACGCGTACTTTCCAAGCTATTCGTATTTATATCAACAGTGAATTGGAAGAGATTCAAACGGCATTACAAGCTGCGCTGGGTGTACTAAAGCCCGGTGGTCGGTTAGTGGTGATTTCGTTTCATTCACTAGAAGATCGTATTGTTAAACAGTTTATTAAAAAACAGAGTAAGGGAGTGGCATTACCCAGAGGTCTGCCTTTAACTGATGCACAAATAAATAAAAATCTGACGTTAAAGGCAGTGGGTAAAGCTATTAAGCCAAGCCAAGCTGAAGTTGACCGCAACCCACGTTCACGCAGTTCAGTACTTAGGGTGGCACAGAGGTTGGGATGAAGCCTAAAGCGAATCATCGACAACCCAATTTATTTTTAGAAATAATCAAAGGCCTAGGAGCTAATAAGCTAACCTCGGCCTTGTTGGTTGTGATATTCGCATCAAGTTTGAGTGTGGTGCAGGTCACTCACTTTGCTCGCCAAGAGCTGATTGAGCAAGATCAGTTGTTACAACAGCGAGATGAACTCGATTTAGAATGGCGTTACCTATTAGTTGAAGAAGAGTTTTATTCGCAACATGCACGCATTGAAGAAATTGCTATCGAGCAACTTCAGATGAAACGGTCCACAAGCCAAGACGAACAGGTGATAGTACTACCATGAGAAGTAGAGGGAAAAAACCAGTTAATAGTTTGATCACATGGCGTTTTATGCTGGTGTGCTCTGTGGTGCTGCTGGTTTTTGTTACTTTAGTTTCTCGTGCTGCTTATTTACAAGTTATCGAGCCTGATAAAGCCCGTTCAGAAAGTAATAAACGTACTGTGCGCGTGGAAAAGTTGCATGTGCAACGCGGGATGATTTTTGACCGTCATGGTAAAGAACTTGCAGTTAGTGTGCCTGTGGTAAGCGTGTATGCGGATCCTAAAGCATTGCATAAATCATTGCGTGCTAAAGTGCTCAAGCAAGCGCGTAAAAATGGCGAAGATGAGAATGCTCTTGCAGAAAATACCGCGCTACTTGAACAGCGTATTGCGTTGTACTACAAAAATGATTTGCGTTGGCGTGAACTTGCCGACGTACTGCGTATTGAACCGAAAACAATCAATGGTCGCTTGCGGGATGATGCCAGTCGCCGCTTTGTTTATTTAAAACGCCAAGTAACCCCTGCCGTTGCCAATTATATTGGCGACTTACGTCTGCCTGGTATTCATCTATTAGATGAATCAAAACGCTATTATCCTGCCGGAGAAGTTACCGCACATGTGCTTGGTTTTACTAATATTGATGGCAAAGGTATCGAAGGCATAGAGAAGCTTTACGAAAACGCATTAACTGGCGTTGAAGGTCGTCGCACAATTCGCAAAGATGCACAGGGTCGTGAAGTTGAAGTGCTTGATGAACGTGAACGGATCGAGCCTGAAAGTATTCATTTAAGTATTGATCAACGCATTCAAGCGATTGCTTATAAAGCAGTAAAATCAGCAGTTCTAACCTACAAAGCAACGTCTGGCTCTGCGATGGTGGTCGATGTGAAAACTGGTGAAGTGTTAGCGATGGTTAACAGCCCGTCTTTTAATCCAAATAATTTAAATGATGCAGCCCCGCATAAACGCCGAAATCGAGCGATCACGGATTTGTTCGAACCAGGTTCAACCGTTAAGCCTCTAGCCATATTAGCTGGGTTAGACTACGGCTCAATCCAACCGGATGATAAAATTGATACTTACCCAGGCTGGATGCGCATTGGTGGTACGTTAGTTACAGACTCGCGTAACCATGGTGAAATGACCTTACGTGAGATTTTAAAGTACTCCAGTAACATGGGGGTGACAAAAATAACGCAAGATGTACCGAAGGATTACTTTGTTGGCTTGTTCCAAAAGGTTGGCTTTGGTTCAGATACAGGCACCGGCATGGTTGGTGAAAGTAGTGGCTTGTTTTATCCGAATCGACGTTGGTCTGACCATGAAATTGCAGCACTTTCTTTTGGT
The DNA here is from genome assembly GCF_014163915.1 of Pseudoalteromonas sp. SR41-8. NCBI lineage: Bacteria > Pseudomonadati > Pseudomonadota > Gammaproteobacteria > Alteromonadales > Pseudoalteromonadaceae > Pseudoalteromonas > Pseudoalteromonas sp. SR41-8. The sequence continues at coordinate 30,482 of NZ_JACJEE010000015.1, forward strand.
TATAACGTTGCTGTAAGCACCGCACAAATGGCGCGTTTTTATGCCATGTTAGGTGCCGGCGGGATCAATAGACCATTGACCATCCTCAAGCAAGATTCAATCCCTGAAGGCGAGCGTGTTTTTCAACAAAAAGATGTTGAAGCGGTTGTGCATATGATGGAAAGCGTTTTTGAAGAAGGTGGTACAGCGAGCCGGGTAAAAGTTGATGGTTATCGTGCTGCGGGTAAAACGGGTACCTCTAAAAAAGCTGCCGCAGGTGGTTATGGTGATGAGTATGTAGGTTACTTTACTGGTATAGCACCTGCGAGTAATCCACGTTTAGCTGTTGTTGTAATGATCAATGAGCCCGGTGGAGATGTTTATTATGGCGGTGCAACTGCAGGACCAGTGTTTGCAGAAATAATCTCCAATGCGTTAAGAATTTTAAACGTGGCACCAGACAAAGGCTCGGTTGCCTACGTGAAGGGCATAGATGATGATGCGTGATTTAAAAATAATTTTACAACAAATAGAAGTAGCAGCAACAAGCTTATTAGTAAGGCACTTACGTTTAGATAGTCGAGATGTAACCCCTGGGGATGTCTTTGTAGCAATTAAAGGTCATCAATTAGATGGCGGACAATTTATAGATAAAGCGATTGCAAATGGTGCTGTCGCAGTAATTGCAGATCGTTTATGTGAGTTTGAATGTGATTTTGAGCCGCTTTATTTAATTTCCGATTTGAATAAGAAATTGCCCGCATTAGCGAGTCATTTTTATCAGCAACCAAGTAAACAATTAGATGTGGTGGGTGTTACTGGCACCAATGGTAAATCAACTACCACTGCGATGATTGCTCATTTAGCTAAGTTTTGCGACACCCAATCAGCGATTATCGGTACGCTTGGGTATGGGCAACCAGAAAGTTTAACTGAGTTAATCAATACCACACCGTCTTGTGTTGATTTACAAAGAATATTAGCGCAACTTGCCACTGACAATAACAAACTGGTGGCGATGGAAGTGTCATCACATGGTTTGGTACAGCAGCGTGTTGCGAAAACGCACTTTAAAGCTGCTGTGTTTACCAATTTATCGCGCGATCATTTAGATTACCACGGTGATATGGCCAGTTATGCCGATGCAAAGTTAATGCTAATGCGAGATTTTGACGCGCAGCTGGTGGTACTAAATCAAGATGATAACCAAGTAGAGCAATGGTTAGAACAATACGATTTTAATAACTTAGTGTGTTATGGCCATAAAAACTTGCAGCCAAAAGGTGCTAAGTTTGTGTACTTTACTGATGTTTCTTACCATAAAACCGGTATATCGGCACAGTTGACTACAAGTTGGGGTGATATTGCTATTACCTGTCCGCTGTTTGGCGAATTTAATTTATATAATTTAGCGGCTGCAATCGCAACTTTACTTGGTTTAGGTTACCCATTAGATCAACTGGCAGCCGGTTGTGCAAGCTTGCAACCAGTTGCTGGACGCATGCAAGCATTTAGCGCGCCAAACCAACCAACCTGTATTGTTGATTATGCTCACACGCCAGATGCGTTAGCTTTAGCATTGCAAGCATTGCAACAACATGTGCCCGGTGGCGTAAATTGTGTATTTGGTTGCGGCGGAGACCGTGATAAAGGCAAGCGACCAATGATGGCCCAAGCGGCTGAGCAAAATGCTGATAAAGTAATTATTACCAGTGATAACCCGCGTAGCGAAGAGCCATGGCAGATCATTAAAGATGTTGCTGCTGGTTTAAGCCAGCCTGACCGTGCGCACTTAGAAGCTGACCGTGCTCATGCTATTGCCTTTGCAATAGATAACGCAAATGCCAATGACGTAGTGCTTATTGCAGGTAAAGGCCATGAAGATTATCAAATAATTGGTACGCAACGGATAGATTTTTGCGATCGTAAATTTGTCCAGCAGCACTTACAACAAAAGCAAAAGCTAGACCCACAAGAACAACAAATAAGAGGATCGCAGTTATGATCCCAATGGATTTTGATTGGCTAGCAAATGTGCTAGCAACTGATTATCAAGGTGATAATCAAACAGTAAAAAATATTAATACCGATACTCGCACCGTATGCGAAGGAGAAGTATTTTTAGCCCTACAAGGCCCTAATTTTGATGGCCATCAGTTTTTACAACAAGCGAAAGACAAAGGCGCAATAGCCGCTATTGTTAGTCAAAAAGTTGCCGTTGATATTCCACAGTTTTTAGTTACTGATACGCGTATTGCGCTAGGTGAAATTGGTGCTGCGGTAATGGCCAGTGTGGCACCAAAAACTATCGCAATTACAGGTAGTGTCGGTAAAACCACAGTAAAAGAAATGTGCGCAGCTATTTTAGCTCCTCACGGTGAAGTACTGTCTACCAAAGGTAATTTTAATAATGATATTGGCGTGCCATTAACCTTGTTACGCCTAGAACCGCAGCACAAATATGCGGTCATTGAGCTTGGCGCTAACCATATTGGTGAAATTGCCTATACCACGGCGATGACTAAGCCCGATGTTGCCGTTGTTTGTAATGTGGCAGCTGCACATATTGAGGGTTTTGGCTCTCTTGCGGGTGTAGCAACGGCTAAAAGTGAAATTTACGATGGTTTGAAAGAGCATGGCATTGCGCTAGTTAACTGTGACAGCGAATTCAGTGATGGTTGGCTTACTAAGTTACAAGGGCGCAGTGTAAAACGTTTTTCAAGCACTGAACAACTAGATATTTGGGCAGAAGAAGTCAGTCTCGATGAGCAAGCTCATGCTTCTTTTTATATTTGTACCAAGCAGCAGCGAGTACCCGTTAAGCTTGCATTACCTGGTCGTCACAATGTTACAAACGCCCTTATAGCAGCTGCATTAACCTGTGAATTTGGCGTTAGTCTTGAGGCGGTGGCAACGGCACTAGCAACCATGGCTGAAGTAAAAGGCCGAGTAAACATTATTCAAGTCAATGAAACACTAACCGTGATTGATGACACTTATAATGCCAATGTGCAATCGGTTAAAGCCGCGATTGATTTACTTAGTGATATACAAGGTCAGCGTATTTTAGCGTTAGGTGATATGGGAGAACTTGGTGAAGAAGCTGCGCTTTATCACCAACAAGTTGGTACCTATGCCAAACAACAAGGTATTGATGAGTTGTATAGCTTAGGTGTATTGAGTCAATACGCCAGTGATGAATTTGCTAAACCACAGCGGCATTTTTCAAGCCGCGAGGAACTGTTGCAACAATTACAAGCACAGTTAACTGACTCAGCACAAAAAACCACCATAGTCGTGAAGGGATCACGCAGTTCTCGCATGGAATTATTAGTACAAGATTTAGTTAACAGCCAGCAAACTGGCCGCAATGGAGTATCTCAATGTTAGTTTGGCTGGCTGAGTATTTAACACAATATTACAGTGCATTTAATGTGTTCTCGTATTTAACCGTTCGCGCTGTATTTGGTATTTTAACGGCATTATTAATTTCATTGTATTTTGGGCCTAAGTTGATCCGTGCTTTGCAAAGAATGCAAATTGGTCAAGTGGTTCGTAACGATGGCCCGGAGTCGCATCTATCGAAAAAAGGCACCCCAACCATGGGAGGCTTGTTAATTTTAGCGTCTATTTTTACCAGTACTTTGCTGTGGGCTGATTTAGCGAATAAATATGTATGGGCTACCTTGTTTGTGATCGGCTCATTGGGAATTGTGGGCTTTGTTGATGATTACCGTAAAGTGATCCGCAAAGATCCAAAAGGGTTAATTGCTAAATGGAAGTATTTTTGGCAGTCAGTGATTGCCTTAGTGGTTGCCTGCGCATTATTTTTTACTGCTAATCATGCCAACGAAACATCATTAGTAGTGCCGTTTTTTAAAGATGTATTACCGCAGCTAGGTTTGTTTTACATAGTTATGACTTACTTTGTAGTGGTGGGTACGTCAAATGCTGTGAATCTGACCGATGGCTTGGATGGTCTGGCCATTGTACCGACTATTTTAGTGGCAGCAGCACTGGCTATTATCGCTTACTTAACAGGTAACGTGAATTTCTCAGCTTACTTGCATATTCCACATTTACCATTGGCCAGTGAGTTGGTTGTGGTATGTACCGCCATTGTTGGTGCCGGATTAGGCTTTTTATGGTTTAACACTTACCCAGCACAAGTATTTATGGGTGATGTTGGTTCATTAGCGCTTGGTGGAGCATTGGGTATTATTGCTGTATTAGTTCGCCAAGAGTTAATTTTAATCATTATGGGCGGTGTATTTGTGATGGAAGCACTGTCGGTTATCTTGCAAGTTGGCTCTTATAAATTACGTGGCCAACGGATTTTTAGAATGGCACCAATCCATCATCATTACGAATTAAAAGGCTGGCCTGAGCCACGAGTTATCGTGCGTTTTTGGATAATTTCTATCGTGCTAGTGTTAGCTGGCCTAGTAACATTAAAGATCAGGTAAATGACGTATTTAAACGAGATGAAAAACAAACATATTACAGTGCTCGGACTCGGTGTAACCGGTCTGGGCATTGTGCGTTTTTTATTATCTCAAGGTTTAACGCCTAATGTAGTTGATAGTCGCCAATCACCGCCCGGTTGTGATTGGTTACAACAACATGCGCCAAATTTAACGACGCAGTTTGGTAATTTGGCAACTGCACAGCTTGAAAGCGCTGATATGATCATCATCAGCCCCGGTTTAAGTTTAACACTTCCAGCAGTTGCACAAGCAATGCAAGCGGGTGTTGAAGTGATTGGTGATATTGAGTTATTTGCTCGTTTAACAGACAAGCCGGTGGTGGCTGTAACAGGCTCTAACGGTAAATCGACTGTCGTTACGTTGGCTTATGAAGTATTGAAAACGGCTGGCTATAAAGTCGGACTTGGCGGAAATATTGGTACTGCCGCACTGGATTTATTAGCTGATGATTTTGATGTTTACGTATTAGAGCTATCGAGTTTTCAGCTCGATACGATGCACAGCTTAAAACCGGTTAGCGCTACGGTACTTAATGTGTCGGAAGATCATTTAGACCGTTACCCGAGCTACCAAGCCTATATTGATTCAAAACAAACGATTTATGCTAATGCCGCGCTGGCTGTAGTAAATAAGACTGACCCAGCAACGTATACACAAACAATGCCGCAATTAAGCTTTGGCTTAGAAAATGCGGATTATTGTTTAATGACGTATCAAGGTGACAGTTACTTTAGTTATCAAGGCAAAGCTCTATTGCCTGTTAGTAGCTTGGCCGTAGTTGGTCGTCATAATCAGCTAAATGCGTTAGCGGTTATGGCATTATTGAGCCCATTTGATATCAGTGCTAGTCAGTTTGCACAAGCTTTTAGCCAATTTACTGGCTTGGCGCATCGTTGTCAGTTTGTTGCCGAGCAAGCGGGGGTTAAATATTTTAATGACTCTAAAGCTACGAATGTCGGGGCCACCATTGCGGCGATAGAAAGTTTAGCCGATCAGGCCAAGCAACTAGTGGTGATTGCCGGAGGCGATGCCAAAGGCGCCGATCTCGATAGCTTAAAGCCGTATTTACAACAGCAAGTTAAAGCGCTTATTTGTTTTGGTAAAGATGCCAAAGCACTGGTTGCGTTGACTGACAAAGGCCACTTAACAGAAAATATGCAGCAAGCGGTGATGCTTGCCAAGCAACTTGCCACTGCGGGCGATATTGTGTTGCTTGCACCTGCATGTGCCAGTATAGATATGTATAACAATTATATGCAACGTGGTGAGCACTTTAGTCAATGCGTATTAGCGGAGGCAGTATGATTGCTTTAGCTAATATTCGTGACACCCTGACTCCTAAGCCTTCGGCGCAGTTATACGATGTGCCACTGTTATATTGTGTGATCATGCTAATTGGCTTGGGGTTTGTGATGGTGACGAGTGCGTCGATGCCGACCGCTGATCGCTTATTTAACAATCCCTATCATATTATTATTCGCCACAGCATGTTTTTGGCGATGGGCTTTGTGCTGTTTTGGATCACCTGCTGTGTACCAATGACTTGGTGGAAACGCTCGAATCCTTACTTATTACTGTTTGGCATGGCGCTACTGATAGTGGTGTTAATCGTTGGGCGTGAAGTGAATGGCGCAAAACGTTGGATCCCAGTAGGTCCGGTGGGCTTTCAGGTTGCTGAAGCGGCTAAATTATTCTTTTTCAGTTATATCGCCGGTTACTTAGTGCGTAAACGCGAGGAAGTTCAAGAAAATATCAAAGGCTTTGCTAAGCCAATCGCGGTGTTTGCAGTTTACGCATTGTTGATTTTATTACAGCCCGATTTAGGCACTGTGGTGGTGATGTTTGTAACTACCGTAGGCTTATTGTTCTTAGCTGGGGCTAAGTTATGGCAGTTTTTTGCCTTGATATTAACAGGCGTAGGCTTAGTCGTATTGCTCATTATTGTTGAGCCATATCGGATGGCGCGGGTAGTCGGTTTTCTAGAGCCATGGGATGACCCATTTGGTAAAGGCTACCAGTTAGTACAATCGCTGATGGCATATAGCCAAGGTGGTTGGTTTGGCCAAGGTTTAGGTAATAGTGTGCAAAAATTGCAATATTTACCTGAGGCCCATAATGACTTTATTTTTGCGGTGATTGGCGAAGAGTTAGGTTTTATCGGTATCGTCAGTATTTTAATGGTGTTTGGTACTTTGGTGTTTAGAGCACTGTTAATTGGTCAGCAAGCACTTAAATGTGGCAAAGAATATGAAGGTTACTTTGCATTCGCAATAGGTATTTGGTTTGCATTTCAAACCATGGTTAATGTGGGAGCGAGTGCCGGTATTTTGCCAACCAAAGGTTTAACCTTGCCGTTTGTATCTTATGGTGGCTCAAGTTTACTTATCATGACTATTGCGGCAGGTATTTTATTACGCGTGGATTTTGAAACCAAAATGGCCACTAAACAAGCAACATCCGGTGGAGGCAAGCGATGAATAAAAAATTAGTCGTTGTTGCTGGCGGTACTGGCGGGCATATTTTTCCCGGCATAGCTGTGGCTGATCACTTAAGGCAACAAGGTTGGCAAGTGAGTTGGATTGGCACTGCTGATCGAATGGAAGCGCAGGTTGTACCAAAGCATAATATTGAGATTGATTTTATTAATGTTAAAGGTGTACGTGGCAATGGCCTTGCACGTTTAGTAAAAGCCCCTTTTATGGTGATTAATGCCATATTACAAGCACGCAAAGTATTGAAAAAACAACAACCTGATGTTGTGTTAGCAATGGGCGGCTATGTTACTGGGCCGACTGGCATTGCCGCAAAAAGCTTAGGTATACCACTGGTGATCCATGAGCAAAATGCAGTTGCCGGTATGAGTAATAAGTACTTAGCCAAGTTTGCCAATAAAGTGTTGGCTGCATTTCCGCAAGCATTTGCCTCTGGATACAGTGACGTGGTTGGTAATCCGGTACGAGCCAGCGTAGCAAATGTGGCAATGCGGGAAGTATCAAGTCCGGTTAATGTGTTGGTCGTTGGTGGCTCGTTAGGTGCGCAGGTGCTAAACCAAACTTTGCCAGCAGCATTTAAACAGCTCAGTGAAGAGTTTCAGATCAATACATGGCATCAAACCGGTAAAGGTCATTTAGGCTCAGTAACACAGGCATATCAGCAGCAAGGTTTTAGTGCTGAACAAGCTAAGGTGGCTGAGTTTATTGATGATATGGATACCGCTTATAGCTGGGCAGATATTGTAATTTGCCGCGCGGGGGCGTTAACCGTAAGTGAGATAGCTGCTGCAGGAAAAATGGCCGTGTTTGTGCCGTTTCCGCATGCGGTTGACGATCATCAAACTGCGAATGCAAAATTTTTAGTTGATGGCAATGCGGCATTATTAATGCCACAGGGGCAGTTCAATCAACACAGTATTGTTGAACTATTACGCCCGTATTTAGCCAAACCAGCATTAATCAGTGAACTTGCAGGCAATGCTAAGCAATTGGCGACACTAGAAGCTACTGCCAATGTCGCATGGCATTGTATGGATGCCGCAGGTGTCCCCTTGTCAGCGCTGCAAGTAACAGAAAAAAGAGATAATTAAGTGAAACAAATGTCAACACACAAGAGCACTCGCCCGGCAATGCGCCGAATTAGCACTATCCACTTTATTGGTATTGGTGGCGCAGGAATGGGCGGTATTGCCGAAGTACTCGCATTTGAAGGATATCGTATTACTGGCTCTGATATTGCCCATAGTGCAATGACCGAACGTTTGATCCAAGCTGGCGCTGAAGTGTTTATTGGCCATCATCAAAGTAATGTTAAAGATGCCAATGTAGTGGTGGTTTCAAGTGCAATTGATGAAACTAATCCTGAGATTATTGCTGCTAAGGCGGCACGTATTCCGGTTGTGCGTCGTGCAGAGATGTTGGCCGAGCTAATGCGCTTTCGCCACGGCATTGCTATCGCGGGTACTCATGGTAAAACCACCACCACTAGTTTGATCGCGAGTATTTATGCTCAAGCTGGGCTGGATCCAACCTTTATTATTGGTGGTTTACTTAATAGTGCGGGTAGTAACGCAAAGGTCGGTAAAAGTGATTTTTTAATTGCTGAAGCTGATGAGAGTGATGCGTCATTCTTGCATTTGCAACCTATGGTATCGGTGATCACTAATATTGAAGAAGATCACATGGATACCTACGGCGGTAGCTTAGAAAAAATGAAAGACACTTATGTGGATTTCATTCATAACCTGCCTTTTTATGGCCTTGCTGTGGTGTGTATCGATTCAGAAGTGGCAGCTGAGCTTATTCCGCGATTTGGCCGTCCTGTGATCACTTATGGTGAATCGGGCGACGCCGATTACCGCATGACTGATTTTAGCCAAACGGCAAATACCAGTCAGTTTAAAGTGCGCACTAAGCAAGGTGATGAATTAACTGTGCATTTAAATATGCCAGGTAAACATAATGCATTGAACGCCACTGCAGCGATTGCTGTTGCAAAAGATCAACAAATAGCTGATCACGCGATTTTAGAAGCATTGCAACAGTTTGAAGGTATCGGACGTCGTTTTCAGCATTATGGCGATTTTGAAAACGAACGTGGCAAAGTAATGCTGGTGGATGATTATGGTCATCACCCTTCAGAAGTTGCAGCGACTATAGCGGCAATTCGCCAAGGCTGGCCTGATAAACGCTTAGTAATGATTTATCAACCACATCGCTTTACTCGTACTCGTGATTTATATGAAGACTTTGTAAAAGTGTTAGCCGATGTTGATCAGTTATTATTGCTTGATGTATACGGCGCTGGTGAAGAGCCAATTATTGGCGCAGACAGTAAAAGTTTATGTCGTAGCTTACGTCAACGCGGTAAAGAACCACTGCATGTTGCAAGTAGCTCTGAACTAGCTGGAGTATTAGCTGATACGTTACAAGATAATGATTTAGTTATAACCCAAGGTGCTGGTAATATTGGTCAATTAGTAAAAACACTCGCGGCGACATCGCTGTCGATTGAGCAACTTAAGCAGGTAAAGGTATGACGCAATTAAACACACAGTTTGGCAAAGTGGCAGTGTTGTTTGGTGGACACTCAGCTGAGCGCGAAGTATCACTAAAATCAGGCCAAGCGGTATTGAACGCATTACAAAATGCGGGCGTTGATGCAATTGGCTTTGATCCAAAAGAGCAACCGTTATGGCAATTAAAAGAACTCGGCATTGAACGAGTATTTATCGCCCTGCATGGTCGCGGTGGTGAAGACGGTACTATTCAAGGTGCACTTGAGTTTATGGGGTTGCCATACACTGGCAGTAACGTATTAGGCTCAGCATTGGCGATGGATAAAATACGTTGTAAGCATTTATTTAAATCTGCGGGCTTGAGCACTGCGCCTTATGCGGTGGTGGATAGCAAACGTGGTTTTGATGCTACAGCGATAATGAATGAACTGAAAAAAGTGATGGTAAAACCGTCGCACGAAGGTTCTAGCATTGGTATGGCGCAAGCAAATAATGCGCAAGAGCTTGAAGCTGCTTTAGCCGAAGCGTTTAAGTTTGACAGCCAAGTGCTGGTTGAGCAGTGGATAACAGGGCGCGAATTTACAATCACTGTACTAGGCGATGAGGTACAGCCAGTAATTGAAATGACCACCCCGAATGGTTTTTATGATTACCAAGCAAAGTATCAGTCAAATACCACGCAATATCATTGCCCAGCAGACTTATCAGCTGGCGATACCACGCATTTACAAGCAATGGCTTTAGCGGCATTTGATCTGGTGGGTGCCAGTGGTTGGGGTCGTGTTGATGCAATGCAAGATGCAGACGGTAACTTTTATTTGTTAGAAGTAAACACAGTACCAGGAATGACTGAAAAATCGTTAGTGCCAATGGCTGCTAAAGCAAATGGTGCAAGCTTTGAGCAATTAGTTGTTCGCATTTTGGAGCAAACGCTTTAATATGCATCCCTTTTTGGAAAAAGCGCAACAATTAAAACAGCAACTCAATTGGTCGTTAATCTTTGGTGTGAGCTTTTTCCTTATTGTAGTTTTTAGCTTAGTACAAATAACCAGCGGCGTTAGACAGTGGTTGGTGGAAAATAAAGATGCGCAGATAAAGCATTTAGCGGTGTTGGGGAAACCTCAATATACGGACGAAAAAGCGATTATTGGCGCGATTAAAAAAGCTGACTTATCGAGTTTTTTTGATTTAGATGTTAAACATGTTCAACATTTGGTTCAAGAGCTGCCATGGGTTGCTACTGCATCGGTACGCAAGCAGTGGCCAGATACATTACAAGTGTATGTGGTAGAGCATCAGGCCGTCGCAGTGTGGAACAGTGATTTATTACTTAACCAAAGCGGTGAAGTGTTTCAAGCTAGCAGTGCGAAGCTCAGTGACGAGCTGCCACAACTTTATGGCCCTGAGGGCAGTGAGTTTGAAGCTTGGGGAGCTTTCAAGCAGCTTGATGAAATGCTTAAGGTCAATAGTTTTAAGTTAACCAGTCTTGCATTGTCAGAGCGATTTTCATGGCAGTTATGGCTCGATAACGGTATTCGCCTTAAATTAGGGCGTAAAGAAAAAGCTAAACGGGTACAGCGGTTTATAGATGTTTACCCGCGGATGGAAAAACGTGCAGATGCACAAGTAGATGTAGTGGATTTACGGTATGATACCGGCCTTGCAGTGAGCTGGAAGCTCCTGGAAGAAGCGCAATTACAAAATAAGAGTAAGGCATGACTAAGTCAGCAGAAAGAAACCTAGTGATTGGATTAGACGTTGGCACCTCAAAAGTGGTGGCCACGGTTGGTGAAATCACCGCAGATAACAAACTCAGCATTGTTGGGGTTGGCAGCCAAGTGTCCCATGGTATGGATAAAGGCGGCGTAAACGACCTTAACTTGGTGTCGGAGTCTATTCGTCGTGCAATCGATGAAGCTGAACTTATGGCTGATTGCCGTATTAGCTCCGTGTATTTGGGGATCTCAGGTAAACATATTCAGTGCCAAAACGAAAGTGGTGTTGTGGCAATTAATAACACTGAAGTGACTGATGAAGACATTGAAAATGTTATTCATATTGCGCGCTCTGTGCCTATTTCAGCCGAACGTAAAATGCTGCATGCGCTGCCGCAAGAATATAGTATCGATATGCAAGAAGGGATTAAAAACCCGCGTGGTATGAGTGGTGTACGAATGGAAGCCCGTGCTCACATCATAACTTGCTCAAACGATATGGCGAAAAATATTGAAAAATGTGTTGAGCGTTGTGGTCTTGAAGTTGACCAACTGATTTTCACCGCATTAGCGTCGTGTTATTCGGTATTAACCGATGACGAAAAAGAGCTTGGTGTTGCGGTACTTGATATCGGTGGCGGTACGATGGATATCACTATTTATATCAATGGTGCGTTGCGCCACTCTGCAGTTATTCCTGTAGCGGGTAACCAAGTTACTGGCGATATTGCAAAAATATTTCGTACACCGATATCCCATGCTGAATCACTCAAGGTACAATATGCCTGTGCAAGTAGCCAAATGGCCAGCAGCGAAGAAACTATTGAAGTGCCTAGTGTAGGCGGGCGACCAGCGCGGTTAATGTCGCGTCATACCTTATCTGAGGTGGTTGAGCCACGTTTTAGAGAATTATTTGAATTAGCGATGGAAGAAATTCATCGTTCAGGATTAGCAGACCAAATTGCAGCAGGACTCGTCATTACTGGCGGTAGTGCTAAAATGGCTGGCGCGATGGAAGTGGCTGAAGACATTTTCCAGATGCCAGTGAGAATAGGCAAACCTATAGGGATAGTTGGTTTGACAGATTATGTAGATGACCCTTCATATGCAACGGCGGTTGGCTTATTACAATATGGCCGCACAATGCAATCGATGAATGCACAAAAATCGAAACCTGAAGGCGATAATAATTGGTGGAACCGCATAACGAAGTGGTTTCAAGGCGAGTTTTAATACTCAAGTCGGAGAGTAAACATGTTTGATATAATGGAACAACACAGCGAAGAAGCTGTTATAAAAGTAATAGGCGTGGGCGGCGGCGGCGGTAACGCTGTTGAGCACATGGTTAAGCAACAAATTGAAGGCGTGCGTTTTATTGCCGCTAATACGGATGCTCAGGCATTACGTAACTCATCAGCAGATATTACGGTGCAACTAGGTACTCAGATCACGTCTGGGCTAGGTGCGGGTGCAAACCCTGATGTAGGTCGTAAATCAGCAGAAGAAGACGCCGATACTATTCGTGCCAGCCTTGAAGGTGCTGATATGGTATTTATCGCAGCGGGTATGGGCGGTGGTACTGGCACAGGTGCTGCGCCTGTGGTTGCCAAAATTGCTAAAGAGTTAGGTATTTTAACGGTTGCTGTAGTGACACGTCCGTTTGACTTTGAAGGTAAAAAGCGCGCAGCAGCGGCTGAACAAGGTATTAACGAATTGTCAGAAATTGTAGATTCACTTATTACAATTCCTAACAATAAATTGCTTAAAGTTTTAGGCAAAGGGACTACACTATTAGACGCATTCGCTAAAGCTAATGATGTATTATTTGGTGCCGTGCAAGGTATTGCGGAACTAATTACTCGTTCTGGTTTGATTAACGTGGATTTCGCCGACGTACGTACAGTAATGTCAGCCATGGGTACTGCGATGATGGGCACAGCGTCTGCATCGGGTCCTGATCGTGCGCAAGAAGCTGCAGAAGCTGCAATCTCAAGCCCACTACTTGAAGACGTTGATTTAACTGGCGCGAAAGGCATCCTAGTTAACATCACTGCAGGTATGGATATCGCAATTGAAGAGTTTGAAATTGTTGGTAATCACGTTAAAGCATTAGCATCTGAAAATGCGACTGTGGTGGTTGGTGCGGTTATTGACCCTGAAATGACTGATGAACTACGTGTAACTGTAGTCGCTACAGGTTTAGGCGGCGATCGTCGTCCACAGTTTGGTATTGTCGATAACGGCTTTAAAAAAGCGTCAGGTTCTGATGTTAGCAGTTCAACAAACCAAACTAGCAGTATGTATGTACCAAGCTTTGCAAGCCAAGGTAGTGGCGATGAAATGACTGCTGCTCCAGCGATTGAAAAGCATGAATCGAGCAAGACAACGCAAAGCAATAGTGGTTTATCTAAAACTAATGATAGCGGTAAAAAGTCTAATAAATCAGAAGGTGGCGATTATTTCGACATCCCTGCATTTTTAAGAAAACAAGCAGATTAAGCAAAAAGGTAATTGTTTTTGTTTGAAAAGCGAACGAATTTGGCAGCTGGTCGTATATGTGATATAATCGGCGGTCTAACTGTAACTATAAGTGAGCGAAGCTATGATTAAACAGCGTACCATTGCAGAGATAGTCAAAGCCATAGGAATTGGACTTCACAAAGGTGAGAAGGTCACTATTACTCTCCGACCTGCGAGCGCAAATACTGGGATAGTATTTCGTCGTGTCGACCTTGATCCGGTTGTTGATTTTGAAACAACACCTGAAGCCGTTGGCGATACGCAATTATGTACCTGTTTAACTAATAAAGATGGCGTTCGCTTATCTACGACTGAGCACCTTATTGCTGCGGTAGCGGCAATGGGTATCGATAATTTGATCGTTGAATTAGATAGCTCAGAAGTACCAATAATGGATGGTAGTGCATTACCATTCATTTATTTGTTACAAAAAGGCGGCATTGCAGAGCAGAATGCGGCTAAGCGCTTTATTCGTATTAAAGAAAAAGTACGTATTGAAGAAGGTGATAAATGGGCCGAGATTGAACCATATGATGGTTTTCATATCGACTTTGAAATTGCTTTCGATCATCCGGCAATCAATGAAAGCCGCCAACGTATCGGTTTAGATATTACGGCACAAAGCTTTACGGAAGAAATCAGCCGCGCACGTACTTTTGGCTTTATGAAAGACATTGAATATATGCATGCTAATAACCTAGCTTTAGGTGGCAGCATGGATAACGCCGTGGTATTGGATGAGTTTAAAGTACTTAATCCTAACGGTCTGCGTTATAGCGATGAGTTTGTTAAGCATAAGATTCTAGACTGTGTTGGTGACATGTTTATGACAGGCCACAACATTTTAGGAAAAATTACAGCTTATAAATCAGGCCATGACCTGAACAATAAGTTACTTCGTAAAATTATGGCGACTGAGTCAGCATGGGAATGGGCAACATTTGATACCCCAGTATACATGCCAGCACCAGGTTTAGAAGTAGCCACAGCTTAATCGCAAACGCTTAAAACAGTTATAAAAAATGACGCTATCTAGCGTCATTTTTTTGTTTAAATATTGCGGTTTAGTTTTTTAATGTTATACCAATCGTGTTAAGTTACTGACCATTTATAGCGACAGATAAATGGAGTGATAACAAGGCGTAAATTTTGACATGTAGTTGTTCTACTTAAAAAATTATAACGCAGTTAGCGCTTTATTTAGCTCGCTAGAATGGTTAAATATTTAAGTCGATTGGTATTAAACCTTTTTACAATCCTAACAGCTGTTGTAACTGTACCAGCTCAGTCACTTGGTATGTTGGTTCAATGCCTTCTGGCAGAACTGTGTTGGGATGCTGTAGCCAGCAGGTATCAATCCCGGCATTTTGGCCACCTAAGATATCACTGCTTGCGGTATCACCGACCATTAAGATCTGTTCTTTTGGTGGATTACCTAACAGTTCAAAAGTGTGATAAAAAATTTCTGCGGCTGGTTTTGCAATTCCCACTTGCTCAGAGATAACTAAACAATCAAACATCTCTTTTAATCCGGTATGCTCTAAGCGGCGTGCTTGTAGCTGGGTAAAACCATTAGTGATAATGCCTAATTTAGCATGCGGTTTTAGTTTATTTAGCAGTTCAATAGCGCCAGGTAATGGTTCGCAGATCTCAGCCATGGCAGTTAAAAAATTATCATTAAGCTGTTGAGCTGGAACATTGAGCTTATTAGCCCACTCACTAAATCGAGTAACTTGTAGGTGAGTAGCGGAAATAGTATTGTTTTGATACTCAAGCCACAACGGTTTATTTGTTGCTTGATAATGACTGTAATCAGCGTCATTAAAATCTACGCCATAAACTGCAAACATTCTTTTTAAGCCTGCATAGGCATTAAAGCTAAATAAGGTTTCGTCGGCATCAAATAAAACATGGGTGTACTTCATTAAACTTCCTTAGAGTAAAGCGCGGGGTGAAGAAAAGGCGCCATAGCGAGTGTCAGCGCTTGCGTATAGGTACTTTCTCGGGTGGCATGATGATTAGTTAATAAACCAATAGCACCGCCTTGCTGTTTGATATTGGTAGTATTAAATGCGTTATCCATTACATCGCCAAGTTCTTTGCCTTGCAATAACGCATTATACAGGCTTGGGGGTAAAGGAAGGTTACTACTACGACCGATAGCACGTTGTTGGTTATCAGCAACGACTACAAATGCAAAGGTAGCGGGGCCGTAGCTAAATTGCTCAGCACCACCTTCCATTGCAACATAAAAATCAGCTTGGTAATGCTGTTGGCAATACAAGACACGATTTTGTGCGCCTATTCGTGTTTCATCTTCACCTATTGGCTGATCAGGTACTTGTGAAGGTGCATCAACTCCTTGACAATCAATCGTCATATCAGGGTAATAGAGAGAGAAAATACTGCGGGCAGCATTTATTTTTACCGGATTTTTGGAACCGACGAGAATGCGTAATGGCTCTGTCATGCTGACATCTCCTTTTATGATGAAGTCAGCAGTTTACATAAGCTATGTATTTCAGCAAGCGTATTTCTTAAATAGGCAAATCAACGGGGGCTAATTCGGCAAGCGCACGCTTTTTAAGGATAATATCTTTGATAAGTGGGGTTAATACTAACTCCATAGCGAGTCCCATTTTTCCGCCAGGGACCACTAAGGTGTTGATCCTCGACATAAAGCTGCCTTCGATCATACGTAGGTAATACGGAAAATCGACGTCATCTATGCCACGAAAACGAATAACCACAAAGCTTTCATCAAGGGACGGAATATCTTTTGCGCTAAATGGGTTTGAGGTGTCAACGGTTGGCACGCGCTGAAAGTTTATGTGAGTACGTGAGAACTGTGGCGTAATGTGATTAATGTAATCATCCATACTGCGGACAATTGAGCCCATAACAGCTTCGCGAGAGTGACCACGTTCAGAGGTGTCGCGGATTAACTTTTGGATCCACTCAAGGTTAATGATAGGCACCATACCAATTAGTAAATCAACATGCTTAGCTACATCATGATCTTCATCGACAACACCGCCATGCAGTCCTTCGTAGAATAAAATATCGGTACTGCTTTCCAGTTCTTGCCACGGAGTAAAGGTACCTGGTAGTTGATTGTATGGCACGGCTTCGTCAAAGGTATGCAAATAACGACGTAATTTACCTGCTCCAGTATCGCCATAGGTGCTGAACAAACCTTCAAGGGCTGCAAAGTCATTAGCTTCACGACCAAAGTAACTAATGTGTTTACCTTCTTGCTGCGCTTCGCGAACTTTTTTATCCATCTCAGGACGAGTATAGCGATGAAAACTGTCGCCCTCTATAAATGCGGCCTCAATATTAAGACTACGAAATATATGCTTAATAGCACTTGTCGTGGTGGTAGTACCCGCACCAGATGAACCAGTGATCGCAATAATAGGATGTTTAGCTGACATAATTTTTCTCGTTTTAAGTAGCTCTGTAGTTATAAGGCGTAGTAAGGGGGTAGGTCAAGTGACATATCAATAACAGACTTGGGAATAACTATAAAATAGCGCTATTATAAGGGCGATAAAAATAATTAGAGAATGATATGAAATTGACTTTACCTTGGCTAAGTTTTGTTGCCACCCTTGCAGTTACCCCTAATAGCGTTTTAGCTGCGATGCCGAAAAGCGAAATTTTACTTGCTAAACTTAACACAGAATATGGGTTACAAGTAAGCCGTATCACTAATAATGATGTTTATAATAATCAGCCTTTACTTACCAAAGGTGGTATTTATTTTACCCAAGAAGTGCAAAGTGATGGGCAAAGTCAAACAGATCTAGCTTTTTATGATTTTACCAATAAGCAAGTAACTAATTTAACAAATACTGCTGTGAGTGAATACTCGCCGACTTTAACACCTAATGGTAAGGCACTGTCAGCTATCGTAGTTGAGGCGGATGGTAAGCAAAAGTTATGGCAATATCCGTTTGACGATAATGTTAAACCAAGTCGTATTTTTGAGTGGATAGAACCAGTTGGTTATCATGCCTGGGGCGCCAAAAATGATATGGTGATGTTTATTTTAGGCGAACCACATACTTTACAATATACTCAGGTTGCTGCAGCGAAGCCAAAAGTGGTTGCTGAGCATATTGGCCGTACGTTGACATTTAACCATGCATTAGCTGCCTATACATTTAGTTATAGCAAAGCGCAGCAGCACTGGTTAGCAAGTTATGATCCGCAAGAAAATACCGTCACTGACCTCTTTCGTTTACCGCAGACGGTACAAGATTACGCATTTAAAGACGCTAATACGGTCATTTATGCGGTCGATAATCGTGTTTACCAGCGCCAGCTAAATAGCCCTGAACAGGTCTCGCTATGGCTTGATTTAACGCCTTTCTGTGACACCAATATTACCCGTATGAGCTACTTAAATGATCAACTCGCTTTTGTCTGCGTTAAATAACTATAATATAAAACTTTGCAGGTTCTTGGCTGTGCTGTAGTTTACAGCTAAGAGCTTAATGAAAATCAAGGATATCCATGTCAGCTAGTCCAGAGCAAATCAACGAGCAACTTATTGCATTAGATTGCCGTAGTAATTTTAGAATTAAGAATATCACTGAATATATGTTACCTAAGTCCAAAGAAGCAATTTATCTGCATATAGAAGGTGGCCAAGCTAAGCTTGTGCTTCGTCCTGCACTGGAAGTCTTTAGTGATGATTTTAATAAAATAGCAGGCGTTAACCGCATTAGCGGTTTTTTTCATAGTAGTGAAATGACACGGTTTCCAACGCGTATTTTTAAAAGCACGAATCCAATACATTATGGAATAGGTTTTAAAATGACCAGCGTTGAAGGAGCAAAAGAGTTTATTTCTCAGCTAGTAAAAATTATCAATGGATAAATAACGCTGTTGATAAAAAACGGCAAGCCAATGGCTTGCCGTTTTTGTAGATATATACCCAAGCCACCTCAAGATGCGAGTTTCAGTTGGAATTAAAAGCGATTTAGGCAAGGCATTGATTGCAAAGAATGGTGATTCCCTTGTTAAAATCAATAACGCAGTATAAATCGCTTTTAAACCAACCCCTTGGGCGTTTCACAGGCACTTACTCTCATCGTTGTTCCTTCTTAAAAGGGACTGTCTTGCAAAGTAACGCCTTGATATTAAGCACCTGTGAAACGCTGAATTCTGCATCTTGAGATGGTTTGGGTATAAATTAACGTTTTAAGAAACTATTAACTGAAGCTAGTTCACGTTCTTTAAGTGCAATACAATTATTTACGCTTTCTTCAAGCTTGCTTAAGGTACGGGCATAACCTGGCTCATCAGCAATTTTGCTCATAAAGAAAGTTTGCGTTTTTGCTAAGCTGCTGGCGCTACAACCTGAGGTGGTAAAGTTAGGCAGGTTAGGTACGAAGAAAGGTGGCAAGTTTGCAACTACCTTATCGTAATTCGCGTATATCCATTCAATAAACAAAGCTTCACGGGCTTTCGTGTAAGCCTGTCCTGACATAATCGTACGCATGTCAGATGCAGTGACATCGTCAGTTAAGCTGTAATTTAATACCTTAGTTTGTAGCTCTGGCGTGCCAAAGTAACTCATAGCCGCTAGCATTTTTGTACGCACTTGCGGATCTTTGGTAGTTTTAAAGGTATTTATATATGCATCGAGTAGGTTTTTATCACCATGGAATGCGGCTAAGTTTAAGTAGATTGACGCAAGGTACGGATCAACTTTTTCTGGGTTATTTAAGTAAACACGGGCTTGTGCCTTGGCGGTATTGATCACACTTTGATCTTCACCATCAAAACCTAAACGCGCAACTACTTGAGTACGTAATTGCGAGATTGCAGCATCTTCTTTAACTTTTGCAGTTAAACCATACTGTTTAGCTGCAGGCATGATGCTTTTACGAATAAATTCAGGCCACAGGTCTTGGTTGCTTTCATCTTCAAAGGTACGCTTTTGTGCGGCTAAATAACCCAAAGCGGTATTAGCAACGCGTGGGTGTTTGTCGCTTACAAAAACTTCTAGTGTTTGCATTAAATGTGCAGCAGAAATAACACCAGCATCTAGTAATGCATCAGCGGCAGACAATAACGCTAAACGTTCTCGTACTGTCAATGACTGTGCGGCGTTATCAATCAATGCAGCAAATTGTTTGTCATCCATCACCCAGCGGTAATAACCTAAAGCGCCTTGATCTGGATAAATCCACTCAGGTTCAAATTCAAGTTCAACAGTTTGATTGGCTTTAGTTAGTAATACATTGGCAGTTTTAACTTTATCGCCAGCACCGTATTTTATTGCAACTGGCACATTCCAAAGCTGTGCAGGAGCATCAACGCCCGCGTTAGTAAAGCGGCTTTGATTAATGGTAATCGTTTTACCTTGCTGAGTTACTTTGATCAGTGGGAATGAAGATTGTTCGATAAACGATTTTAAAACCGCTGCCACATCTTTATTTGATGCTTTACCAAGGGCTTGCCATAAGTCGGCTGCTTCGGCGTTTTTATACGAGAACTCTTTTAAATAAGCACGAATACCCTGCTGGAAAGCCTCTTCGCCAATCCAGTTTTCAACCATAGCTAATACCGAGCTGCCTTTGCTATAAGCTAAGCCTAGGCCGTCCATAATATCGGCTTCGGTTTTGATTGGTTTACGAATTGGCTTAGTACTTAAACGAGCATCTAACGCCATAACGTTATTTTGCGGCAGGTCTAAATGTGATTCAAATTCAGGGTTAAGCTGGGCTGTGATTTTAGCAGCCATCCAGCTTGCAAACGCTTCATTTAGCCATAAGTCATTCCACCATTTCATGGTTACTAAGTTACCGTACCACTGGTGAGCAAGTTCATGAGCGATGATAGATACATTACGTTGTTTTTTATTGCGAGTCGCTGTAGCCAAATCAAGCAGCAAAATATCTTCACGGTAGGTAACTAAGCCTGCGTTTTCCATGGCACCGAATGGAAACTCTGGAACAGCGACTGAATCTAGTTTTTTATAAACGTAAGGAATACCAAAGTAGCCTTCAAGCGCGGCCAATACTTTTGGCATTGCTTGCTCGGCATATTCACCTAAGTGAATTTTACCTTGTGGCGTGATCACACGACCTGGAATTGGCATGCCTTTGACTTCACGCTCCTCAAATGGACCGACAGCCATGGCCACTAAGTATGAAGGAATTGGCGGTGTTTTATCAAAAAAGTGAGTGGTCATATCGCCATTAACGGTCGTTTTTAACTCAGGTGTATTGGCATACACTTTTTGAGAGCTAGGTGCTGTAATCGTTAATTGGAATGGAATTTTATAACTTGGTTCATCAAATACAGGGAATGCGCGGCGGGCATCGCTCATTTCAAATTGGGTAAATAAATACGGCACACCCTGATCTAAGGTTTTATACAGGCCAACACTTTGGCGATTATAGGGGGCAGTGAAGTCGACTTTAAGCGTGTATTTACCTGGTTGAATTTGCTCATCGCAGCTAAATTTTACTTTACCTGTTTTTAGCATTTCAGCACTTAAGTCACAGTTTTCTGCCCCAAGCAGTTTTGCCATTTGCGTTGCGTAAGCAACACCATTTAGCTCGATATAGTTAGTTGGCTTAAGTACTTCAAGGGCGATTTCGGTCATACCGCTAAAGGTTTCTTGAGCTGGATCAAGCGTTAGAGATACGTGTTGAGAACTTGGTTTTGCGAGCTTTTCTAGGACAAACTCATTAGCATGAGCTGAACTTACTGCAACGGCCACACTGAGTGTGAGTAGGCTTTTAATAAACATAGATATCCCTGATATTTTCTTGTTAGAGTTTTGTGCTCAGTTATCGTAACAGTTTTTAAGCAGTGAGTAATGAGCTAGTTGGTAACAAAGTTTGTCAAATGGTGTGGCGCTGATTAAAGCGGTGCCAATCAATGTGCTGGTTGATCACGCGTATTTGTTGGCAGATCTGATTAAGGGTGATTACATCGCTAAATTCAGTCAATTCATATTCATTAAAACCCAGCAGATAATTAAAAGCATCTTTATTGCCTGCTTGAATTGCATAAATGCGGATTTGCTGCTCAAAATTGAGCCTGAGACTGCTGACAGCGGTTTTCATACCAAGTTGATCGATATTGGGAATATCACACTTTTGTAAGTAGCCGGCACGCTCTCCTTCACCAGAGAACCAAATGCGAACTTTCTCGCTATAGCGACCTGACTTAGATGGTAAGTCAAACAATAGGCGATTGTATCCTTGTTGTTTAACTGCTGCGATATACTCGTTTAAGCCAGCATCAAAAAGTGCTTGATGGATAGGCACAATACGGGCTTTTATTTTACCGTGGGTATGGAAATGAAAACAAAGGATCTGTTGATGTTCAACAATATCGCACAGTTGTAAATGGCCAATTTCATCACTGTAAGCTCCGCTGTAATAAGCGATTAAAGGGAGCCAAAAATGCCAGTGTTTCGGCTGTTCGCGAGGTAAGCGTTGATCACCATATATATAGCCATGGTAAAGCGTATGTAATTCCATAGCGGAAAAAGGGCGGCGACCAAGATGGGACTTCAACGTAATACCCTGAAAGTAAAGATTTGCGCTAGTTTATAGCAAATAAACCAGCGCAGTAAAGCAATGTTAAATAATGCTTATTCGCTTAGTGCGCGTGCTAATCCAACCGGCTCGATTTCAACACATACTTGGTCGTCATTCCAGTTTAGGCCAACCAGTGCGTCATCTTCTTTTAGATCTTCAACCCAGTCATCTAAAAACTCATCCAAGGTGATTTGCAGTGGGCTGTAATCGGCCCATTCTTCTTTACACTGGGCTTTTGCTGTTGCTTCACTTTCCCACAATAGTAGTACATCGGTGTTTTCAAATTGGTTAGAGTCACAAACCACAAAACCGCCATCTTCAGCACCTAGCGCCCAGATTTGTTCACTTTGACGTACTTTTTCAACAAAACTAACTAGTTCTGATTCAATTTCGATATCACTCATGTGTTTACCCTTAAATGTTAATTACGTGGATCGGTTTGCTGCACTGCCTGTTGCTGATCAAATGAATAATAGAAATTCATTAACTCGGTATGTGCCGTTAGATCCGTTAACTCGCGGAAGCAAATCCAATCAAGTAAGCAGTATAAACTGATGCACAGGTATTCACAGCTTTTAAATTCTGCATCTGCAAAATGGTTATTTAAATAGCTTAATGTTTCAGCAATGCGTTCATTTTGTAGATTAAAAAATAATTTATCATCCTGTGTATCGAATCCTGAACGCTGACAAAGTAATAGCTCAACCAGCGAATCATTGCATGCATTAATGATTGTTAGTAGGTGCTCTTGTTGCCAATTCAGACGAGTTTGACTGTGTTGTTCGAGCAAAAAGCGGATGATGTTATTTGAATCAGCTAAAGTTTGCTGCTTAGTGATTAGCACTGGAATTTTTCGGGCTGGATTATTTTGTATCATCAGCTGACGATCAGTGTCTGAAAAAATATCTAAGTTGATAAACTCAAGACTACATTGATTTAACAGTGCCCAAATACGAATGCGGCGTACAAATGGCGAGGTTGTTGAGCCTAATAGTTGCATGTGCTTTCCTTAGGATAAAAAGAAAGCCGCAGAGGCGGCTTTCTTTTAGGTTAGTAATAAAACCAACGTTATTCTGTACGACTAGTCACTTCAAGTAAGTGGTAGCCAAACTGAGTTTGCACAGGACCTTGTACTTGATTAATCGGTGCTGAAAATACCACTTTATCAAATTCAGGAACCATCATACCAGGACCAAACTCACCTAATGCACCGCCATCCTGACCTGAAGGGCAGTTTGAATGTGCCTTAGCTAACTCAGCAAAATCTTCGCCTTGTTCAATCTTGGTTTTTAAATCTAAGCACTGCGCTTCGCTGTCTACTAATATGTGTCTTGCACTTGCCACTGTCATAAAATCTCCCGTTTCAAGGTGGTGTTTTTTTAATCAAACCTTACGTTATTCTAGTTCAATAATAACTACTTGTACCAGTATAAAATTAAATATCTGAAATTGCTTGTTCTATTGCTTTAACTAACTTGTCTGAATCAGGCTTGGTTTTGCTATTAAAACGTTCAACCTGTTTGCGATCTGCAGATACAAGATATTTATAAAAGTTCCAATTTGGCGAACTCGTTTGGGCATTTAAATGTTTAAATATAGCATTAGCATCACTGCCTCTGACTTCGCTGGTGGCAAACATCGGGAAAGTTACGCCGTAATTTACAAAGCAAACTTTAGCGGTGTCTTTTTCGTCATCTTCTTCTTGGAAAAAATCATCAGAAGGAAATCCCAGTATCACTAAACCTTGATCTTGGTATTTTTGATATAGCGCTTCTAGACCTTCAAATTGTGGCGTAAAACCGCAGTTGCTTGCCGTATTGACTATTAATAAGGGTTTATTCTTGAATTGACATAAATTAATGCTCTCTTTAGAGCGAAGTTTGCGCATAGTAACATTAGTGAAGTCATCACATGATGTAGCCTCAACCTGCTGTTGGCTTGTTTGCTCTGGCTGTGCATAAACACTACAACTGAGTATTGCGCAGCATAATAATAATTTTTTAAACATACCGATTCCTTAACTTGTTGTGGCTGATCACCCTAGATGGCAGTCTACCGTTTATTTTGCAGTAGTGTCAGTTTAACTCATACGTTACTATGCAATGAATTGATCAACAACCGCTAAAAACAAAATGACAATACGATTAGCAAATAGTAATGATTTAGCCGCTATAGTTGCAATTTATAATGAAACAATCGCAAGTAGAATGGTTACAGCCGACACCGAACAAGTAAGCATAGCAGACAAGCAAAGTTGGTTTAATAGCCATACCGAGCAGCGGCCTATTTACGTTTATGAGCAAGACTCGAAGGTGATAGCTTGGCTTAGTTATAAGTCATTTTATGGCCGTCCAGCCTATGATGGTACGGTAGAGGTCAGTATTTACATTACAGCCAATGCACAAGGTCAAGGGCTTGGTAAACGTTTACTTACTTTTGCCCAAGAGCAAGCTAAGCCATTAAATATTAAAGTACTACTGGCATTTATATTTAGTCATAATATACCGAGTGTTAAATTGTTTGAGCGTTTTGGTTATCAACGGTGGGGAGAGTTGCCTAATGTAGCAATTATGGATGGCAATCACTACAGCTTAACTATTTTAGGTAAGCACTTAGGGTAGCGGTACTCCCAAAAAATAACCTCTTTGATTATGTTAATGCAGAAAACTTAGGCTACGCTTTTACAATCTCAAGTTGATGAAAAGCGTGGTCAAAGCTGTGCGGAAAATATTGATAGTTGATAGCAGTAGCATTTTAGCGATGCGAATAAAAGTATTGCTCGAATTGATTGGCTGTGAAGTTGAGTTGATTCATTTTTCAATGCTACATGAGTGCACTGCGTTTAGTTGTTATGATTTAGTGGCTGTGGCTCATGGCGTTCCATTAGCTACCGCAAATTCTTTAGTAACGCAGATCAATCAAGATCGCTTTTTGCTTCTCGCCCCTAAAGTTGAAAACAATGAACAACTTTCTTCATTTAGTGATCTTAATCGGCTGGTGCCAAATGCTATTGTAATTTATCCATTTTTTGCGAATAAAGAAATCAGCACCTTGCTGGAGAGTGTTTTAGAGCTTGGCTCCGATAGTGTTTTAGTATTACCAACGGTATTGCTGGTTGATCATATCCCCCAGCGGCTTGAAAAAATAGCAAATAGCCTGTTAGGCGCCCATATTAAAACGATTACAGCTCATAGTATTAGCTCTGCGGTAACTCAAGCGCAAGGGCATGAAATTGATCTGTTATTGAGTGATTTTAGTCTGCCTGATGGCTCAGGTTTAGAAGTGTTCGCCGCTCTCAAAGTACTATATCCGCAATGTCGCTGTTTGTTATTTACCTCAAAACCAAATCAAGTGTCGATGATTGAAGCAATTCGTCAAGGGGTGGAAGACGTATTGGTTAAACCGATCAATGAAAATATGATACTGCAATCTGTGCATAAACTTTGGCAAACTGAGTTGCTAAGACGGCATAACACAGAGTTAGTTGAACGTCTGCAAGATACCGTTGATGCACTTATTGAAAAGGATAGCTTGTTACGCGTTATTTATAAGCACACACCTGATGCGATTATGTTATTTGAGCGCAATGGTGAAGTGATTGAAGCAAACGATGCTTGCTCTAAACTCTTTAATTTACCTGCAAAAATACTTAAAGGTAGCTCAGTTTTTACTTTATTAGATACGATGTCTGCTGAGCAAATTAAAGAAAAAATAGCGACGTTAAATAAAAATCGTCAATTTAGTTGTGATGTATATCTGCCAATGAAAGAGGGAGAGGCTATCCCATTAGTTGGTTCGTTTAATGAGATTGACCATCATGGTAATATTGCACTCGCGGTTATTTTTAAGAATGTTACTCATCTTAAACTTAAAGAGGAGCTGTTGCTCGAGGCAAAAGATATGCTTGAAGAGCAAGTACGTGCCCGAACATCGCAGCTTGAGCATGCTAAAAATGTCGCCGAGGCAGCAAATCACAGTAAATCAGAGTTTCTTGCTAATATGTCCCATGAATTACGTACTCCTATGCATTCAATATTAAGTTTTGCTCGCTTTGGTTTAGATAAACTCGGCAGAGGTGATATTTCAGTTGAAAAGCTACAGAAATATTTATCTCGCATAGAGTGTAGTGGCGAGCGGCTGCTCTCATTACTTAATAATTTACTCGACCTATCTAAACTCGATGTTGGTAAGTTCCCTTTTAATCCGCGCCCGCATAACCTGAGTAATATTATTAAAACCAGTATTGATGATGTGTCAGGTACCGCTATGGAAAAAGAGATTGAAGTACAGTATTTGCCACCAAAACCGCCTATTATAATTGACTGTGATGAAGAGCAAATAAATCAATTATTACGTAATATCCTCGGCAATGCGTTGAAATTTAGTGATCAGCATAGCCGTATTGAAGTCGTTTTAACTAATCAACAAGGGCAGGCAATTATTGAAGTGATTGATAGTGGTATAGGGATACCTGATGATGAACTTGAGTATGTTTTCTCAAAATTCGTGCAGAGTAGCACAACTAATAGCGGTGCTGGTGGAACAGGGCTTGGTTTAGCCTTATGCCGAGAGTTTGTCTCATTACATGAAGGAGTTATTTCTGCTCATAACAATAGCTCAGGAGGCACGACGATTCACATCGCTCTGCCTTTAGAAATAAAAAGTTTCAGCTAAGCAATAATAAATTACTTAGCCTTACTGGTAAGAGTTTTTTTTACGACTAAACTATTAATATGAATTATGAAATGGATGACAATTATGCCTGTAACGAGAATTCTAGCTGTTGATGATGAGCCCTTTAATTTAGAAATTATAGAAGAAATATTATTAGATCTTGATTTTGAATTAAAGATGGTTAGCAGTGGCCCTGAGTGCCTCAGTATCGTGGAAGAGTTTGCGCCACAAGTAATTTTACTTGACGTGAGTATGCCACAAATGAATGGTTATGAAGTATGTAGAAGACTAAAAGCAAACCCTCGTACGGCTCATATCATAGTCATGTTTGTATCAGCCAGAGGCACAGTAGAGGAGCGGATGGAAGGGTATGCTGTAGGTGCTGAAGATTATATTGTTAAGCCATTTGGACAGGATGAACTTAAATCGAAACTGAAAATTCTTAATCAAGTACTGATTGAAAAAAAATCGTTAGAACAGCAAATTGAAGAGGCCACATCAACTGCATTCAATGCTATGGCAAACAGTAGTGAAATGGGGCAAATAGTTAATTATATTGAGAAGATTGGTATGATTAACAACACCAAAGCGCTTGGGGAGGCCCTAGTTCATTGTTTAAGATCGTTTGATTTACAAAGTAATATTGAGTTTAGAGTTATTGCTGATGCTCCTGAGCACTTTGCCCTCAATGGTACGTGTTCGCCAATTGTAATTGAGTTGTTTGATATGCTCAAAAATAAGGGCCGCTTACATGAGTTTTCTCACCGTATCTTAGTTAACTATGAATTAATTAGTTTATTGATTTTAAATATGCCAGATCACGATCCTGATAAGCATGGCCGGATCCGTGACCATGTGTGCTTTATTGTCAGTGTCACAGAGCAACAGCTACGAGCAATCATGACTCGTGAAGCTTTACAGTCGCAACAAACAAAGCTAAATGATGCAATTACTATGGTGAATAGCAAGTTTCATGGCTTAATTGAGCTGTTAAATGAAAACCGTAAGAGTAATGAAGCGGTGTTCAAGCGTTTACAAGAAGAGTTAGAACAGCGTATTCCATCAATGGGGTTAGACGAAGATCAAGAAGTGTTTATTTATCAGAAGGTAGATCAAGCGATTCAAAACTCAGTTGCCCGTGAAGAGTCTGTGCAGGGAGTGAAAGCCGCTTTTCATGAAATTGAGCAAGACCTATCTATCTTATTGAAAAAGTAACAGTAAATAATCAAGGGGTGTGAAGCTACGCATCTCTTGGTAAGCCCTTTTCTACGATACGTATCAAACGGGCGGTTTTTCGTAGCAATTTATCTTGTTTTGAGCGTTGTTGCTTAAGCGCCCACTCTATATGCTCTTTTACCAACTCGGTTGATTGATCATAGCTGGCGCTGAGCGCGTCAACGATCGATTGGCTAAATTGCGCATTACCTAAACCTACAGCAATATTTCGTAGCCAGCGCTGATGGCCAATTCGACGGATCGGACTGCCTTCGGTATTTTTTAAAAAGGTAGCTTCATCCCAACTAAATAAATCAAGTAAATCTTTATCTTTTAGTTGTGTTCGTGGGTGAAAGTCGGCTTCATCGGTAATTTGCCCGTAGCGATTCCATGGGCAAACTAATTGGCAATCATCACAGCCGTAAACGCGATTACCTAATAGTGAGCGATACTGCTCAGGGATTGGTCCTTGCAGCTCAATAGTAAGATAAGAAATACACTTGCGTGCATCAACCACGTAAGGCTCTACAATTGCGCCGGTTGGGCATAAAGTAATGCAGGCTACGCATTTTCCACATCCCTCAAACTCATTGGGCTTATCAATTGGTAAAGGGATATCAACAAATAACTCACCCAAAAAGAACCAAGAACCGGCTTCTTTATTGATTAGCAAGCTGTGCTTTCCACGCCAGCCTAAACCTGCTTTTTCAGCAAGTTGACGTTCTAATACTGGTGCTGAATCAACAAATGGCCGATAGCCTAATTGACCGATTTTCAGCTCAATTTTTTGACCTAATTTCTTTAATCGATTACGCATCAGTTTATGATAATCACGCCCTAACGCATAACGACTAATATAAGCTTTATCGGTATTTTTGAGGGTTTTAGCAAAGCTTGCATCGGGGGGCAGGTAATTCATTTTTACTGATATAACCCGCACAGTACCAGGGACTAGCTCCGCAGGGCGAGCGCGTTTCATTCCATGAGCGGCCATATATTCCATATCGCCGTGATAGCCTAAATCAAGCCAGCGCTGTAATTGTGCTTCGTGTTTGCTTAAATCAATGTCAGTGATGCCAACTTCAGCAAAGCCAAGTTCTTTACCCCACTGTTTTATATCAAGGGCTAACTGCGTGTGATCGGATATTGAACTACTCACATGGGTACATCATTAAGAAAAAATAACGGCGCAATTTAACACATTTACAGCGCAGTTAAAACGCTTGTACTTAGACAAAACGCTTTAACTGCTGCTGAGTTTGCTCACTTAGTTGTTGTGATAATTGACAATCACCTAACGCTACATCAATTTGTGCTTTTGCTTGGCTGCCTAATGCAACGATTTGTTCAACTGATTGATGGGTTTGATTTTGTGTCTGTTCGAGTAAGTGCACAGCGCTTACAATTTGCTGTAATTGTTGTTGATTGTGTTCAAATTCAACAAGCCGATCGGTAAATCCATGGGATGTATTACTAATGGTTGTTTCTGCATTATGTGAATAACTGACAAGTTGCTCAGATTCTTTATTTGTTTGATTTACTAAAGAATCCATTTGGTTGATGAAATCGCTGATCTGGCGAGTTGCATCACTTACTTTAACCGATAAAGTTCTTACTTCATCTGCTACAACCGCAAAACCACGACCTGCTTCACCCGCACGAGCGGCTTCTATTGCAGCATTGAGCGCCAACAAATTAGTTTGATCTGAAAACTCTTCAACCATTTTCAGGATGCTACGAATATTCTCGCTGTTTTGTTTTAAGCCAGAAATCGTTTCTGAAAAACTGCTCAATACATGACTAATCGATTTAACTTGAGTGACTAGTTTTGTGAGTTCTTGTGCAGAGTGTGTAACAAAGTTTAAATGCTCTGCGTTTACTTGATGAACATCATCGGTATTGGTAACGATACTTTGCAGACTATCAGTTATTTGATTACTGGCTGCGGTTATTGTTTGGCTAAAATCAATTTGTTGTTCGCTTAGCTGCGCCGTATGTTGCATTGACTCAGTCACTTGATTATTACTTTGTGCGCTGGCCTGCGAACTTTGGTAAGTGGTAGCGAGTAATTGGCTTAGATGATCAGTAAAGGTATTGTACTGTTGGCTGATCTCACGAAATTCATCATAGGTAAAGTGGGGGAGTTTAGCTGCTAAGTTTGCATCTTGGCGGTTAATTTTTATTAAAGTATCACGCATTGCTGTAACTGGGCGCACGATCAGAAAGCGCATGTAAAAGAGTGTAAAGGCAAAGCCGGCAATAATAATCACCGTGAGTAACCAAAATAGGCTAGTGTCTGCGTCTTGCGTAGTTAGACTTTTATATAACCAAATCAAAGTAATAGCTTGGAAAAAAAATACAAAGCTAAGATTGCCAACAATCTTTCGGGTTAAAGTAAAAAAGAAGCTTTGTTCTATAAAGTTATAAATACGCATATACCCACTCATCAATTGCCCGCTCGGCTGTTGTATTGTTTTACTCAGTATCGTTCAAATTCACTTTAATTCAAGAATATAGGATGAACGGCAGCCATTTTTGATAACTACAGTGAGTTTAAAATCATTTTCGTGTTGCATGGGTAATTAGTAAAAATTCCGTCGACACCAAAACTCAGCATTAACTCAATATCTTCTTGTTTATCAACCGTGTATGCATAAACTTGTAAGCCGCGTTGTTTGGCATCCGCGACAAACTCATGGTTAATAAAGTTTTTATCAACATGAATACTAAACGCCTGTAAGCGTTGGGCAAATTCGGCATAGTTGATAGGAATGGAGCCCGTTAACGCGCCAATTTTTAGCCAAGGTAGTTTTTGTTTAAGCCACATTAATTGATGATGATCAAATGAAGAGACTAACAGCATATCCTGAGATAGTTTGTTATTAACGATATTTAACTCAATCAGCTCAACAAATTTATCCAACGAGAAAGTGTGTTTTAACTCAAGGTTTAAGAGCACTTTATTGGCTGTCCAATCAATAGTTTGCTGTAGGGTTGGGACAAATTCGCCATTGCCAGCATCAAAACATTGAATTTGCTCTCGGGTGAGTTTATTTATTTTGCCACGGCCGCTGGTGGTGCGATCTAGCCAAGTATCATGGATGATCATGTAATCATCCAAACAGCTTTGTACATCGACTTCAATACCATCGACTTCAATTTCGACTGCTGCGGTTATCGCACTCTGGGTATTTTCTGGATAAGTGCCACTGGCGCCGCGATGAGCAAAAACTTTTATCATAATGTGTGTTTCCGAGTAACTGACCATGTTTCGTAAAATGCTGCACTGATCACTAAAGCACCGCCAAGCAGGGTCTGTAGTGAAGGTTGTTCATGCAACAGCAAAAAAGCTAAAAATGTGCCGTATAAAGGCTGTAAACAAGAAATAAGTCCCGCTGTTGATGCTGATAAATACTGTAAACTTGCTGCAAATAAAGAGTGCGGAGTTGCAGTAAAAATTACGCCAGCGACGAGCAATAACCCTAGATCTTGGTTCGATATATTAATCACTGGTACTTCAATAAAAGCACATAATAACAAGCTAGCCACTAATGTTTGATAAAACATAGTTTGTGGCCCACCGTAGTGGCTAAAGTATCGCTTATGAACAATATTTCTAAATGCGAAAAAAAATGCTGAAATAACACCTGTTACCACGCCTAAGGTGACATCATTACCCATATCTGCATTTGGGGTCAGCAAATAGATCCCAGTTATTACTACACCTGCGCTGAGCAAATCGTTTACTTTGGGTTTACTACCATTAAAGAATGGTTCAATAAATACGGTGATCACAGGGTAGGTAAAAAATGCAATCATGCCAACCGCAATCCCAGCCATTTGCATACCAGCAAAGTAGGTGACCCAATGTATACCTACAGCAGCTCCTAACAACAAAGCAATTAAGTAATCTTTAGCACAGCTGAGTTTAATTGCTTTTTTTTGCCATAACAGCAATATCATAATAGCCAGACCCGCGATGGCTGCGCGGTACACGGTAATATCTAATGCGTTTAGATTTATTAATTTGGCAAATAGTGCTGTGCCACCAAAAAGTAATACCGCAATGTGTAAATAAACTAAACTTTGCTGTTGAGCCTGCATCTATGAACCTTTTTATTTTTTTAATACCAGCACTTTGCCTGTTATCAAAGAGCTTAGTGTCTAGGTGTTATGACTAGGTATTGTGTATCTTTATGTATGACAAAAGTCAGTTTTATTCATGACAATTTACACTACACTCACTCATCATTAAAAGGGATAGTTAAGTTATTAAAGGTAATAAACACCATAAATTTAATAACTAAGGAGTGATAAATTGATGAATATTGCAGCGTGGGTTAGTTTACTAATAGCAGGTATATTTGAGGTCGTGTGGGCGTTGTCTATGAAGCAATCCAATGGTTTCACTAAATTATGGCCAAGTGTGATTACTTTTTTAGCGATGTGGGTAAGTTTTGCATTTTTATCATTTGCTTTAAAGTCTTTACCTTTGGGTATTAGTTATGCTGTATGGGTAGGAATTGGTACTTTAGGAATAACGATTATGAGCTTTGTGTGGTTTAAAGAGCCATTATCTGCTTTTCAAATTGGTTGTATTATTTTGATTCTTATAGGTATTGTTGGTCTGAAAGTGCAAGGCAATTAAATTAAGGATGAGTATGCTACTTAATAAATTAACCCCAAAGACTAAAGCAAAATCCTTTTGGAGTTGGGGGCATTTACTTTTTTCGGTTTTTTATTTATTGCCTACCATTTTTAATTTTTCCCACTTAAGTACACTTAATATCAGTGCTACTTTAGGTTTTTATATAACATTTATTACACTGTATATTCAGGCTGTA
The DNA here is from genome assembly GCF_014163915.1 of Pseudoalteromonas sp. SR41-8. Lineage (NCBI taxonomy): Bacteria > Pseudomonadati > Pseudomonadota > Gammaproteobacteria > Alteromonadales > Pseudoalteromonadaceae > Pseudoalteromonas > Pseudoalteromonas sp. SR41-8. Next base: position 63,500 of record NZ_JACJEE010000015.1, read on the forward strand.
AATAAAAAACAAGGGGAAGTAACGAAATTATTTATTGCGATGCTCTTAGTGTGTATTTTTGCAAGCTTTTTAACGACAGGTAGCTCTACATTATTTGGTTTTTCAGCTTTTATTGCCGGTTTTAGTTTTGCAAAATTATCTCGAGCGATGTCAGTTACAGGGGTCTTTATTGGTGTGGTGTTTAGTACTTATATTACAGATATTGATAACCCACAATATTTTTTAGGTGGCTCATTAATATTGAGTATTGCACTTTTTAGTTTTGGTGTCGCTACGCGTAAAGAGCATATTCATAAAATTCGTGAGCAAGAAAGTGCAAAACAATTAGAGCAATTAGCAGCTATTGCTGAGCGCGAGCGTATTGCTCGCGATTTACATGATATTCTAGGCCATTCTCTTTCATCTATTGCTTTAAAAGCAGAGCTTGCTAATAAATTAAATCAAGGTGAACGTTACACACAAGCAAATACTGAAATTGCCCAAGTTGCAGAGCTTGCAAGGCAGCTATTGAGTGATGTGAGAAGTGCTGTCAGTGATTTAAAACAGCTCAATCTTGCGAGTCAAATTTCACAATTAAAACAAAGGCTAATCGAGCAAGGTTTTGAGGCCGATTTTAACGTGAAGTTAAATGCGTTACCTGCGAAAGTAGAAGGCATAGCAAGTCTTATAATTAAGGAGGTTGTTACTAACTTACTACGCCATAGCAGCACCAAGAAATGTATAATTAGCATAACGCAAAATCAGCAGCAATTAATAATCAATGTGATTGATCATGCACCAGGCAGCTCAATAAAACCTGGAAATGGCTTAAATGGCATTAAAGAACGAGCAGAGCAGCTAGGTGGTAAGGCTACATTTACCTGTGAGGATAACTTTAGTTTAAATGTAATGCTGCCTTTAACAGCGAAGGGTTTCTAATGATCAAGGTGTATTTAGTAGAAGATCAGGGGCTTGTGCGCGACGCAATCGCAGCATTATTAAGTCTAGATTTTAATATTGAGGTAATTGGTCAAGCAAGTAACGGGCAAGATGCATTAACAGCCATAAACATGCTAGACAGTAACTCTCTTCCTGATATTATTTTAACCGATATCGAAATGCCTAGCATGAACGGCATCGAACTCAGTGAGCAAATTGCATCAAAATACCCTGCTATAAAAATAGTTATTATGACCACCTTTTCGCGAGCGGGTTATATTAGGCGTTCTTTAAGTGCTGGCGTTAAGGGCTTTATTTTAAAAGAAGCCCCGAGCGATGAATTAATTAGCGCGCTTAAAAAAGTAATGCACGGGCAAAAGGTTATTGATCCTGAGCTTGCTATTAACGCATTAGATGATACTGATCCGCTGACAGATAAAGAACGAAAAGCATTACAACTCGCAAGTGAAGGGTTGAAAACAGCCGATATTGCCGCAAGGTTATACTTAAGCGAGGGCACGGTACGTAATTACTTATCAGACGCTATTGCTAAATTAAATGCCATAAACCGAGTAGATGCAGCGCGTATAGCCAAACAAAAAGGTTGGTTATAACGCCGTAATAAGCTGTTTAAAGCAAGTAAAAGCGCTTTCTTAAAAGTTTCATAGCTTTTGCCTGTCTCATTGATCGGTTATGGGTTAAAATAACATCATAACCAATTAACAAGATAGTGAATGTCAAACCAAGATCCTAATCTCAGTCGAGAACAAGAAAAGTACGAAAACCCTGTCCCAAGTCGTGAGTTTATACTTACTCATATAAAAGACCGTGCCAAGCCTGCTAATTTTCATCAATTATGTGAGGAGTTAGCGGTAAACGATGATGAGCGTCAAATTGCTTTTAAGCGTCGTTTACGTGCCATGGAGCGTGATGGTCAACTCTTCTTTAATAAATTTAAATGCTACGCCTTAATTGATGAAGCTGGGCTTGTTAAAGGCAAAGTAATCGGTCACCGTGACGGGTTTGGCTTTTTAGAAGTCGAAGGCGAAAGTAAAGACTGGTTTATTGCCAAGCATCAAATGAGTTCGGTGCTGCATGGCGACATAGTACTGGCTAAAGGCACCAAACGAGGCTCCGGCGGCAAGTGCGATGCGCGTATTATTAAAGTGCTGGCTGGCGAGCGAGCACCGATTGTTGGTCGCTATTTTGTTGAGCATGGCATAGCAGTGGTGGTGGCGGAAGATCCACGTATCACCCAAGATATTATTATTTTGCCGGGCAGTGAAAACGGCGCACGTCACAACCAAATGGTGCAAGTGCAAATTACCCAAAACCCTAACCGTAATATGAATGCGGTAGGGAAAATCATTGATGTACTGGGTGAGCATTTAGCCCCTGGTATGGAAATTGAAGTGGCACTGCGTAATCACGATATCCCGCATGTATGGCCAGAAGCGGTTGAAAAGCAGGTTGAACACTTAGGTGAGTTTGTCGAAGAAGGTGACAAGCAAAATCGAGTTGATTTACGTGATTTACCATTGGTTACGATTGATGGTGAAGATGCTCGCGATTTTGATGATGCGGTGTATTGTGAGCCTGTTGAATCGGGTGGTTGGCGGTTATGGGTAGCGATTGCTGATGTATCCCATTATGTCGCAATGAATACCCCACTTAATGCCGAGGCAATCGAACGTGGTAACTCAGTGTATTTCCCTGAGCAAGTTATTCCTATGCTGCCAAAAGTATTGTCCAATGGCTTGTGTTCATTAAATCCAAAAGTTGACCGTTTATGTATGGTCGCAGAAATGCTGGTATCGGCTGAAGGTAAATTATCAGGCTATCGTTTTTACGAAGCGGTGATGAATTCGCATGCTCGCTTAACCTACACCAAAGTAAACGCTATTTTACAAGGTGATGAGAAGTTACGTACTGAATACGCACCGGTCGTGCCACATTTAACTGATTTACAGCAAATGTATATGGCATTAAAAGCCGCCCGCCAAGAGCGCGGAGCGATTGAGTTTGAAACCCTTGAAACACGCTTTGTATTTAACGCTCAGCGTAAGATTGAATCAATAGTGCCGGTGCTGCGTAATGACGCTCACAAGCTGATTGAAGAATGTATGATTTTAGCCAATGTGTCAGCGGCTAAAATGCTTGAAAAACACGAAGCCAGCGCGCTTTATCGTGTTCATGCTGAACCAGATGGTGAAAAACTGGCTAACTTTAGACAGTTTTTATCAGAGTTGGGTATTGAATCAACACTCAGTGATGAGCCAACACCAAAAGAAATTACCCATGTGTTAGCCAAGCTTGGCGACCGCCCTGATGCTGAACTTATCCAAACTATGCTACTGCGTTCGATGAAGCAGGCAGTATATCAAGCTGAAAACATCGGTCACTTTGGTTTGTCATTAGGTGAATATGCACATTTCACCTCGCCAATTCGTCGTTACCCAGATTTAGTCGTACATCGTGCGATTAAAGGCATTTTGAAAGCCCAAGGTATGGTTACGTCGGGTGCGTATGTTTATAGTGACGAAGAAGTCGCGCAATTGGGCGAGCAGTGTTCGAATACGGAGCGTCGTGCAGATGACGCAACCCGTGAAGTAGCTGATTGGCTGAAATGTGAATACATGCAAGATCATGTGGGCGACGAATTTGAAGGAGTGATCTCATCGGTTACTAACTTTGGTTTGTTTATTCGCTTAGCTGATTTACAAATTGATGGCCTTATCCATGTCACTAATTTAGGCGATGAGTATTTTCAATATGATGGCGCTAAACATTGCTTGATTGGTGAGCATTCTCGTAAAGTTTATCGTTTAGGCGATAAAGTCACGGTTCAGGTGGCATCGGTAAGCTTAGATGAGCGTCGCATCAATTTAACGCTCAGTGGCGATGTTGCACAAGACAGATACGCGCGTCGTCGTGGTGATGCAAAAGGGCATCAGCCGGCAAGTGTTCGTTCGCAGCTAAAACGTGGCAAAATACCAGGTAAAAAAGCTGAGGCGAAAGAGTCAGGTGAACTTAGTGGTCGTTCTGATCAGGGAAAACCAAAGCCAAAAAAAAACAGTGCCAGTCGAGGTAAAAAGAAGCCTGCAGGAAAATCAGCGGATGCTGGCACTACAACGACTGCAAAAAAAGCAAAGAGAAAGGCCGTGAAAAAGCCGAAAAGACCCGGCAAAAATGCCCGTAAAAGTAAGAGTTCAGGAGCAAGTGATAAGTGAGTAATGAATTGATTTTTGGCTTTCACTCTGTTGAAGCAATTTTCGCAAGTGAGCCTGAGCGTTTTATTGAGATTTATGCCCTAAAAGGACGTGATGATAAACGCTTATCTCCAATTATTGAAGAAGCGCGTAAATTTGGTATATCAGTGCAGTTTATGCAGCGCAAAGCGCTTGATAACAAATCAAAGGGTGAGCAGCATCAAGGTATTATTGCAAACGTTATAGCGGCACCGACTTTTAACGAAAAAGATTTGGATGCAATCATTGCGCGTGAAGAAACGCCATTTTTACTGGTTCTCGATGGCATAACAGATCCGCATAATTTAGGTGCTTGCTTACGTAGTGCAGACGCTGCCGGTGTTCATGCCATTATTGTGCCAAAAGATAAATCAGCAAAACTAAATGGCACAGCGCGTAAAGTTGCCTGTGGTGCAGCTGAAACAGTACCGCTGATCCAAGTGACTAACCTTGCGCGTACTTTGCGTGAAATGAAAGACGCAGGCGTGTGGGTAGTTGGCACTGCGGGCGAAACCGATGTGCATGTATTTGATGCCAATCTGACCGGGCCTATGGCGATTGTTATGGGCGCTGAAGGTGAAGGTATGCGCCGCTTAACGCGCGAACATTGTGATGTGTTAGTTAAAATCCCAATGGCAGGCACTGTTTCAAGCTTAAACGTATCTGTAGCAACAGGTATTTGTTTATTTGAAGTACTGCGTCAGAGAAATGCGACACAGCCATAAAAGAAAAGCTTTAAGCTTGTAGCCGTCAGTTTAGAGATAAAATTTGAAACCATGCTTGACTTAATAAGCATGGTTTTTCTTTTTGAGCGGATAGCTGATTTTTCAACTTACCACTTAAAGCTAAAAACCTACTTGCTTAATTTTCCGACTAAGCGTAAAATGCGCGCTCATTTCGGCCTATTTAATATTAATTCCTTGCCTTAAACCGACCGGCTGAAACGGTAGAAGGCTCTATTAACCGTAAGGAATATCCATGCGTCATTACGAAATCGTATTCATGGTTCACCCAGATCAGAGTGAGCAAGTTTCTGGTATGATCGAACGTTATACTGGTTCTATCACTGAAGCTGGTGGTGTTATCCACCGTCTTGAAGACTGGGGCCGCCGTCAACTGGCATACCCAATCAACAAGCTTCATAAAGCTCATTATGTTCTTATGAACGTTGAAGCACCTACTGAAGTAATCAGCGAGCTAGAAACTACTTTCCGCTACAACGATGCAGTGCTTCGTAACTTAGTTATGCGTACTAAAGACGCTGTAACTGAAGCATCTCCTCTTGTAAGAGAAGAGAAGAAAGAAGCACCAGCTGCTTAATTGTTTTGAGTCCAAGCATGGCACTTGATCAGCGATAATTTTAAGGTAAACCATATGGTCAGTCCTTTTATGAATCAGCTGGTTATTTCTGGGGTTGTTTGTAAAACACCTAAGTTTAGCCAAAGCCCTGCTGGTATCCCGCATTGTATTTTTGTTGTAGAACACAAATCAATGCAAATTGAAGCAGATCTTAACCGTAATAGTTATGTACGGCTTCAAGTGGTTGCTAGTGGTAAGCAAATGCAACAACAGACTCAACATTTGCACGTTGGGCAGGCATTGCAAGTGAGCGGTTTTTTAAATCGTCACGAAGGTCGTAACGGCCTTAGCCAATTGGTTTTGCATGCTCAGCATATAGAAAGAATTATTTGAGGAATTTATCTCATGGCACGTTATTTCAGACGTCGTAAGTTCTGCCGCTTTAAAGCGGAAGGCGTACAACAAATCGATTATAAAGATCTAGCTACTCTTAGAAACTATGTTACAGAAAGTGGCAAAATCGTACCTAGCCGTATTACAGGTACTAGCGCTAAATACCAGCGCCAGCTAGCAACTGCTATCAAGCGTGCTCGCTACTTAGCCCTTCTTCCATACACTGACTTACATAAGTAAGCAGCGGATTAACACGTTTTTAAAAGGTGTAGAAACATGCAAGTTATTCTACTAGATAAGATCGCTAACCTAGGTGGCCTAGGTGACCAGGTTGTAGTTAAATCTGGCTTCGCACGTAACTTCCTTTTCCCACAAGGTAAGGCAGTTCCTGCAACTAAAGCTAACGTTGAAACTTTTGACGCACGTCGTGCTGAGCTTGAAGCGAAAATCGCTGACCAGCTTGTTGCTGCACAAGCACGCGCTGATAAGCTTGAAGCATTAGCTGAAGTTACATTAGTATCTAAAGCCGGTGACGAAGGTAAGTTATTCGGTTCTATCGGTACTCGCGACATCGCTGACGCTATCTCAGCTGTTGGTGTTGAAGTTGCTAAGTCAGAAGTTCGTTTACCTCTAGGTACTATCCGTGAGACTGGCGAATTTGACGTATCAATCGCAGTTCATTCAGAAGTAACGGCTACTATCAAAGTAATCGTAATCGCTGAAGCTTAATTTCTAATTAAGCGAAAAAAGCCGTGCTGAAAAGCACGGCTTTTTTGTTTATTATTCTCACACATATCACTAGCTAGCATATCATTTCCCACATAAATATTGATTAAAGTCCCTTTTTTAGGTTTTTTATCTGGTATAGTTTGATTTAAAATAAAAACTAATTATTTATACCTATTAAAATGTAGCTGCATTGTAATTAGGTTACAGATTATTGACAGTGACAGCGTTGTCACTGTATATTGTTTGTGCACTGGGCATAGTGTTAAGGATGTTTAAATTGAAAGAGCAGATGATAAAAAATGCGAAGCTTTCTTCTGGTTTCACATTAATCGAGTTATTAATAGTCGTTGCCATTCTAGGCATATTATACAGTGTAGCTATGCCTTCATATATTGAGCATATGGAGCGTAGTCGCCGTGCCGATATTCAACAAGTAATGTTGCAACATGGTGCAGTATTAGAGCGTATTTATTCGCGTAATGGTGGTTATCCAAATGCTTTTGATACGGCAAAAAATACAGATTTTTATACTTTTACTTATACAGCGCTAAACCGCGTTAGTGGCGCTGCAGCTGATGCTAATTTTAAAAGTCGTGCTTTTACATTAACTGCAACCCCAAAAATCGGTTCTGCCCAAGCAGGAGATCGCTGTGGTGCATTAGTGATTAAGCATGATGGCACACAATCAGCTGATGCTAATAGTTGCTGGGAGTAACAATGACTAGAACAGCCGGTTTTACATTAGTGGAGTTGATGATTGTGGTTGGGATCGTTGCGATTATGGCGGTATTAGCGTTTCCTTCTTTTAGCCAGCAAATCATGCAAGATCGGGTTGTTACCACCGCAAATCAGCTCAATAGTGTGTATAAATATGCGCGCAGTGAGGCGGTAAAACGTAATCGTGAGATTAAGCTAGTGGTAAGTGGTGATAAATGGCAGGTAACAGCAGCTGTTGATGGTGTTGATACAGTATTAAAAGAATTCGTCATCCAACATCATGGTGTAACAGTTGGTTTAGTTGATCGTACCGTGTGGTCAAGTGGCGAAATCTCTGCGGCGAGCGAGATTTTAATTAAAGATGACAATGATAAAACGGTAGATTATTACTTGTGCATTTTAAAAAGCGGCCAAAATTGGTTAGCTGAAAAATCAGTGGCATGTGCATAATGATTAAACAAAGTGGCTTTTCATTATTAGAAGTGATGCTGTCAGTTGTTATCGCCGGTATTGCTTTATTAGGGTTGGCAGCAGCTCAGCTCAAATCGCTACAATATGCCACTAACAGTTTTAATTACACTGTATCGCTGGTGCAAGGGCAAAATACTTTAGAGCGTATTTGGCCTCGCTTGTGTGAGTTACAAACGACAAATCCAGCTTTATTCACGGATGCTAACTTTCGTGCCTCTTTAGACCCGCAAATCGATGATTATCAGCTGAGCTTACCTGTGGCGTATGCGCATGATATGCAAATCACAGTTTCATGGGCTGATGAGCGGATCAAGCAACAAGACCCTGCTCAATTAGAAAATCAAATTACCTTAAATGCTAGTTACCCTGAGCTACCAGTTGGGTGTATTTGATGATGGCAATTTATCGTCCGCGAGGTTATACCCTTGTAGAACTGATGGTGGCTCTAGCCGCTGGTTCATTCCTACTAGCTGGAGTTAGCCTTTCATACTCAGCTATTAAAGGCACTATTTCAGTTAGTAAAGAGCTTGAAAATGCGCAAGAAGTAATACGTTACACAAGTAAGGTTTTTACGCGTAGCATTAAACAAACACCAAGCGCACCTTTGGTTGCAGCAGATGGCTCGGCAATTACTGTTACTCAGCCAGCAGGGGTTATCACCTGTAATGGCAGTGTATCAACAGCTGATATAAATGAAGTTTATAGCCTAGTAGGCAATAATTTAATGTGTACATTAGGAGCAGCTCCAGCAGAGCGGTTATTGACGGGAGTCGCCCGGTTGAGTTTTGCAATTGATAATAACATTGTCACTATTAATGTTGGCCCAGATAATTTACCTGCGCAATTTGGAAACACTATTGCCATTGATATTGCGGTCTCTAATGTTATTTTAAACAATGCTTTTGGTGGTGTGTAATGGCTAAAAAACAAAGTGGTTTTACGCTTGTAACAGTACTTATCCTCACCAGTATGGCGAGTATTGTGGTACTTAATTCATTGCGTGAAAATATTATTCAAGAGCGTATGAGTGGCAATTTTCAAAAGAAAATAAATAGCCGTTTACTCGCTGAAAAAGGTGTTTTCGAAGAAGCTAAGTTATTACAGCAAGCTTTTTCAGATGATAAAACCTTAGATATCGATGGCTTGATCGCAGCGACAGGCACAGCATCAGGCCGCGGTTTGATTGGTGAAGATGCAACTTATAATGCCAGTATTAGTAAAAATGCTGCTGGAGAGCTGGAAATCATCAGCTTGGGTGAGCGTTATGGTGGTGATGCACAAAGTAATTTAGTCGCACGGTTTGGATTTACGCCAGGTAAAGGAGGCTCTGTTTTTGAGAACGCAATTGTGGGCTGTGAAGGGGTGTCACTCAGTGCCAGTGGTCGAATTGATAGCTATGACTCAAGTAAAGGGGATTACGATCCTGACAAGGCTGAGGCTGGCGCTGTCATAGGCACGGTTTATAAAGATAAGGATGTTACATTATCAGGTGCTTCAACTATTTGGGGGAGTGTTCATGCGACTGGCAGTATTACTTTTTCCGGCTCATCTCCAATCACAGGCACATTGCGTGCAAATAACCATATTACAATTGATTCGAATTTTACAGTATCGACTGATCCTGTTTTACCCGATGGTTTTCCACTTGATACAGCTGTAGGCGGAGATGTTTTATCGGCGGGAGGGGTTACCTGGAAGCAAGGAAAAATATTAGGCGTAGTTAGAGCAAATAAAGATCTTAACTTCCCTAATAACAGTGCGAGTACTGTGCTAGAAAATAGAAATAATGACGGCTTAGACGTTTTATATGGCGGCAAATTAAATGCAAAAGATTTAGCACCACACCTTGAACAAGGTGGTATTCCTTACTCAGATCCACGTTATAATGTATCACCAAATGTTGAGTTGGTACCTTTTCAAGATCCTGATAATTTTACAGCAGGGCAAACACAGTGCGATTCAATAAATATAACAACGGTTGTTGATGGCCTGGTTGATCCTAGCGCCGAAAATATTATTGTGAAACACGGTAGTTCAACACTAGTCTCTGATAAGCCAGAAACACGTGTTATCTACGAGTTAACGCCTGAGATAGCTCAGTCTAAGATTGAAAATCAAGGTGATTATGTATGGGAAAAGTGGTTAGGCGCACGTCCTGCGACACTTAATTATACGTTAAACACAATTGAGAACGTTGTTGATGTAAAAGTATTAAAAGCAGGTAACTTCTCATTAAATAATGGCATTTTAAAAGTCGCGGGTGGTGATGTAACCTTGATAGTAAATGGTCACTTCATGATGGAAGGCGCTTCAGAGATCCATATAGCACAAGGCAGCAGCTTAAGCCTTTATGTCAACGGTAAAGTAAAATTGAAAGCGTCTCCAGGGTCGATCACAATGAAGCATGGGTTAACCAAAACTGGTAAACCGGTATTCAGTATTTATTCCAGCAATGAACAAGCCAATGGTATTGATATTGATGCTGATGCTAATTTGTATGCAGCCATCTATGCGCCAAAGACTGATGTTAAAGTCGTCGCTAATGGTGGTTTCAGTGGCTCAATTCGGGGCAAAACGGTTTCAGCGTCTGGCAAAGGTGGTATTCACCATGATTCAAATCTAGCAAATATAAGTAGTGGTGGGGGCAGCGCGTCTGACGGCAAATTAGTTTTCCTTGGCTGGTCATATAAAGTACCGGAAAAAACCACTGAAGGGCCCGAAGAAGATCCCCCAGAAGCAACGTTATAAAACCACTTGATAAAACGGCTAGCTGATAAGTTAGCCGTTTTTTGTTAAAAATAATTTCATGTCATTTAAACCTTTTCACTTACATCTCACGTCTAACTATTCAAGAAACTTAAAATTCTGAAAGATCGTATTTCCTGAGTGCTTAGGTATACTCATTTCATAATAATAATCATAAAGGGACAACATCAACGATGTTGATAGATGCAAAACATGCTTTTACACAGCTAAGCGAAGATGCACTTATTACCCGTGTAAAAAGCGGTGATCAAAATGCTTATGCTGCACTTTATGAATTACATGTAAAGCGGGTTTATGGATTGTGCTTACGGTTACTCGCAGATCGCGAACATGCCGAAGATGCAACTCAAGAAGTATTTGTGCAGCTGTGGCATAAAATCGCTAGCTTTGAAGGACAGTCACAGTTTTCAACTTGGCTGCACAGTGTCACCAGTAATATTGCGATTAGCTATTTACGTAAACATAAGAATTGGTTGCAAAAAGTAGTGAGCTTCGAGCAAAGCGGTATGGATGAACAAAGCGCAACAGATTGCCAAGGTCTAAATGGACTCGACAAGTTAGTATTACGACTACCTGAGCGAGCTCGTATGGTATTTGTGCTGCACGCCATTGAAGGTTATCGCCATGAAGAGATTGCCACTATGTTAGGAATGGCAGTGGGTTCTAGTAAGTCGCAATTTCATCGCGCCCGTCAGTTATTAAAAGAGTGGTATGAAAATGAGTAAGCCTAATTTTGAAACATTTTTAGCTGAGTCAATCAATAACACTGAGTCAGAGATCTCACCACAAAAAGATTTATGGCCAGGTATCGAAAAAGCATTAACGCATGCTCCTCAGGCGCAAGGTAAAGCTGCGCTGTGGCCTAAATTAGCGGGTGTGGCAGCATGCTCAGTGGCGGCTTTATTAACCGTGCAGTTGCTGTTTTCCGGCTCTGAGCCTGCGACAAGTGTGGTGATGAGTGACTATTTTACCCAGCAAAAACAAACCTTGTTGGTGCAATATCAAAATCAGCCTGCATTGACAGATAACTGGCAACAGCAATTAACAGAATTAGAGGACGCTGAGCGGGCAATAAAGCAAGCCCTCGACAATGAGCCTGAGAATCCAGCGTTATTAAAAATGCTAGCACAGGTTTATCAGCAGCAATTAGATCTAATCAATAAGGTGCATGCACCGAAGTGGCAACAAATTTAGGAGTATCAACCATGAAAACATTACTATTAGCACTAACTTTATTGCCGTTTTTCGCCTCTGCTGGTGAGAAAATCAATGAACAAATTGAGGTGCCCGCTAATAAGCGTATTTTTATAGATAACCAACGCGGTGATGTACGTATTGAGGGCTGGGATAAATCACAATTACAGATCACCGGTGAGCTTGATGATAAAGCACAAGGGTATCGTTTAGAAGTGGCAGGAGATCGTATCGAATTTATCGTTAAAATGCCGCGTAACAATAATAACGGTTGGAATAGTGGCGATGGTTCTCAATTAGTTATTTATATGCCAAATAGCAGCGAACTTGAATTTACCGGTGTTAACGCCACTATCAGTGCTAAAAATTTGATCGCCGGGGCTGATATTGATGTCGTTAATGGTGATATTAACTTACAAAACATCAGTGGCAATATTAGTGTGGATACCGTTAATGGTGATGTCAGTGCGATAGGCTTAAAAGGTGATATACGCTATGAAACCGTAAACGGCGAAATTAATGACAAAGACTCACAAGGCACGCTGCGCTTTACTGCTGTCAATGGTGATATTAAATCCAAAACAACAGCTCAAGAAGTTCGCTTAGAGAATGTTAATGGCGATATCGACTTTGCTTTTCAGGCATTAAAAAGCTTACGTATTAGCACGGTAAATGGTGAGAGTGAAATACATATTAATGAGTTACTAAAAGGTGCGCAAATTACTTATGAATCTGTTAGTGGCGATGCCGATTTTTACTTCCCGACGGATGTTTCTGCGCGGTTTGAAATTGAAGCGCATGCCAATGGTAAAATTATTAATGAGTTGAGTGACGATAAAGTTAAAAAAGCGAAATATGGGCCATCAAGTGAATTGGAGTTTGCGGTTAATGGTGGTGATGCTGATATTGAAATAGACACTATCAGTGGGCGCATAGAATTACGTAAGCAAAAGTAATCTCCCGTAGCAAAGTAGGAAAAGAAATCCTGCTTTGCTCTTTGCACAACGTAGCCAAGTAGATAGAATAGAGGCCATTCATTGTTAGTATTGCGAAGTTATGGCTAAACCAGATAAACAAGTCGACACTCTTAAAGTTCCTCCTCATTCCATTGAAGCAGAGCAATCTGTTTTAGGTGGCTTAATGCTTGATAATCAAGCCTTTGACCGTGTTGCCGAGTTGGTCGTTTCGCAAGATTTCTATACACGTACCCATAAGCTTATTTTTGAAGCCATGGTCGAGCTTGCTGAAATAGGCGATCCAATCGATTTGATCACCATATCAGAGAGCTTAGAGAAAAAGAATTTACTCAGTGGTATCGGTGGTTTTGCTTATTTAGCTGAAATTGCTAAAAATACGCCAAGTGCGGCGAACATCGACGCCTATGCTAATATCGTACGCGAACGTGCTGTGGTACGTGAAATGATTGGCGTTGCCAATGAAATAGCCGAAGCAGGTTTCAATCCGGAAGGGCGCACCAGCCACGATTTACTCGACTTTGCAGAGAGTAAAGTGTTTAAAATTGCTGAGCAGCGGACAAAAAGTAATGATGGTCCGCAAAGTATTCACAGCATCTTAGAAAAAACAGTCGATAAAATCGAAGAGTTGTACCAGTCGCCACAAGATGGTGTGACGGGGGTAAGTACCGGTTATGCCGATCTAGATAAAATGACCACTGGTTTGCAGCCATCAGATTTAATCATTGTGGCCGCCCGTCCGTCGATGGGTAAAACCACATTTGCGATGAACTTAGCTGAACATGCCGCAATGACACAAGATAAGCCTGTGCTTATTTACTCATTAGAAATGCCCTCGGAGCAAATCATGATGAGGATGTTGGCATCCCTTGGTCGAATTAATCAGACCAAAGTGCGCACCGGTCAATTGGATGATGACGATTGGGCGCGTCTTTCATCAACCATGGGGCTACTGATGGAAAAAGGAAAGATGTATGTTGATGATGCATCAGGTCTAACTCCAACAGATGTTCGCTCACGTGCGCGTCGTATAGCTCGTGATCACGGTGGGATAAGTATGATCATGGTCGATTACTTGCAGCTGATGCGCGTTCCCAGCCTCTCTGATAACCGTACTTTAGAGATTGCTGAAATCTCACGGTCACTTAAATCATTAGCAAAAGAACTCCAATGCCCAGTCGTAGCACTGTCGCAGCTAAACCGTACTCTAGAGCAGCGTGCCGATAAACGCCCAATTAACTCCGACTTACGTGAATCAGGCTCTATCGAGCAGGATGCCGATTTAATCATGTTTATCTACCGCGACGAAGTATATAACGAAGACAGTACTGAGAAAGGGATTGCTGAAATTATCATAGGTAAACAACGTAATGGTCCAATTGGTAAAGTACGTTTAACTTTCCAAGGTCAGTTCTCGCGTTTTGATAATTACGCCGGACCTGCGGTAGACGACGATTACTGATGCGTTTAGCTATTGCCGAAATTAACTTACAAGCACTTGCTCATAATTTAGCGCAAGTGCGACAGTTTGCGCCTAACAGTAAAGTTATGGCGGTATTAAAAGCCAATGCTTATGGCCATGGTTTAGTGAAAATAGCGCAGCACCTTAATGATGCTGACGCATTTGCAGTGGCACGAATAGATGAAGCTCTAGCACTGCGGGCGGGTGGGCTGACCAAGCCTATTGTGTTGCTGGAAGGTTTTTTCCATCAAGATGATTTGCCGATTTTATTAGCCAATAACTTTCAAACCATTATCCATGATGAAAATCAGCTCAGAGCACTTGAAAATGCAAAGCTCGATGAACCAATCAGTTGCTGGTTAAAAATCAATACCGGTATGCATCGTTTAGGAATTGCACCAACGCAGTTGCATGATTTTTATCAGCGCTTGCAAGCAACGAATAACGCTAAAGATACAATCAATTTAATGACGCATTTTTCCAGTGCCGATGATGTTAATGATCCCAAAACAGCTGAGCAAATTGCTTTGTTTGATTCATTAGTGCAAGGCAAACAACAAGCACATTGTTTAGCAAATTCGGCTGGTATTATTGCTTGGCCTGCGGGTCATGGTGACTGGGTACGTCCAGGCTTGATGATGTATGGTGTATCACCAATGCTTAACACTTCTGGCAAAGATCATCAGCTGAAGCCGGTGATGCGCTTAACCACTAAGGTCATTGCAATTCGCGATGTTGATGCCGCGCAAGGTGTTGGTTATGGTGGCTGTTGGCAAAGTGCTCAGCCGACTAAGCTTGCAGTGGTGGCCATGGGCTATGGTGATGGTTATCCGCGCCATGCTAGACATGGCACACCTGTAGTGATTGCTGGCAAACGTTATGGTATTGCTGGCAACATCTCTATGGATATGATCAGTGTTGATATTGGTGCAAATGCTGATGGCATCAAAGTCGGCGATGAGGTGGTGATGTGGGGCCCAGAATTACCCGTTGAAGAAATCGCCCAATGTGCCACGACAATCCCTTACGAGTTAGTCTGTAATATTACCCCACGGGTAAGCTATGAATATTTAGAGTAATGCTAAGCGTTACTCTTTGATAAAATACACATCGCTAAAACCCATGCGAGCAAACTCTTCATCACGAAAATTACGCACTGCCGCAGAACCTTTTGAAGTCATAGCAATTTGCTGTTCCATCTTTAAGTAATTTGTTAAATCAATCCCTTCAGCCGCGGCAATAGCCTGATACATATCGCGATATTTATCTTTTGCAAAATTAATTTCGCGAGGCTGATTTTTAAATTTGTACGTAATGCGTCGTGCCATGAGTCACTCATAAAATAATTTAATTGCGTTAATTTTACACCTTCTTCGACATCCGCTCTACCTTTGAATGACTTGTAGCTTAGCTCAAGTTACAATAACGGCCATATTTTTAAATAAACCAAGGAATTGTCATGAAATTATCTGTAGAGATCAGTAAGTACCCACTTCATCAAGATTATATCCCATTTATTAAGGGGTTTATTGATCGCTTAAATGAATATGACGATTTAAAAGTAATAACAAATACCTTGTCGACGCAAATTTTTGGGGATTACGATTTAGTAATGTCAGTGCTTAGTACAGAGATAAAACGTTCATACGAAGAGTTTGGCAAAGCTATTTTTGTTTGTAAATTCCTCAATGGTGATCTCTCTCCCCAATAGCAGCTAAAGCCTTAGTGGATCAATTATGGAATTTATTACAGAAACTCTCGCAGGGTTTACTGCAATGTCGCACTGGGAATATATCGCAGTGGCGCTCTCTATGGCATATTTGCTATTAGCAATAAAAGAAAATCTGTGGTGTTGGCCTGCGGCATTTTTTAGCACCCTTATTTATACCATAATGTATTGGAATGGTGCTTTATTAATGGAATCGCTATTGCATTTTTACTATATGTATATGGCGGTTTATGGGTGGGTAATATGGCGAAAAGGCGACGCTAATAAACATCAATTAGTGATTACCTCATGGTGCTTGCATCAACACTTATTCATTATTATTGCGACTTCGATTGTGGCATTAATATTTGGTTATGTGATGAACAATCACACCCATGCAGACTTTGCTTATTTAGATAGTTTTACAACCTGTTTTGCTGTTGTTACAACGTATTTAGTTGCGAAAAAAGTACTGGAAAATTGGCTGTATTGGATTGTTATTGATGCGGCTTCGATGTATTTGTATTACGAGAAAGGCTACTACCCAACATTAGCGCTGTTTATTTTCTACACCATAATGGCAGCATGGGGGTTTAAAACCTGGTATGAAGAGTATGAGCAAAATCAAGCTAAGCCTTTGGCGCAATTATAAGAAGCAGTATGACAGGTAAAGAAATTAGCGGCATTTTTGCCGCTTTTGATCCACAACTAAAGGTATTGAGCAATGAGCGGCTATTTAGCGGTTTAAGTAACGATAACTTTTTAGTGCGTACTGCACAGCAGGCTTTTTTATTAAAGTGCTATCGCGAGCATTGGCCAGCGCAAGGCTTGGCAGCACAAACTGTATTTGCGCAGCAGCAGGTATGCCCCAAACCACTGTGGACTGATGAAGTTAACAAGCTGGCGATTTTTGAATACCTAGAGGGGGATATTGCACAAGGGGATTACACTTTAGAGTTGTTGCAAAAGTTGATTGCTTTTCATTGCCATGATGTTGTTACTGAGGCGATGGATATAAAGTATGAGCTGGATTTTTATAAAAAAACTCGCTTATACCAGCAATATCAAGCAAGCGTTGAGGATGCATTAAAGCAAATCGCGTTATTACCCCGTGATGAAGGTTTTTGCCATAATGATTTAGTAAAAGAAAACATTATTGTGAATAGCGAAGGCATGTTTTTAATTGACTTTGAGTACGCTAAAAGTAATGACGTATACTTCGATTTAGCAGCACTAACTGTTAGCTTTGCGTTGAATGATAGGCAAAAAAATAGCTTACTTTCAAACTACCAACAGCAATTGCCTGCTATTCAAAAATTTCACTATTCACTGCAAAAGCTTGAATGCTATCAGTTGGTGTTTTTAGTGTTGTGTATTTGTTGGTATAGCGCACGCTCAGTCGATAATAAAGTGACTGAGTTGCGTACGCAGTTGGATTGTTTGATTAGCTCAATGGAGCATCGTTAAAGACCACCAAAACGCGCCGCAAGTTCTTTGTATTTTGCAACTTCATCTGCATCAAATAGTGGTTCGCCGTTTTCATCAACAGATTTCGATATTAATAAACTTTCCCGGGCAAGACGCTTTACACGTTCAACTTTAACCCCTAAAAACTCCGCTACTTGCTCGGTTGACATTAAACTCATAGATACTTCCTCATGTTAAACCTTTTACAAGCGCCTTAAAAAGTCGTTAAACGGGCATTTATATGTTGCAAAATGGTTAGTGATTTTTATTAAGTATAATTTAATAGCTGTTTTTTGCTTGCTTGTGAAGTAATTTATTATAATTTGCTGAATTATTAAGCATCTAAGCGATAGAAGCTAGCATTTAATTGCATATGCCTTTATTATTGCTCGGCCTAAGCACTGATATCGCGAGTTGGTGTGGTGGCACAAATGTGCTCTCGTGGTGAAATGGATATCACGTGGCCCTCCGGAGGCTGAGTTGTAGGTTCGATCCCTACCGAGAGCGCCATTTGCAATAATGCCAAGCCTTTCATCAAAGGCTATCAATAATAACTCTCTATCTTACTCCACTGTGTTTGCCCTCAATTACACTCTTTTAGTACTCATGATGTAAATAAACCCCTACTAATATTTTGAATTAAATAAATTGCACAAGTGGTAAAACTGACAACTGGACTATACTCATAATTCATTATCTTAGGGAATTGTATTATGCACTACAGCTCGCCTCCATTAAAAATGGGGGGATTACAGTTTCATGTCCTTTTGCATACTAAGTAAGTCGAGCACAGTTGTTATTAGGCAATGCCTGTGAGTGTTGTGTTAAATGAGCTCTTTAGCAAAGGGTACTCTGGAGATTGAATGAATATTAAAACCCGTATTCTGGTGTTTGTCATTTTGTTTGAGATATTGGCTTATTCAACCCTACAGTTATTCAACACGCTAATTTACAAAGAATCTTTGGATGAATTTAAGCAAAATGAAATTCAGGCTGTGTTTAATGGCACTATTTCCCGTATCAATCATCTTACAGAACAAATGCAAGGTCATGCGATCGATCTGGCTCTAAGTGGTGAACAGTTATACTTTCTGCGTCATCAAAAATCTACTCCCATGGCTGATATCAAGGAACTGGCTCAGCGCACGTTACAAAACAAGTTTACTAGTTTTGAGCAAGCTATGGGCGGAGGGCTTTGGTATCAACCGCAGGTACTGGATGAGCAGTATCGTTATTTTGGCCCATATGTATATAAAGAAAATAAACAGCTGCAATTTACGTGGGATCTCAATACACCACAGTACGATTATTTTTCTCAGGATTGGTACCAGCTTGCTGTACAGCAAGGGTGGGGATTAAACCAATCAAGCTATCGTCCTATATTTTGGACTAACCCTTATTACGATGATGCAGGCTCATTCTCGTTGATGATGACCATAGATGCGGTGATGCTTGACGATAACCGCAGTCCGATTGGTATGGCTACGCTCGACTGGTCTTTAGCTGAGTTAAGTGAGTTTTTAGTCAGCATTAAAGTGACCGAAAATGCACAATCATTTTTATTTCACCGGGATTCTGAGTTAATTATTGGCTTTACAGACAAGCCTCAAACGGTACAGCAGTTGACCGATGACTTTCCTTGGGCGGCAACATTAGTAGCTCAAAGTCGGTTAAGTAAGGTCAATAGCTTTGGGTTTGAGCAGCTAGCAATTGAAGATAAGTATATTTTTTATCAGCTTAGTGAGAGCGGTTTTATCTTTGGCTCATTAGTTCCTAAAAATGATTTAAGTAAACAAGTTGATAAAGTGTCTTCTTGGGCTTTAATCACAGGCAGTGGCATAGGGCTCGGCTTTATTATACTGATGATTTTTATCCTCAAAGCTTTGTTTAGCCCTTTTGATCAGGTCTTAAATATCATAAAAAGCTCTATTCGTTATGGTAGTAATAAGCAAGTTAATCTACTGCCAGTTGAGTATGCTAAACGCAATGAGTTTACCCCAATTATTACTGCTTTAAATGATGTGTACTTACAAGTAAAAAGCTACGTCAGTGAGATTGAAGATGCGAATACCAAGTTGATGTCTTCACAGCAACAAGTAAAACAGTTAAATGCGGTACTTGAGCGTAAAGTGGCTCTGCGTACTGCTGAGCTTGAGACTAAGACCAAAGAAGCAACATTATCGCTGGAACAGCTAAAACGTACTCAGCAACAGTTAATTGAAAATGAAAAGCATGCGTCGTTAGGACGATTAGTTGCTGGAGTTGCTCATCAAATAAATACCCCATTGGGCATTTGCGTCACGGCTGCATCAGTACTGGAAAGCACCTCGAAAACTATTCATGGCAAAGCGGCTGCGGGTAACATGTCGAGAGAGGAGTTTAATCAGGCCTATGATCATATAATACAAAGCACAGAGTTATTGAGCGTTAATCTCCACAGAGCTACAAATCTAATCAATAACTTTAAACAAGTTGCGGTAGACAACGATACACAGGAAAATCGCTGGTTTAACTTAGGTGAGTATATCGATAATATTCTGCTGTCAATCCACTCACGTGTTGACCAAACCCCTCATAAAGTTAAATGCCAATACCAGCAAGAAATTCGTTTTTTTGCCTCACCAAGTGCATTCTCGCAAATTTTAGGGCAGCTAGTGGAAAATGCCTTAGTTTACGCTTTTGATGATTCAACGCCTGGGGAGGTGAACATTACAGTGAGTAAACATGATGAACAACTTCAGCTGATAATCAGCGATAATGGTAAAGGCATGCCAGAAGATGTCCGCAAGCAAGTATTTGACCCGTTCTTTTCTACGAATAACGCACAACTGAGCTTAGGTTTGGGGTTGCACATTGTTTATAATTTAGTAATACATAAACTAGCCGGTACGATAGAGTGCCAGAGTCAATTAGGTACTGGCACTACTTTTATCATTACTATACCAATCAATGTAATTGAACAACCGTGAGTATTTTTAAAGCCACTTTTTATTTTTGAAGTAAACGCCGATGGCACCGGTGATCACGACTAAAAATATAACAAAAAAACTAAATGCGTAAGGGCTCTCTGTACCAGGGATACCGCCTACATTTACGCCAAGTAAACCGGTTAAAAATCCTAGCGGTAAAAACAGTGCCGCAACCACCGACATCACATACATACGCTGATTTAATTGTTCAGAAACCTGATTAGTAATGGTTTGTTGAATAATTTGCGCACGTTCAATAGAGCTGTCTAATTCTTCAATAAAGCGGATCAGTAGATTGGTGGTTTCGTTTAACTTGGCTTTGTCGTTTTCACTAAGCCAGCTGTATTTGTTTGCCATTAAAGTACTGAGCGCTTCTTTTTGTGGCCTTAAGTAGCGTTTTAAACCAATTGATTGACGGCGTAACTGCGACAGTCCTTGGTTATCAAAGCGCTTGGTCGGCTCGTCAATTTCATCTTCAAAAATATCTAGAGTGTCATCTAAACCATCAATTACCCCTTGCATACGTGAGGTAAGATTTTGTGTAAGTTGGCAAACTAATTCAGAAATGCTAACTGGCCCATTTTTTTCTTCCAGTGCAGCTAAAATATCTTGGACTGAAAGTAAACGGCGTTTTCGGGTAGTGACCACTACATTTTCATTGATAAATAAACGAATTGAGACCATGTCTTCAGGGCTCTGCGCAGGATTTAAATTCACGCCTCGTAAAAACAACATACAACCGTTAGTTACTTTGGTGATACGAGGGCGTGTTTCATCGGCTGTTAATGATGCAAGTTCATAATCAGTCAACAATTCACTGTTTTGTAACCAATCTATGGCTTCACTTTGGCTATAATCAAGATGAACCCACAATTTACCTTGCTCAGGCTGCCAGTTATGTAGGTCTGCGCTATTATCAATTGTGCGTGCGCCGCCTTGTTCATCAAGTATAAGTGCGTGTAGTAAACCATTGAACATAGTAAATTCTCATTAATCCTGTATGTTAATATAGTTGACTATTGAGTGACTTAGGTCAATTAAATTAGCTTATCATTTGGATAAAATTATTTCATTTGTGTTTTTATCCGTGTAGCGTATAAGACAGTTTTTTATTAAAGGGCACATTTATGACGGCAAAGATAATTGTTGGTTGGCGTGAGTGGTTAAGTTTACCTGAGCTTGGCATTAATCAAATTAAGGCTAAGATTGATACGGGCGCCCGTACGTCATGTATTCATGCTCTTAATATTGAAGAATATGAGCGAGAAGGCGAAAAGTGGGTTAAATTTATTGCTCAGCCTTTGCAAGAAGATGAGCACACTCAAATTGAGTGTGCTGCTAAAGTAAAAAAGATGAAATATGTAACCAGCTCAAGTGGGCAGCGTGAGTTGCGGTATTTTATTGAGACTAAGCTCTGCGCTGGTGATAAAAGTTGGCCAATAGAAGTCACTTTGACCAGCCGAGCGAGTATGAAGTTTAGAATGTTATTAGGGCGCACAGCCATGGAAAATCGTATAGTCGTTGATCCGGCTTTATCTCATTTATTAGATAGTTAAGGTTTTAACTATGAAAATTGGTATTTTATCTCGTAACAAGAATTTATATTCAACGCGTCGTTTAATTGAAGCAGCTGAGATGCGTGGTCATGAAGTAAAAGTGATCGATGCATTACGTTGTTACATGAACATTAACTCTGAGCAACCAGAGATCCATTATCGCGGTGAAAATTTAAAAGATTTTGATACCATAATCCCGCGTATTGGTGCTTCAGTTACTTTTTATGGTTGTGCAGTACTGCGTCAGTTTGAAATGATGAATGTATTTCCTGTTAATGAATCAGTTGCTATTTCACGTTCGCGAGATAAATTACGTTCGTTACAGTTGTTATCACGTAAAGGCGTTGGTATGCCGGTAACCGGTTTTGCCAGCAAGCCAGATGACGTTAAAGACTTACTAGAAATGGTTGGCGGTGCACCTGTAGTTATTAAGCTGTTAGAGGGTACTCAAGGCATTGGTGTGGTGTTAGCTGAAACACGTAAAGCAGCTGAGAGTGTTATTGAAGCCTTTATGGGCTTAAAAGCTAATATCATGGTACAAGAGTATATTAAAGAAGCTGGTGGTGCTGATATCCGCTGTTTCGTACTTGGAGACAAAGTGATTGCCGCAATGAAGCGTCAAGCACAAGATGGTGAGTTCCGTTCTAATTTACACCGCGGTGGCAGTGCAACATTAGTGCGTATTACGCCAGAAGAACGTAGAACAGCAGTAGCTGCAGCTAAAGCAATGGGCTTGAACGTAGCTGGGGTTGATTTACTTCGTTCATCTCGCGGACCTTTGGTAATGGAAGTTAACTCTTCACCAGGTCTTGAAGGTATCGAAGTAGCAACAGGAAAAGATATTGCAGGTATGGTGATCGAATTTATCGAAAAAACCGCTGCAACCAAAAGGACCGCAACGCGTGGCAAAGGTTAGAATCAATAGTGCGTTTACTTTATTAGGTGAAACGGTGGGTGTCGGTGAGCGTAAGACGCTGGCTCTAGAAGCAGCTAAACTGTACACCCATTCGCCGTTGAATATCCCAATAGAGGTAGTGAATGGAGTTCAAGCAGGGCCTGTTTTAATGGTCTGTGCGGCTATTCATGGTGATGAACTCAATGGCGTAGAGGTCGTACGCCAATTATTAGCAAAAATAGATGCTAACCAGCTGCGTGGTACGCTGATTGCTGTGCCGATTGTTAACGTATTTGGTTTTATTCATAAGTCACGTTATTTACCTGATCGCCGTGATATGAATCGCAGCTTTCCAGGTTCTATTCGTGGATCGCTTGCTGGACGTATGGCACATATGTTCTTTTCGCAAGTGGCCATTCATTGTACGCATATTATTGATTTACATACTGGCGCAATACATCGCACCAATTTACCGCAAATTCGCGCAGATTTGAGTGATGAAGCAACGGCACAAATGGCGAATGCATTTGGTACACCAGCCGTTATTGATGCGTCACTTCGTAATGGTTCACTGCGAAGTGAGGCCGCGAACTTAGGTATTCCGGTGATCACATACGAAGCTGGAGAAGCGCTGCGGTTTGATCCAATTGCAATAGCGGCTGGTATGCAAGGCGTTGATTATGTCATGCGTCATTTAAAAATGATCCGTGGCAAGCGTGCTAAAAAGTTACCTGAGCCAATTATTGCCAGCTCAACCAGTTGGGTGCGTGCTGAAGTCGATGGCATTGTGCGTGCGCAAGTATCATTGGGTGAGCGAGTAATGAAAGGGCAAATATTAGCTTATATCAGTAGCCCGCTCGGTGATTCTGAGCTGGAATTATTAGCGCCAAGAAGTGGTATAGTGATTGGTCAACAAACTATGCCACTGGTTAATGAAGGGGATGCAGTGTTTCATTTAGCATATTTTGCTCACGCAAACAGCTTGGTAGAACAACAGCTTGAAACCTTTATTGATGAAATAAGTGATATTGAAGATGAGTTAAAAACAGCGGAATTAAATAATTAATTGCTGATTGTAACTAATCAAAAAAGCCGTTTAAGGATATTCTTAAACGGCTTTTTGTTATGTGCTTTTCGTTTATTGCAGCTTTTTAGGTCCAATAGCGCGCTTAACCGCGATTGCTTTAGTAGGTTTCGGCTCTTTATTTAAAACCATCACCGGACGAGTAACAAATAGGTTATTAGGATAAATAACTCGGTGCCCATCAACATGTTCTAATACCACATTCATCAAGCCCATCTCGACAATACGCCCCTCAACAAAGTTCGCGCCGTCAATAACTCTAACCCAATAACCAACACGACAGTCATTTTGAATAAACATTAGCAAAAACGAGGTCAGATTGCTTAATAGCGACCAAGCTGCAAATAGTGCAACACCTAGCATGGCAAACAAAGATGAGCCAAGTACCAGTAAACCCCGTAATTCAATACCCCAAAAAACTAACACTAAGCACAGCATTACAAATGCGAGAATAATTTTCAGTAATAGTTCGGCACGATATTTACGGTGAATATCGACTTTGCCCTTAATAGTTTTTTCGAGTAATTTTTTAGTCAGTTTTAATAGTACAGGAAAAAGTAACAGAGCAACTAAAGTGACGACGAGTTTATACTGCGTGCTAAGAATATCTAACAGTTCCACAATCAATCCAAATGCGGTTTAGGAGCAACTAGTTTAGCGTTTTTAGCACACTTTAAAAGGAATTTTTTACAGTGACTAGCCATTGAATAGAATCAACATCATCACTTTTATCAAGTGGAGCGGCGATATCTAAATGGATCACAGTTCCTGCATTTGCTCTGCTTGGAGCGAGCCGTAACCCGATACCTATATTTTTCAATACTTGGCCATTTTTACCGTTATTTTGGTCATTAAACCAAGCGCGACCAATATCAAAAAATGCAGCTCCACCAACTTTAAACAGCTGAAGCAGGTCGTATTCCCAATAATAGCGTTTTTCAAGATTAACTAAAAAACTACGATCGCCTTGTTGGTAGTCTAGCGGATAGCCACGTAGGCCATTTTCGCCGCCTAAGATTAGCTGTTTGTCGGGAGTTAGGTTTTTAGCATAGTCTAAGCGTATTTTGGCATACCACGATTGTTCAAAACTGGTGTTTAAATAATACTGCACTTGAGTGCTCGCGAGTAAGTTCTCTACTTTGCTTTGTTGTTCGTTCCAATTACCATCTAGGCTAGCATGAAAGCGCCAAAGGGTATTATCGCCACTAAAATGAGCTTTTTTCGCATCAAAAGAGTAAATAGCGCGGCTATCGTCATTGCTTAGTTCTTCACTTGCATAGCCTAATAAACCTTGCACATTCCAACCAAGATTTAAATCTTCAGTACGATAAATACTGTCGAAATTACGCACTTTTATGTAGTGATCTTCAAACCAATGACCACTGATATATGGATAGCTTAGCTCCCGTTTTTCAGCCAATGGTGTGACGGTATTTACTGTGCTCTCAAAAGCTTGCTGTTCATGGGTATAACCGACGCTAATGCGTTGAGTCCAATTATTAGCAAGCTGTTTAGAGTGGCCAAAGTGAATGCGATTATAGTCTGTTTTCTGGATAAATTGACTGAATACTTCACCACGTTTGTAAAGAGATTCAGTTCGTTGATCAGAAAAGCTTAATAAACCATAGCTGTAAGGTGTCTCAATAGAGTAAAAAGGGTAGCTAAGCTCGAATAAATGGCGTTTACCATCGTCGTTATCAGAGTATTCTATGCGACCACGGTAGCGGCTAGAAAGTATATTAGGATCATCATAAACAAACAGGTAACCATTTCGTTCAGCATCAGTAGTGCGAGCGAGTGATAAACGTTTACCCCAGCCAAATAAATTGGATTCACGAAAACCAATACTCGATTTATTTTCGCCACCGCTGCGGCTAAAGCTAATTTCTGGTAGTAACGTCCATAAGTCGCGGGTGATCACTTTCACATCTATGTCACCATCGCAGTTAGTTTCTGCTTTTATTCTGGCATCGTATAGATAACTTTGGTGACGTAATAAGCGCTCTGATTCGGCGAGTTTTTTCGGCTCATAGTGATCACCAGGTTCGAACAATAAAATACTTTTTATAACATTAGGCTCTGTGGTCATATGAACGCGATTAGCAAAGCGAAATAATGCGTTATTTTCTGCTTCTAAATTGGTATTGAAAACGTTAAGTTGCTCAAGTTCGACCTGGGCTATTTTTGCATTATTAGTTTTTTCTGGCAGCTGTATATCAACATCAAGTTGGCGACGTAGATTTTTTTCAGTGGGTGTAGTTGTGCGCTGATTACTGCAACTTTGCTGCCCGTCATCAAACGATTGCGCTAAGCCATAGGATGAATAGAGCAAAGTGCTGCAACAGCTAGACAATAAAAGTGCATAAGCGTTATTTATCACCATTGAAATCCTTGATTATGGGTTTTTAGCGTTTACCCACTACACACTAAGTTAGTGTATAAGTCTACCTCATTGTTGCAATAGTGTAAGAAAATAGTGTGCTAAAGCTGCTAATAAATGCTCAGCTTCAATGCCTTCGCCATTAATCCAAATGCTGTTACTGTAATGTTCAAAGTTTAAATTAAAGCTCTGCTGCGCATACGTAAAGCGGCATTGGTGGCGATCCGCTCCCGCTGCAAATTCACCAATTACTATTTCTGGGCCATGTAAAAATAACTGCGCCCAAAGCTCGAAATCATCATCGTTGGGCATTTCGCTGGGGATAATAATAATAGCATTATGTTGATTATCTAGTTGCAGCTGAGTCATCAATTTTCTCTTTATTTAAGACTGGGCTAAGTAGTCGCGTATGGCGTGTAAAAAAGGGCTGCCGTACTTATTGAGTTTAGTAAAGCCAACTCCTGACACTTTGAGAAATTCACTGTCATTGGTTGGCATTAGTTGCGCCATTTCTGCGAGGGTTTTATCGTTAAACACCACATATGGTGGCACATCATCCGCATCGGCAAGCTCTTTACGTAAGGCACGTAGTTTGGCAAATAGCTTTTTATCGTAATTAAACTGAGCGAGCTTGTCTTGGTATACGTGCTTCGCTTGCAGACGTGGTTCAGCCATTTGCAGCGCGTATTGACCTTTCAAAATAGCGCGAGCTCCTTCGGTTAAGCGCAGTGCTGAGCCTTGGGTGATATCTTGACTCAGTAAGCCTTGGTGAATCAGTTGGCGTAAAATACTGAGCCAAAATTCACTACTGTGGTCTTTACCAATGCCATAAGTGCTGAGTTGGTGGTGATTGTTATCCCTAATGCGGCTGGTATTTGCTCCGCGCAGTAGCTCAACTATGTAGCCTAAACCAAACCGTTGTTCGGCACGATACACACACGAAAGGGCTTGTTGTGCCACTAAAGTACCATCAAAACTTTTTGGTGGATTTAGGCAAATATCGCAGTTACCGCACGGTTCGCGTTGATATTCACTAAAATAGTTAAGAAGTATTTGTCGACGACATGTTTGTGCTTCTGCGAAGCTGGCCATGGCGTTAAAACGTTGCTCTTCGACACGACGACGTTGTTCATCTTCAATGTCTTCAAAAAATCGCCTAACACGGCCAATATCGGCCGGATCAAAATACATAATAGCTTCAGCGGCCAAGCCATCACGGCCAGCACGGCCAGTTTCTTGATAGTAAGACTCGATACTTTTGGGAATATCATAATGCAGTACAAAACGGACGTTGGGTTTATTGATGCCCATGCCAAAGGCTACAGTAGCCACCACAATTTGGATATCATCACGGGCGAAACCGGTTTGTACAAATTGGCGTTGCTCGTTACTCATACCAGCATGGTAAGCCGCTGCGTTCATTCCCGCATCAGCGATCTTTTCAGCTATTTCATCAACTCGTTTTCGACTGGTGCAATAAATAATACCACTTTGATTTTGTTGTTCTTTTAAGTAGCGAAGTAATTGCGCCAGCGGTTTGAATTTTTCTTCAATGGTGTAACGAATATTTGGTCGATCGAAACTACCAGTGTGTATATAGGGGGCATTTAAACCAAGCTGCTGGACGATATCAAACCGCGTGGCTTTATCAGCTGTCGCTGTGAGCGCCATCATAGGCACATCTGCAAAGCGTTGTTTTAGTTCGCTTAAGCGGCAGTAGTGAGGGCGAAAATCATGACCCCAATGTGATACACAGTGAGCTTCGTCAATCGCAAATAAACTAATATTAAGGTGACTTAAGCGCTCTTTAAATTCATGTTGCAGCACTTTTTCAGGTGCAACATACAGTAGCTTAAGCAAACCACTGTGCAGTTGTTGATATATTTGCTGCTGTTCGTCGCGGTTTAAACTGTTATTGATATACGCCGCTTTCACCCCGAGCGCTTGCAATTGTGATACTTGATCTTGCATAAGGGAAATTAATGGCGAAATAACGACTGTCAGACCGCTTAAGGCAAGCGCGGGCACTTGGTAGCATACTGATTTGCCGCCGCCAGTTGGCAGCAATACTAGCGAATCTTGGCCGTTAAGGGCTGCATTGATCACCGTTTCTTGGCCATCACGAAATTCGCTATAGCCAAACACTTGTTTGAGTATAGCTGCGGGACTGCGCACTACGGTGCTTGCTGTGGGATTTGGTGTATTCATCGCGGACATTTTAGAGCTTTTAGGCGACCTTGCATAGGTGCTTTTTATCGCACTTTCTTTTTAGTTGTGCTTTACTCATCTTACCAGTTATAAAGTTGCGGATAATAATAATGAATAAAGCCCAATTAATTGACCAAGTTGCTAAAGTTTTTGTAGAGCAAATGCCGTTTAACCAGTTTTTACAAATAAAAGTTAAATCACTAGATGCGGAACAAGCGCAAATAAGCTTTCCTTGGCAGGATGTCTTTATCGGTAATCCCGCTCAAAAAATTCTCCACGGTGGTGTGATCTCTGCGGTGCTTGATAATGTGGGGGGGATGCTCGCTGCGGCGGCGATGATAGATAAGCTCACTGAGCTTAATATAGTTAGTATTCAAACCAAGCTAGCGACACTCGGCACCATCGATTTGCGCACTGATTACTTGCGTCCAGGCAAAGGGCTTGAATTTACCGCTAGTGCCAAGCTAATTCGCTCCGGTAATAAAGTATGCGTATGTCGGATGGAGCTCCATAACGAACAAGGTATTCAAATAGCTTTTGGCACGGCAACTTATTTAGTTGGATAAAGCGTAGCTGGCAGGTAAAATAGCGGCCTTTCATCTACATCAGAAACAATCTATGCCAACTAATCCTGAACAGCGTAAAGGTATTATCTTAGCCTGTATGGCTTTTTTTATGTGGGGCTTAGCACCTATTTATTTTAAATTACTACAGCATATATCAGCTTTTGAAATACTGATGCATCGTGTGGTTTGGTCGGTATTATTCATCGTCATCATTGTTGCAGTAATGAAGCAATGGCATAAAGTGCAGCATGTGCTTAAACACCCTAAACTCATTGCTATGCTGGTTATTACGGCCACCTTACTTGGCTTTAACTGGGGGCTATTTATTTGGGCGGTTAATAATGATCATATGCTTGATGCAAGTCTTGGTTATTATATCAATCCGTTATTAAACGTACTGCTAGGTATGCTTTTTTTAAGTGAAAAACTACGCAAATGGCAAGCGCTAGCGGTTGCTCTGGCGTTATGTGGTGTGGTGATCCAAGTTATTAGTTTTGGCTCATTTCCGGTGGTCGCACTTTCATTAGCAGGGTCATTTGCGGTGTATGGCTTACTTCGTAAAAAGTTACCTATCGAATCATTGCCGGGGTTACTACTAGAGGCATTAATATTATTGCCAGTTGCTTTAGTATATTGGTGGTTAATGGCGCCATCGAATAGCTCTGATTTCGTAGCGAATGATTGGCATACTAATGTATTGTTGATCAGTGCAGGCGTTATTACCACACTGCCACTACTTTGCTTTACAGGTGCTGCCAAGCGATTGCAGTATACTACCTTAGGGTTTTTCCAATATATTGGGCCAAGTTTAATGTTTGTGTTGGCGGTGGTATTTTATGGTGAAGTATTTAGTGCTGAACGAATAGTAACATTTGCTTGTATTTGGAGTGCGCTGGCTATCTTTAGTTGGGATTCCTATCGACAATCACAAAAGCGTAAACGTGAAAATATCCCTGCACCCACTAAGCCTGTTTAAGCAATGACTTTATTGCGGCCAGTTGCTTTGGCCTCATAAAGCTTAATATCGGCCTGTTTTAATAATTCATCAATTTGATAAACAGGCCCGTGTGCGTAACCAATAGAGAGCGTAAATTGAATTTTTTCTTTGCTAAATTCAGGGCTATTGAGCTCAACAAAGTGACGAAAATTATCCAGACGTTTTAATACTTCATCTTTATTTGTGTCATTAAAATACACAGCAAACTCTTCACCGCCTAAACGAGCCGCCAAGTCTTTTGTAAAATATTTTGCAAAACAAATTGAAAGTCCTTTTAGTACTTGATCACCAGCATCGTGGCCATAGGTATCATTGATTGCTTTGAAATGGTCAATATCGAGCATCGCCAAAGAGGGAATTAACTCTTTTTTCTGCAGTTGTTTTAATGATTTTGTGGTTTCTTCAAAGAAGTAGCGACGATTAGGTAGTTTAGTTAAATAGTCAGTGTTCGCTTGCAAGCGAATGGTGGCAATTTGTTCCAGCATGTCAACGTTCTGGCTCAAACGGCAATAAAATTCTTCGTTATTAAATGGTTTGCGTAAATAGTCGTTTGCGCCATTTTTCAAAAAACGCGCCGAAAGATGCGCTGCATTTGAGCCGGAAATACCGATTATTGCTTTTTCATCATTACTGTATAAGCGACGAATTTCACCACATAACTCATCACCATTCATGTTAGGCATTTCGTTATCTGCAATTATAACGGCTATGTCGGGTGTTTGTTCGAGCACTGCAAGTGCTTCAATGCCATCACAGGCTTGTAATATTTGATATTTATGACGTCTAAGCAAGCTGCATATATGCAGTCGTGCTGATTGTGAGTCATCAACGACTAATACTTTAACGTTTTCGTTGCGAGGTAAGCGCTGTAGTTGCTTTTCTAAATAATGGTAGGCTTGCTTGTTCTCTTTAGTGATGTAATCAATTATTGGATATTTTTCGACGATATCACGGGTCTTTTCATCTATATTGCCGGTCATTACTATGGTAGGAATTTGAGCTTCAATAGTGCAGGGTACAGCCTCTCCTTGTGGTGCGTCAGGTAGAATAAAGTCTACTACAGCGCAAAAATAGTTATTTTTACTAATTAACTCTTTTGCTTGCGCTAAAGAACAGGCTATATCTGCATCATAGCCAACTTTAATTGCAATGTGTTTTTGCACTCGCGCTATAGTTGGCGTATCTTCAATGATGAGTATTTTTCGTGTCACGTAACACCTTGTTTTTGGCATAGCCAAATTTATTCAGTTATACAAGTTGTAACTG
Organism: Pseudoalteromonas sp. SR41-8; assembly: GCF_014163915.1. NCBI lineage: Bacteria > Pseudomonadati > Pseudomonadota > Gammaproteobacteria > Alteromonadales > Pseudoalteromonadaceae > Pseudoalteromonas > Pseudoalteromonas sp. SR41-8. The sequence goes on from NZ_JACJEE010000015.1 coordinate 94,767, forward strand.
TTAAAACACGAAAAAGCAAATAACACCATTACTTTTATAAACTATCAGACTCCGAATAGTAGTCTGGATTTTGTGGTGCAGGACTTGAAATTTTAGAACGCCCAAACAGAGTATGAAACTTTGCTTTACAGGTCGTTAGCTTTAGGTATTTAATCCACGCACGTTCAATTGCGTTGGTTGGTTCTTGATTACCAGAGACAACGGCAAAAAATTGTTCTTGGATTTCATTTTGTGGTTCAAGGGTTTTATTATATAACCCTTTTAGAACAACACCGTGTTGTTCAAGGATACTGGCTTCTAGTAAGGTGAAATTACCGCTGCGGCCGAATCCGCGCGGAAAGTTTTGATCATCATAAAACTGACGTTGGCTTACAAATGCTTGGCGAAGTAGTGAAATATCATTGCTCATGGCTGTTTCCTCATACCCTATTTTCAAGCTGGAGTATGGATCAAGTTGCGCAATTTATTAAACAAAAAATTTTTATCGTGAGGATAAATAATTGGATATAGATTTATTGAAAACCTTTGTCGAAGTGGTACGTACTCGTCACTTTGGTAAAGCGGCTGAAAACCTTTACATTACGCAGTCTGCGGTGAGTTTTCGAATTCGTCAATTAGAACAAGGACTAGGGGTTAATTTATTTATCCGCCAACGTAATAACATCCAATTGACTGCACCAGGGGAGCGCTTATTACCCCATGCGCAAATGATTATTACTGGTATGCAACGAGCTAAAGTCGATGTTGCTCTTGCTGATAATATGCATAAGCAAGTAAGTTTAGCAGGGACGCCCAATATTTGGGATGCTTTTTTACAGTTTGGTATCACTAATATTGTTTCTGCAATGCCAGGGGTATCGCTGGTGGCTGAAGTTAAAGCACAGCAAGAAAGTACAAGGTTATTATTAGAGCGCACCTTAGATCTAGCGATTTTATTTGATCCACCAAAAGTGGATGAATTAGTAGTTGAGCGTATTTGCACCTTGCCAATTATACCTATCAGTGCATTTGAAGGAGCTGCTAATGATAACTTTTTTGATAATCAATATGTCTATGTTGACTGGGGAACTACCTTCTCACTTTGGCATGCACGGCAATTTACTGGCCACACTCCACCATATTTTCGTACCAGCACAGGACGCATTGCATTAGATTTGATACTACAATGTGGAGGTAGTGCATTTATTCCTGAAGTTTTAGCGAAAAGCCATATAGATAAAGGGGAGCTACATCGAGTGTCTGATGTGGAACATACTTCTCGGGATATTTTTGTCGCTTATCACAGAGATAATGAACAAAAACCCTTGCTTGAGACGTTGGTTAATTTATTACTGGAATTAACACCAACAATAAGCAGTGAATTTAGTGCTAAGTAAGCTATATATGACAGTTTTGTGTTGATTTGATGTCTTTTGTTGTTCCTTTTTATGAATAATATGAGTCATAAATATTTCTGTTGTAATATTTCTGTCATTTACCGCAGGCAAAATGCAGCGAATTAAAAATTAGTCTGTTGCGTTTATTGAGGAAATAATATGAAATTTGCAAAGTCGAGCCTATTACTAGCTGTGTTAAGTGGTTTATCTTTTTCTGCATTTGCTGATGTTGATGTGTATGGTAAAGCAAATGTCTCTGTGCAATCTTCGGATGACGGTGAAGGGTCATTCAGCGAAATTAAAAGCAATGCATCGCGAATCGGTTTTAAAGGTTCTGAAAACATCAGTGATGGCTTAGAAGCTATTTATAAGTTCGAATTTCAAGTTAATGTTTCTGATGATTCAAAAGACACGGTTACATCACGTAATCAATACGTTGGTTTAAAAGGTGGATTTGGTCAACTAGTGATTGGCCGTAATGATACTGCTTTAAAGCAATCACAAGGAAAGTTGGATTTATTTGATAACCTTGAAGGTGATATCAAAAATTTATTTAAAGGTGAAAACCGTCTTAGTGATACAGTTACTTATTCATCAAAGGATTTAAGTGGCTTTAAAGTGCTTGCAACTTACGTTGCAGAAAAAGACAGTGATGGCGATAGCGGTTATTCATTAGCACTTACTTATGGCGATGCTGGACTGAAGAAAAGCAATGTTTATGCATCAGTTGCTGCCGACAGTGAAGTTAATGGTTATGATGTTGTACGCGCTACCGTGCAAGGGAAGGTAGCTGATTTTAAATTAGGTGCAATGTACCAAAGCCAAGAAAAAGTGGATGGTAGCGGTGATGCCGATGGTTATTTAGTTAATGCGGCTTACACTCTTGATAGCAATACATTTAAAGTTCAATACCAAGTAATGGATTTTGATGCGGGTGATAAAAAGTCTGCCATCTCTGCAGGTGTTGATCACTCCTTGAGCAAAAACACCAAGTTATTTGCCTTCTACACTAATTTTGATATGGACAGCAATGTTGATCAAGATTACTTAGGTGTTGGCATGGAATACAAGTTTTAGTCTTTAGACTGTTGAAAAAGCCTTACTTATTACAGTAAGGCTTTTTACTATTAAGCTTGTGCATACACTGATTTACCCGCAAGCCAGCGATTGATTAGTTGTTCTACTTGTTCAGGATACTGGCGGAGCATTTGTAGTGCGATAGGTCTGACTAAGTTGAGTGTGTGCTTATCTCTGGTTAAGTCAGCAATTTTAAATTCCGCTAAACCTGTTTGTTTTGTGCCGAGCACTTCACCTGGACCACGAATTTCCAAATCACGTTCTGCAATTACAAAACCATCATTGCTATCTCTTAGAACAGCCAAACGTTTTTGTGCAGTATGAGACAGCGGTGCGTGGTATAAAAGCACACAATGGGATGCGATTGCACCACGACCAACTCGACCACGTAACTGATGTAATTGTGCAAGGCCAAGCCGTTCAGGATTTTCAATGATGATCAAACTGGCATTCGGCACATCTACACCGACTTCAATGACCGTTGTCGCCACTAATATATGAATTTTTCCAGCTTTGAACTCGCTCATAATAGCTTGCTTTTCTGCTGCTTTCATACGGCCATGAACTAATCCTATAGTTAACTCTGGCAGTGCATGAGTTAATTGCAGTGCGCTATCTTCTGCTGCTTGGCATTGCAATGCTTCCGATTCATCAATTAAGGTGCATACCCAATATACTTGACGACCTTGCTCGGTACAGGCTGTTTTTACACGAGCAATAATTTCATCACGACGCGTATCAGGTAGTGCAATGGTTTTAATTGGGGTACGTCCTGGTGGCAACTCATCAATCACGGACGTTTCTAAATCGGCATAAGCTGTCATCGCCAGTGTACGTGGGATCGGTGTTGCTGTCATAACCAGTTGATGGGGATAGCAATCACCAAAACGGCCTTTTTCTCGTAGCGATAAGCGCTGATGGACGCCAAAGCGGTGTTGTTCGTCAATAATAATAAGCACTAGGTTATTAAATGTTACTTGCTCTTGAAATAACGCATGAGTCCCAACAATCATTTGCGCTTCACCTGATGCTATTTTTTCAAGCGTTGCGCTGCGTTCTTTTCCTTTGGTTTTACCACCGAGCCATGCTGTAGTTATACCTAAAGCCGTAAACCAATTTTCGAAAGTAATGCCATGTTGTTCTGACAGAATTTCGGTGGGTGCCATTAATGCCACCTGATAGCCCTGTGCGATAGCTGTTAAGGCGCTCAGTGCCGCAACCAGGGTTTTACCTGAGCCAACATCGCCTTGTACTAAGCGCATCATTGGATAAGGAGACTGCAAATCGTTTTTTATTTCAGCGACGACTTTGTTTTGCGCGTTGGTTGGAGCAAAGGGGAGCTGCGCTAAAAAATCATGCTCCAGATGATTAATAGGGTTCAGAGCAACTGCTTTTACTTGCTGTCCTTGTTGACGTAATTTTAATAAGCTCAAATTTTGCGCCAGTAACTCTTCAAACACTAAACGTTGTTGAGCCGGGTGCAGGCCTTGCTCTAATGCGGTGATATCTACATCATTAGCGGGGCGATGTAAAAGTAGCAGTGCTTGAGTTAAATCCATACCAGCGTGTTGGAATTGCACTGGCAATAACTCTTCTACCTGATATTTTTCAAGTAATGCAATCGCCTGATCACTTAATGCACGGATCGACAGTTGTTTTAACCCTTCCGTTGTCGAGTAAACAGGCGTTAGTGTGGTTGCTGTTGGTTGTTCGCTCGGTGTATCGCTGAGGCTGTATTCAGGATGAGTCATTTCATAACCGACTCTGCCACGTCGTACCTCGCCAAAACAGCGGATCACCTTACCGCTACTTAAGGTATTCTTTTGTGCTGCAGTAAAATTAAAAAATCGCAGGGTGAGTCGTCCAGTACCATCGTTAACTTGGCAAACGAGCATTTTACGTTTACCAAAGGTAATTTGGCTGGTTTCTATGGTGGCTTCAATACTGACATGACTATGCACAGCTAAATCACTGATAGCATAAATACGGGTGCGGTCTTCATATCGAAGCGGTAGATGAAAGAGCATATCTTGCACTGTGCTAATGCCGAGTTTTTTTAGCCGCTCGGCCATCTTTGGACCAACGCCTTTGAGGTCAGTGATTGGGTAGCGGCTTAAAGTTGGCTTTGACACAATACGCTCAAATCTTTCATTTTTAGATACTTTTTAGTTTACGTGCGAACAGGCCTGTCATCAAGCATGTTTTAATTTGTGCCAAAACTCATCATCAGCGATGATTTCACCATTTTCATCGAGGGCTGGATAGGGTTGCGATTTTTCTTTGCATTTTTGTGCAATGATTGGATGGCAACCTTCAAATAGCATCTTATGTTTTATGCTCTCATCCAGCATAGTGCGCTCATATAAGCCGGCTTGCAGGCGTTGGTTTTGTGCCTCAAATAATATCAGTGCAGCGGCCACAGACACATTCAGAGACTGCGCCATACCTTGCATTGGAATAATAATGTTTTTATCTGCGTGGGCAAGTGCTTGTGGAGAGATCCCGGTTTTTTCTTGGCCGACAATAATGGCTGTTGGCAGAGTATAATCAATCTCACGGTAGTCAACAGCATCAGGGCATAAGTTAGTAGCGAGTATTTGTACTTGCGGATTATGCAGGCGCATCATAGCCACAGCGCTGTCGATATCTTTATGTAAGTGAGTTGCGATCCAATTTTTACTGCCCCCAGAGGTATTATTGGTGAGCCATTTTTGGTTTTGTGGCCATACTGCATGAACATTATGGCAACCCACAGCATCAGCGCTGCGAACAATTGCAGACAAGTTATGGTGTTTGTGCACATCTTCTAAGCACACGGTTAAATCGGTTTGACGACGATCTAGTACGTGTTTAATGCGATGATAGCGGGTGTTTTCCATTTTTAGCCTTGTCTGAACTCATAAAATTGCCGCTATTATACGGGAATTACCGTCTTAAGGCATTACTGAGCGGCTAATTGGGTTTTGCAGTGATATTAGCGTTTCGGTTGACTGAATAGCTTCGATAGCTTGAATCTTATTGATCAATACATCTTGTAAATGATCAATTGAACGGGTCATTACCTTAATAAAAATACTGTAGTTACCGGTTGTGTAATAAGCCTCAACGACTTCTTCAAGTTCCTTTAGATGCAATAAGGTTTGTGGGTAGTCTCGAGCATTATTGAGGTTGATGCCAATAAAACAACATACATCGTAGCCTAACTGCTTGGCATTGACGCTAACTTGGGTGCCTGTAATGATCCCGGCTTGTTTCATTTTTTCAATCCGTACATGAATTGTACCTGCGCTAACGGCGAACCGTTTGGCTAATTCTGCATAGGCTGTGCGGGCATTATCCATTAATGCGTGGAGGATCTGTTTATCAAGATTATCGATTTGATAATTTTCCATATAAATATCATCTTTAAATTATTGAATCATCATTTTTTATACCACTAAATTAATCAAATTAATATGGTAAAGGTGTTTTTGTTATTGGTTATTGAATTAAAGTGCAAAATGATTGAGGATTGCTTTAACGACATGGTTGCTCGTAGTGCAATCATGCATTTATGCAAGTAACAATAACTGGGAATGAGGCCAATTATTATGAGTTCACACTTTGTCCAGCAACAGCTGCAAATTAGTAAAGTTAAACAGTATTTTTCACACCAGCTAGAACAACAGCTAGGGTTAATTGAAGTACAAGCGCCTATTTTGGCTAAAGTAGGCGATGGTATCCAAGATAACCTAAGTGGCACTGAAAATGCGGTTGCGGTAAAAGTTAAAACTATTCCAGCGAGTCAATTTGAAGTGGTTCACTCTTTGGCAAAATGGAAGCGAAAAACACTAGCTGAGCACGGCTTTGCAATTGGTGAAGGTTTATACACACATATGAAAGCGTTGCGCCCGGATGAAGAGTCATTAAGCCCCATCCATTCTGTTTATGTTGATCAGTGGGATTGGGAGAAAGTAATTTGTGCCAGTTCTGAGCGCTCTCTTGATAAGTTAAAAGAAACAGTACAAGCCTTGTATAAAGGCTTAAAAGCAACCGAGCAATTTGTTGCTGATGAATTTGGTATATCACCATTTTTACCCGCTGATATTACTTTTGTACACAGTGAACAGTTACGTCAAATGTACCCTGATTTTACTGCCAAGCAGCGCGAAAAAGCGATTACACAAGAATATGGTGCGGTGTTTTTGATAGGCATTGGTGGGGCATTAGCCGATGGTAATATTCATGATGTACGCGCACCTGACTACGATGATTGGTCGACTCAGACCTGCGAGCAATACAGTGGCTTAAATGGTGATATTTTACTGTGGAACCCTGTGCTTGAAGATGCTTTTGAAATTTCATCAATGGGTATTCGCGTATCACCAGAAGCATTAGTTGCACAGCTTGCAATTACCGGTGACCAAGCTCGTTTAGAATTTGATTGGCATAAGCAACTACTAGCTAAACAATTACCACAGACAATAGGTGGTGGCATTGGTCAATCTCGATTGGCGATGTTGTTATTACAAAAACCTCACATCGGTCAAGTACAAGTAAGTGTATGGCCGGAGGAGTTAAAACAACAAGTGGCTGGTATTTTATAACGTAGACGAGAGAATAGAGACTATCTGCTGTTAGTCTCTATCTGCTTGCGATCAACTGGTTTTAAATTCAATCTCTATTTTTCCTTCTTGCAGTTTTACGTTACAAGGAGGGTAGCTGCGATTTGTTCTTAATACTTTATCGAAAATGTGGATTTCTACCCCAGAATGCAATTTTTTATTGACCGCTAAATTAGCATTATCAAGTAGTTCATATAGACTTTGTTCTAGCGTTGTTAGGCGTTTTTCTAGCTGCTCTGCTTGTTGGCAATAATGTTGCTGAGTAGCTCCTATTTTAGCGAGCAATAGTTTTTTCTTATCTAAATCTTTTACTAAATCGGCCTTTTCTAGCGTTGCTTGCAGGGTGTCTAATTGCTCATCGGTTTTAGCTAATTCTTTAAGGCATTCATCGGTTTCAGTAGTAACAGACTTTCCTGAGGCAACCATGTTTATGAGCATTTTAGCGCCAGATTCATTACCAATTTCACCAGCGATAATCATTCCGGCATCCAGGATCTCGCCACCAAATAACTTCCCTTGTGGATTGTCTGCTTGGCCTATCTGTAAAAGCTTAGTCGCTTTCATTGCGCAGTGGCTAGCTTGGCGCTCAATAAAAATATTATTACCTTCAAGGTAGCTATATTGGGCGTGAGATAAATGAATATCACCGTTACAAATAATTTTGCACGAAAGTGTTTTATCATCTAGCTGGTGGCCAATCACACCTTGTTTAATGGTGATATTACCTTGCGCTGTCAGTTCTCCGGATTCAACCGTCCCCATCACAGTTATATCGCCTTTCGCGGTTACTTTCATGCCTGGCTCTATATTATGAGTGACAATAATGCTGCCATCAAAGTTTATATGGCCGCTTTTAACTGTGACATCGCCAATCGTAAAAATATCATCAACGCGCATGCCATTTTGTATTTCGACTGGTACGCCCGCAATACTTGAGATTAATTCAAGAGGATTAGTTTTTGATATTTCACTGCCCTCACCAGCAACTAGCGGGCTACTTTCTCCTGCTTTTGCCGGAAGTACATCGCCTTTTACGGTAAAACCTTCTTTACCAGGGGTTGCGGGTTGCTGTCGAACTAACAATGTACCGGGTTCAACACTTGCTAACTTGCCAAAGTCGCGCATATCGACAGTGCCATCTTCGCGCAGTTTCGGGGTATGCAAACGCTCTTTTAAAGTTAATACTTGAGGGAGTAATTTTGATGATTTGCCGTCTTCTGGTAAGCGACCTTTAGCGAGGATACCTTTAACGGTAGTGCCAGCGGGTAATTCAAATTGTTTTTGTAGCAGCTGCTCTAAAAATGCTTGTTTGTAGCCCCGAGCAACCCCAGCTTTGATCAGCTGCTGTTTCGCTTGATCAAGGGCTAAAACTTTGCCACCTTGTGCGAGTGTTAGTTCGCCTGTTGCTAACATTTTATCATCACTGAGTGTAACAGTTAGTGTGGCGTCATGCTTACTGGCAACCACTAAACTACGTTCGCTACTAGGCTCTTTAAAAAAAGCATTGATAGCATCATAGTCTATGCGACATTCACAGAATGTTGATTTTTCTAGAGCCTCAATAACAAAAGCGGCACTAGGCGGCGAATGTTCTATAACATCGAGTAGTACATTACCGTTATGAGCAAGCTTAAACACGGATCATCCTTTTACAACACTTAAGTTAAAGGTTTTTATAATTATATAAGGATAGAGTGCTAGAGATTTGAATAACTGTCAAGAAAATCGAGGAAAAGGGGACTGATGAGTTAATACACCTAAGCATAAATACCTAGGTGTATTGCTGTAAGCTTAATTTGTTGAAGGCAATTCCATAATACCGTCAATTTCAACTTGCACGTTTTTTGGTAATGCGCGCACGCCAATTGCTGCTCGGGCAGGGTAAGGTGCTTTGAAGTATTGGCTCATTACTTCATTTACCGTCGCAAAGTTAGATAGATCAGTTAAATAGATATTAACTTTTACCAAGTCTTGGATGTTGCCACCGGCTTCTTCACATACCGCACTAATATTTTTAAATACTTGATGTGTTTGTTCTGCGAAATCTTCAGAGATCACTTCCATCGTTGCTGGAACTAATGGAATTTGACCCGATAAGTAAACTGCTGTACCAACTTTTACTGCTTGGCTATAAGTGCCGATGGCAGCAGGTGCTAGATCCGTAGAAATAAATGCTTTATTCATGATTTTCCTATGTTATTTTTTACGATAGACTTTTTGCACATCAGGCATTACGCGAATGCGGCGCATGATATTAGCAACATGGACACGGTTTTTCACGGTGATCCCTAAATCTATCACGTATAAATTACTTTCTTTTTCATCTGTGGCAATTTCCACTATGTTTGCTTGGGTTGTAGCAATTACATTGGTTAGTTTTGCGAGTGCGCCTTGGTGGTTTATGATTTCCACACGCAGTGCTGCAATATATTCTTTTTCTGGATTATCATCCCATTTAACAACCAAGTACTTGGAGCGTTCAGTTTCCCAGCCGCGAATATTTTTACATTCTTGGCGGTGAACCGTGATGCCTTTACCTTGGCTTATATGTGCGGTGATAGCATCCCCAGGCACTGGTCGACAACATTTAGAATAATTAACTAGCATGCCTTCAGTGCCAATAATGGTCGCTTTAGCATTTTTAGTCATATCGCCTAAATCATCATTGTCATTTTGCAGTAAGCGGCGTGCGATCAGCATGCTCATTAAATTACCGCAGCCAATTTCAACTAATAGCTCTAATACAGTATTGAGTTCATGTTCTGCTAATACGCGACTAATATTTTCGTCAGGCAGATCATCGAACTTCGTTTCACCTAAAGCTGAGTCGAGTAAGCGACGGCCAAGTAATAAAGCTTCTTCATGATGTTGGCTCCTCAGGTAATTGCGAATTCCTAAACGTGCTTTACCGGTAACAATAAAGTTTAACCACGTTGCGTTAGGGTGCGCACCTGAGCTGGTAATCACTTCAACTGTTTGACCCGTATCTAATGCTTTACTTAACGGATGAGGTTTACGGTTAACGCGTGCACCCACACAGGTATTACCAACATCGGTATGGACCGCGTATGCAAAATCAACGGCGGTTGCACCCATAGGTAACTCGACTATGCGACCATCAGGAGTGAACACGTAAATTTCTTCTGGGAATAGCTCTGTTTTAACGTTTTCAACAAATTCAAATGATGAGCCTGCGCTTTGTTGTAATTCCAACAAACTTTGCATCCACTGACGTGCACGTTGTTGTGCAGTGTGGCCTGCGCTATCACCGGATTTTTTATACATCCAATGAGCAGCAACTCCTTTATCTGCCATGTGATCCATATCGTGAGTACGGATCTGGATCTCAACAGGGATCCCATGTGGACCAACTAATGAGGTATGCAACGATTGATAACCATTAGTTTTAGGTACTGCTATATAATCTTTAAAGCGAGTTTCAATTGGCTTATATAAATTATGGGCAACACCAAGTACCCGATAGCAGATATCCATTGAATCAACTGCAATTCTAAATGCGTAGATATCCATGACTTCATTAAACAGTAACTCTTTATTAAGCATTTTTTTATAAATACTATATAAGTGTTTTTCGCGCCCGGAAACAGTGGCTGTAATGCCAGCTTCTTCAAGGCGTGCTGTTATCTCGGTTTGAATATTTGAAATGACTTCTTTGCGATTGCCGCGCGCTTTGGCAACTTCTGACTTTAAAGCGCGATGACGCATCGGGTAGAGGGCTTGAAAACCTAAATCCTCTAACTCATTTTTAATATCGTGAATACCTAAACGATTAGCAATCGGCGCATAAATCTCTAACGTTTCGCGGGCAATACGTCGACGTTTGTCAGGACGTAATGCTCCAAGAGTGCGCATATTATGAGTACGATCAGCAAGTTTGATTAAAATAACACGAATATCTTGTGTCATTGCCATAATCATTTTTCGATAGTTTTCAGCTTGGAATTCTTTTTTATCTTTAAAGCTGAGCTTATCAAGCTTGCTTACGCCCTCAACTAATTCGGCGACTGTCTCGCCAAAAATTTCGGCTAAATCTTGTTGGCTAAAGTCGGTGTCTTCAATCACATCATGCATTAATGCAGCCATTAACGTTTCGTGATCTAAATGCATACCAGCCAGAATTTGGCTTACTTCAACAGGGTGAGTAATGTAAGGTTCGCCACTTGAGCGAGTTTGACCCTCATGGGCCTCTCGGGCTACCACATAGGCTTTTTGTACCAGCTCTACATCAGCAGCAGGTAAGTATTCTGATATTTTCTTTTTTAGACCTTCAAAAAGATACATTCACACTCCAATGTTCTCGTGAAGCAAATAGGTAACGGTATGTTAAGAATATACGATGAAAAGAAGGGATTGCCAACGGCTAGAATAGAAATACTATACCGTTGGCTAAATCAGACAAGGAAGTCAGATTATTGGTTGCCGCCTACAATAGCTGCAACTGCAGCCATTTCAGCCGCCTCTTGATGTTGTTGCTCTTCACGATCAATAAGATCCATTGATGAGCTATCTACTAAACCAAGTTCAATTTCACGTAAAGCAACAACCGTTGGTTTATCGTTTTCAGGATCAACCAGTGGCTTTTTACCACCGACCGCGATTTGACGGGCACGACGGGCCGCAACTAAAATTAAATCAAAACGATTACCAATTGCATCTACTGCATCTTCAACAGTTACGCGAGCCATCTTAGCACTCCAAATAAATTTTTAAGCAAAGACGTAGTTTACTGCACCGAGTCAGATTCGCCAATAGCTTGTGGTTAATTTAAACAAATAAAATACTTACTGAACCCAAATTAGGATTTAACGCAGTAAGTCTACGAGTAAATCTTGATGGCGAATAGCTTGGCTTTGTAGCGATAAGCGTTTTGCCAATACGATCGTCTCAATTTCCTTCAGCGCAGTTGCAAAATCATCGTTAACCACGACATAGTCATATTCATTGTAATGAGACGTTTCAGATTGTGCTTTTGCCATGCGACCAGCAATGATTTCTTGTGAATCTTGGCCGCGATTATTTAAGCGCGCTTCAAGCTCAACTTTTGACGGTGGTAGGATAAAAATGGTTTCAACATCAGCGACCAGATCACGAACTTGACGTGCACCTTGCCAATCAATATCTAAAAATACATCAATACCTGCTGCAAGCTGCTCTTCAATTGCTTGCTTTGATGTACCGTAGTAATTATCGAACACTTGCGCCCATTCAAAAAAATCATTCTTTTCAATTAATGATTTGAATTCATCAACATTTACAAAGTGGTAATGCACGCCATTTGCTTCGCCCGGACGAGGCGAGCGAGTAGTATGCGATACAGATACTTTCATATCATTATACTTAGTTAACAATGCATTGATTAAGCTGGATTTACCCGCACCAGATGGTGCCGATAAAATAAATAAGTTTCCGCGAGTTTGCGTCATTACTTTGCTCTCTACTAAAAATAAATAGGCTTGAGTTACAAGTAACTCAAGCCTTAGATAACACCATTATACTTTAATAACCAAACACTGCTCAAGTTGAGCCAAGAAACACTTACTCAATATTCTGGATCTGCTCACGCATTTGCTCTATCAATACTTTAAGCTCAACCGCAGCATTGGTGATGTCGCTATTGATTGATTTAGAGGCGAGGGTGTTTGCTTCGCGGTTAAACTCTTGCATCATGAAATCTAAACGACGACCACAAGCGCCACCTTTTTTAAGGATTTTTTTAGTTTCTTTGACATGAGATTTTAAACGGTCTAGTTCTTCAGCTACGTCTTGTTTTTGTGCAAGGTAGATGAGCTCTTGCTCAAGGCGAGCTTCGTCAATATTTGCAGTTAAATCTTCTAATTTTTGTGCTAATTTTTCACGCTGCCATTTGGCAATTTCTGGCATGTGAGTTTCAACTATCGCTACTTGCTCTAAAATAGCATCAAGGCGAGTGGCTATCATCTCTTCAAGATTAGCGCCTTCATCACCACGTGCAGATTTAAAATCTTCAATCACTTGATCAAAACCAGCAATGAGTGCGGTGTTAACGCTATCCATATCTAGCTCTTCAGCTTCCATAACACCAGGCCAACGTAAGATGTCGACAGGATTAATATCGCCATTACTTTGTTGTTGCACCCATTTGGCGCTATTGATCAGTTGTGCAGCCAACGCCTCATTAATTGAAAGTTCACCAACATGGGCTGGGTTTGCCACAAACTTTAAGAACACTTCAACCTTGCCGCGTTGTAAATGTTTACGTAGGCGCTCACGGAGCACCGGCTCCATGCCACGAAATTGCTCAGGTGCGCGAATAAAGGTTTCAAGGTAGCGTTGGTTAACTGAACGAACTTCCCACGTGCCAGTGCCCCAATCGCCTTTTATTTCGCGACGCGCGTAAGCAGTCATACTGTGGATCATGGATGGTTTCCTAGTTTTATTAAACAATATTAAAAGTGATTATACCGTAACACTGGTTAAGCTCTAGCGGAAATTTTTGTTGCTGCGAATTTTACAATTTGCTTTTGTTTAAATCAGCATGGCATCTACAGCTATATATACATATAATGTGGGAAATTCTGAATTAAGGGGATCGTGAATGCGTCCAAGCGAAAGAACACCTAACCAAATTAGACCGGTTACATTTACACGTAATTACACTTTGCATGCTGAAGGCTCTGTGTTGGTTGAGTTTGGTAACACAAAAGTACTTTGTACAGCCACTGTTGAATCAGGTGTACCGCGTTTTATGAAAGGCCAAGGTAAAGGCTGGATCACAGCTGAGTACGGTATGTTACCGCGCTCTACCCATACCCGAAATGGCCGTGAAGCGGCGCGTGGCAAGCAAAGCGGTCGTACTATGGAAATTCAACGTTTAATTGCACGCGCACTTCGTGCCGCAGTTGATTTAAAAGCGTTAGGCGAAAATACCATTACTATTGATTGTGATGTTATTCAAGCTGATGGCGGAACTCGTACTGCATCAATCAGTGGTGCTTGTGTTGCTCTAGTCGATGCGTTAACACATATGCGTAGCAAGGGTATGATCAATTCAAATCCTCTTAAATTTATGATTGCAGCTATTTCGGTAGGTATTTATAAAGGCCAAGCTATTAGCGATTTAGAATATTTAGAAGATTCTGACGCTGAAACAGATATGAACGTAATTCTGACCGAAACAGGTAAAATTATTGAAGTGCAGGGTACAGCCGAGGGCGAACCTTTCTCGTTTGATGAGCTTGATGAATTACTCACTCTTGCGAAGCATTCAATCCGCGAAATCATTGACGTTCAGAAGCAAGCATTAGCTTAATAAGTAATAGGTTTATAGTAATGAAAGATTATCAAATAGAGTTTATTGAATTCGCCTTAGAAAAACAGGTGTTAAAGTTTGGTGAGTTTACTTTAAAGTCTGGCCGTACTAGCCCTTACTTCTTTAATGCGGGGTTGTTTAATACAGGTCGTGACCTTGCACGTCTTGGTCGTTTTTATGCTGCCGCCCTTGAAGATGCAGGCATTGAATATGATGTTTTATTCGGTCCTGCTTATAAAGGTATTCCAATTGCAACAACTACCGCAGTAGCACTTGCAGATCATCACAATAAAGATGTGCCTTATTGCTTTAACCGTAAAGAGAAGAAAGCACACGGTGAAGGCGGCACATTAGTAGGCTCTGAGCTAAAAGGCAAAATCATGTTAGTAGATGACGTGATCACTGCTGGCACAGCAATTCGTGAGTCTATGGAAATTATTGCAGAAAATGGTGCGGATCTAAGTGGTGTCTTGATAGCTCTTGATCGTCAAGAAAAAGGCAAAGCTGAACTGTCTGCAATTCAAGAAGTAGAACGTGACTTTAATACTAAAGTAGTTTCAATAGTAAAACTTGCAGATTTAATTAGCTACCTTGAAACTAAAGGTACTATGAACGAGCATCTTGCATCAGTAAAAGCTTATCGTGAGCAATATGGTATAGCTTAATCTAAGTATACTTAAAGCTATTCAACAAAAGCCCGATGATTTTCATCGGGCTTTTGCGTTTTATAACCGTATAAAGTTATTTTGAAGTTAAAAAAGTATCTCTTTTGTAGGGTTTGGCTTGAATTTTGAACGAACAGCACTTTATTTCAAGTTTTCTTTAAAAAACGCTTGCGTAAAATTCGCCGCGCCCTATAATGCGACCCCACTGAGACGGCAGACAGCAACGCTTAGCGAGGCAAGAGTTAATCAG
>NZ_JACJEE010000016.1:0-109064 GCF_014163915.1 Pseudoalteromonas sp. SR41-8
TGATGTTGACGAACTGTGAGATGTTGGTGGGGTGAGAAAAGAGCATAGCAATGCATGTGAAATGAATTGAGGAGCATGTGAATGACACAAACCAACAACCCCCACGTTCATAGCAGAACCACGAAGCAAATGAGTAAAGGGTGGGTCGGGGGGCGCGCAGGGCTGCATCCTTCATTTAACTGGACCTCAGATAGCGATAATGTAATTTTTTATGCAGATGGTAAACATTACAACTACAAAGTATCAACAGCAACACTTACACAGCGCGAAATAATTTACTCTGACGAGTTATTTTTACTCCCAGGCGATAAAGAGTTTTTAGCGGTAAAGCACGATGGCTTTTGGATACATAAATTTAATGGCGAAGTAGTGCGCAAAGTTAATTTTGGTTTCCCAAAAGAGTGGGAGATGAAAAACCACCGTATTTCACCGGATGGAAAATATTTGGCGTTCATGACTCAAGGCAGACCAAAAGCGCATTTTCATTGGGTGAATATTGCCAACCCTGAAATAGAGCACTCAGAAATAGGGGAAGGTAATGGCGTTATTTTTTCTCTGGATGAAAATGCCACCCTTAAATTTGGTTATAACCCAATGGGCGAGGTTGATGAGCTTGGTAAGCCTGTTACTTATAGCATTATCACTAGAACCAATATTTTAACAGGTGAGCAACAGGTAACGCGTACTAAAGAAATGAGAATTTGGGGAATGAGGTCAATATACCCTATAGCAATTACCAACCAAAAAGCACAGGGTAACTAGTTATGCATGAAATGAGCAAAGGATCTGAATAGAGTGGAGACAACAGTGGGAATTAAAATAGAAAACTTATCTAAGCAGGATCGGCCATAAAGTAAAGTATATTATGGTTGCTTTAGGTTTGGTTTGAATTATATAACCGTAAAGTTGGTTTTATACGAAATTTATTTTCTTTTATTGTGGTTTTTCATTCCATTTAAAGGTGAGATTATGCTTGCATGCGCAGTTTTGAAGTGTTAAAAATAGGGCTCACTGAACACACACATTTAGTAAAGACGATGCAAAACACTCATTTAATTACATTAAAACTGAACCTCTTACTGCAAGCGCACGTGAGCGGGGATTAGTGTATTTGCATTAAGTAAACACAAAAAACCCCGCATATCGCGGGGTTTTTTTTATCTCGCATCCAGGGCAGCAGAGAATTAAGGGTAGATTATGCAAGAACAAGATAAAGTATGGATTTTCGACACCACTTTACGTGATGGTGAGCAAGCGCTTAAAGCGAGCCTGACTGAAGAAGATAAAATCCAGCTGGCGCATACTATTAGCCGCCTAAATGTGGATGTGATGGAAGTAGGTTTTCCGGTTTCGAGCCCTGCCGATTTTCGTTCAGTGCAACGTATAGCGACAGAAGTGAAAGGCCCGATTATTTGTGGTTTAGCACGCGCTGTTGCTAAAGATATTGAAGCCTGTGGCGAAGCACTTCGCACAGCACAACAAAGTCGAATTCATACTTTTATTGCTACCAGCCCTTTGCATTTAGAACACAAGCTACGTATGAGCTTAGATGATGCGACAGCCATGGCGGTTAAATCAATTAAGCTTGCCCGTAATTATACTGATGATGTGGAATTTTCATGCGAAGACGCAGGCCGTACACCGCATTGGGATTTATGCAAAATTGTTGAGCAGGCGATTAATGCTGGTGCATCAACCATCAACTTACCAGATACAGTTGGTTTTGTTACGCCAGACGAATACGCGGCGATGATCCGCCATTTAATGAATAACGTGCCAAATATTGATAAAGCGCGGTTAAGTGTACATTGTCATAATGATTTAGGTTTGGCTGTTGCCAATTCTGTTGCAGCGGTGCAAGCCGGTGCACGGCAAATCGAATGTACTATTAATGGTATTGGTGAGCGTGCGGGTAACTGTTCACTTGAAGAAGTGGCGATGATCATGAAGATGCGCCAAGACCACTTAAAAGTGTATACCGATATTCGCAGTGAAGAAATCTATCGCGCTTCACGCCAAGTGGCGAAAATTTGTAATATGCCAGTGCAACCTAACAAAGCGATTGTTGGCGAGAATGCTTTTGCCCATAGTTCAGGTATTCATCAAGACGGTGTATTAAAAGCGCAAAATACCTATGAAATTATGTCACCAGAAAGCGTCGGCGTACCAAATAACCAATTAAATATGACCTCACGTTCGGGTCGTCATGTTATTGAGCACCGCCTTGAAGAATTAGGCTATCAAAAATCTGATTACGATATGGATAGCCTATATGAAAGCTTCTTAACCCTTGCAGATCAAAAAGGTACAGTGTACGACTATGACCTTGAAGCGATGATTTATTTTAACCAAATCAGTGATAAAGACGACAAATACCAATTAGAGTTTGTTAACTCAACGTCTAACTCGCAATCAGTAGCAAGCTCAACTATTGGTATGACGATTAATGGTGAGTCTAAACAAGAAGCAGCCACTGGTAATGGCCCTGTAGAGGCATCATTCTTAGCGATTGAACGTTTAACGGGTATGACTGTTGAAATGATTGAATTTAATCTAGAGGCGACCGGTGAAGGCGCCAGTTCATTAGGTGAAGTAAATATAATAGCTAAATACGATGGCCGCCCTTATCACGGCGCGGGCATTGCCGCGGATGTGGTTGAGGCGTCAGTACGCGCCATGATCCGCGTTTATAACTTAATTTATCGTGCACAAAAAGTGTCTGATTTAAAACAACAAAGGAAAGCAGGATGAGTCAATCAAATTATAGCGTTGCAGTATTAGCAGGCGACGGTATCGGCCCAGAAGTAATGGCAGCAGCAGAGCAGGTATTGGATGCTGTGAGCAGTAAATTTGGTTTTACTTTAACTCGTCATCATCATGCCATTGGCGGCGCTGCGATTGATCAATTTGGTAAAGCGTTACCCGATCAAACCCTTGCAGCGTGTGAAAGTGCCGATGCAATTTTGTTTGGTTCAGTGGGCGGTCCAAAGTGGGAGCATCTTCCTGCCAATGAGCAACCAGAGCGCGCATCACTTTTGCCACTACGTAAACACTTTGGTTTATTTTGTAACTTACGCCCAGCGCAACTATTACCAGCACTGAGCGCTGCATCGCCATTACGTGCCGATATAAGCGAAAAAGGCTTTGATATCTTATGCGTGCGTGAATTAACCGGCGGTATTTACTTTGGCGAAAAAGGCCGCAGTGGCGAAGGGGCTGAAGAAGTGGCATTTGATACACAAACTTATTCACGCAAAGAAATTGAACGCATTGCACGTTTTGCCTTTGAAGCAGCAAAATTACGTAATAACCATGTAACGTCGGTTGATAAAGCCAACGTATTAGCATCAAGTGTATTATGGCGCGAAGTAGTAACCGAAGTAAGCAAAGACTTCCCAGAAGTAAGCCTTGATTATATTTACGTTGATAACGCGGCAATGCAACTGGTTAAACAACCTAGCCAGTTTGATGTGTTACTGTGTGATAACTTATTTGGTGACATATTGTCAGATGAATGCGCGATGATCACCGGATCTATGGGCTTATTGCCATCGGCAAGTTTAAATCAGTCAGGCTTTGGTATGTATGAACCTGCTGGTGGTTCGGCACCTGATATTGCAGGCAAAGGGGTTGCAAACCCAATCGCACAAATTTTAAGTGCCGCGTTAATGCTACGTTATTCACTAGGCCAAGATGAAGCGGCGCGCAGCATTGAAAAAGCAGTAGCCGAAGCGGTCGAAGCAGGCGTAGGTACACCGGATATTTACCCAAATGCAGGTTATACAACGCAAGACGTTGCCGCAGCAATTGTCGCTCGTATATAAAACAGCACGTATTTAAACAATTATTCACTCGCTGCACCGTCACGCGGCGAGTCAAACAAATTAGGGGATCAGCAAGTGGCCCAAACGTTATACGATAAAATCTGGCAAGCACATGTAGTTGCTAGTATTAATGAGCAAACCGATTTACTTTATATTGACCGTCATCTAGTACATGAAGTGACATCGCCGCAAGCTTTTGCTGGCCTGCGAGAGAAAAACCGTAAAGTGCGTTGTCCTGAAAAAACCATCGCAACGATGGATCATAATGTATCGACCAAAAGCCGCTCATTAGATGCCGCCAGTGAAGTATCAAAAAACCAATTGATGGCGCTTGATGCCAACTGTAAAGAGTTTGGTATTGTACTTTACGATTTAAACTCAATTAACCAAGGCATAGTGCATGTAATGGGGCCTGAGCAAGGTATTACTTTACCTGGCACTACCATTGTTTGTGGTGATAGCCATACTTCTACTCACGGTGCATTTGGTGCCCTGGCCCATGGTATTGGTACGTCTGAGGTTGAGCACGTACTCGCGACGCAAACGCTACAACAGAAAAAAGCCAAGTCATTAAAAATTCAAATTAATGGTGTACTACGTCCAACGGTTACAGCCAAAGATTTGATCATGGCGGTGATTGGTAAGCTAGGTACCGCTGGTGGTACAGGTTATGTGGCAGAGTTTTGTGGTGAAGGTATTGCAGCACTGTCAATGGAAGCGCGTATGACATTGTGTAACATGAGTATTGAAATGGGCGCTAAAGCGGGTTTAATCGCTTCAGACCAAATCACTTATGATTACTTAAAAGGCCGCCCATTTGCTCCACAAGGCGATGATTTTGAAGCTGCAGTTGCCTACTGGGAAACCTTAAAAACTGACGAAGGTGCGCAGTTTGATTTAGAAGTTGAACTAGAAGCGAGTAGCATTCAGCCGCAAATTACTTGGGGCACTAGCCCTGAGCAAGTTATTGGTGTTGATGAATGCATTCCAGATCCAGATCAAGAGCCAGATTTAATTAAAGCTGATGCGATTCGCAGTGCCCTTAAATACATGGGTTTAACAGCCGGTGATAAGTTATCGTCAGCGAGCGTAGATACGGTATTTATTGGTTCATGTACCAACAGCCGAATTGAAGATTTACGCGCCGCCGCACAGATTGTTGAAGGTAAAAAAGTGGCTGCTGGTGTTGAGGCGTTAATCGTACCTGGCTCTGGCTTGGTGAAAAAACAAGCTGAAGATGAAGGCCTAGCTGATATTTTCAAAGCTGCTGGTTTTGAGTGGCGTGAACCGGGTTGCTCAATGTGCTTAGCCATGAACGATGACCGCTTAGGTGCAGGCAAGCGCTGTGCATCCACCTCAAACCGTAACTTTGAAGGTCGCCAAGGCCGTGGTGGTCGTACACACTTAGTAAGCCCTGCAATGGCCGCTGCGGCAGCTATTCATGGTCGCTTTGTTGATATTAGAGGAGAAGCCTAATGAGCATTTTTTTTAGTGGCTTAATGGCCCCACTTGATAAAAACAACGTCGATACCGACCAAATCATTCCAAAGCAGTTTTTAACCTCAACCAGCCGTGATGGTTTTGATGCGGCGTTGTTTTATGATTGGCGCTATTTAGATAACGACGAGCCAAACCCTGAGTTTATTTTAAATCGGCCATGTTACCAAGGCGCGCAAATATTACTAACTCGCGATAACTTTGGCTGCGGCTCATCACGTGAGCACGCTCCATGGGCATTAAAGCAATATGGTTTTGAAGTGATTTTAGCGGAAAGCTTTGCTGATATTTTCTTTAATAACTGTGGCAATAACCAGATGTTAGCTATTGCACTACCAGCGCAAACATTGGAAGACTTATTTGTACTGAGTGAGCAACACGACGATATTCATATCGACATCGACCTTGAAAACCAAATGTTGACCAGCAATAAGTTTGCACCAATTAGCTTTGATATTCGCAAAGATGTAAAAGAGCGTTTATTAAGCGGTTTAGATTTTATCGGTGTCACCGAAACCCTCAACCCACAAATCGATGCCTTTGAAGCAAAGCTTAACGCCGAGCGACCTTGGCAGTAAAGGTTTAAAAGTCATTAAACAATGAAACGCGGCTAAGGCCGCGTTTTTTGTGACTTCATTTTACAGCCGATATAATCGGCTGTTTGCATTCATGACCAGCATCACAGGTAAATATTTCAATTGTTTTACCATTTTGATTTAAAGCTCTTTCACGATAATAAAGAGGTTTTCCGCAAGCTATTTTAGTCAAGGGCTTTTTAAAAGGGCATACTTTACTTGTTCCTCTTGATGCCTTAGCACCACTTTTTGTGGATTTATAAGTTATTCCCGCCGAAATTATAATGGGTACAAGTGCTTTTCCAACCTCATAAAGTGCTGTTATCTCTTCTGGACTCAATGAAAGAGTGGCTCCTTTGTAAGGGCCTCGCTTGAAGTGTCCTACACCATTTCTTATTACTATATTTTTCCGGCTGATATTCATAGAAACACGATATTCATGTTTCTCAATTTGTGCAGACCCCATATTATGGTGTGTAATATTTTTTTGATTCATTTTATAGCCTCAGACATAGGTTTGTAGGTTTACAAAAATTAAGAAGCATTATTTCTGCTAGGCTTAATACTAACACTGAGTTTTAAATAGGTAACTTGCTAACTTTCATCTCGCTAACTTATAACTAAATTACCATTCAACGCGATTACTTCCTTTGTATTTATTAACACGCTAAGCTGCAACTTTATATTTTTAGGAACATGCTATGAAATTATTAACAGCGGCGACTTTATTGCTGGCGTCTACGGCGGCGTTTGCTCGCCCTGCGCCTTTGGTATCTATCCCAACTCATGATGGCTTTTTTGATAATATTGCCGCCCATTGTGGTAAAGCTTTTGAGGGTAAAGTAACGGTTGATAATGCCACTGGTCCTAGCTCGTTTGCGGGTAAAAAATTAGTCATGCATGTTCGTAAATGCACTGATAGTGAGTTACAAGTACCGTTTCATGTAGGTGATGATGCATCACGTACGTGGATCATTACCAAAACCGGTAGTGGTTTGAGTTTAAAACACGATCATCGCCATCAAGATGGGACTGATGATGTATCGACTATGTACGGTGGTCATACTGTTGATGCTGGGTTTGCTAACGTGCAGTCGTTCCCTGCGGATCAGTATTCAAAAGAATTGTTTGTTAGCCAAGGTATTCCACAATCTATCGGTAATACATGGCAGATGTATATTTATCCTGAAAAGTTTACTTATCGTTTAATTCGCCAAGGCCGCGAGTTTCGCGTTGATTTTGATTTAACAAAACCAATTACACCACCGCCAGCGCCTTGGGGTTATAAAGACTAAAGATTAGTCTTTGCTGGGCTTTGTCTCACATTGTAGTAATACCGTTAAAGGCGGCTGATAGGCGCGGGGTTTGGTTGGGAAACGATCATACTCTTGTACACCATCAGTCACTTTTAGCATAAACGGATTACCACGGCATAAATGATCAGCGTGGCGCAATAAAAATACACTTTGATTTTTAAAGTGCTGATAGTCGTCAGATTGAATTTCTAGATGGTAGTTATTATCGTCAATTTTAGTTTGGTAATAATGGACTTTTTCATCAAAGTCATAGAGTTTTTCGGTTTCACCTTTTTCTGCTAATACCGCATTACTGCCTATTAATAGTGCCAGCGCACTGATAATTACTAGCCTATTTGCTGTTTTTCCTTTCATAAACCTTTAACTCCATTATTGTATTGAGCGCACTATTTAATTACAGTGATGCAACGAGTTATGCTGTAAGTCTAACACCCAAAAAGGGAAAATGTGATGTTCAAACAAATAAAACAACTATTTTCAGCTTTTGATGAGCAACCAGCTCAGCTGCAAGAGCATGATTTGAAAACGGCTGTAGCGGCATTATTGATTGAAGTAATGCGTGCTGATCGCGAGCAGCAAGACGATGAATTGAAAACGTTATCTCTGACTTTAAAAAAGTATTTTAATTTGAGTGATGAAGACGTTAGTGAGCTAATGCAAAGCGCAGGAAAAAGTTTGGATGACGCGATTGATTACTTTCAGTTTTCTAAACAAATTAATGATCAATGCAGCGCAGAGCAACGCATTGAAATTATAGAGCTGCTATGGCGCTTAGCGTATGCCGATGGTGAGTTAGATCCGCAAGAAGAGTATGTAATTCGCCGTGTTTCTAACTTGTTGTATGTCGCGCATGAGGATTTTATCGCTGCCAAGTTAGCAGCGACAAAGCTTTCTTAAGCGGTTTATTTATTTATTTAATTTGCTGGCAACGCTGACGAGCTGCTGAGCAAGGCCTGCAATTCGTTCTGCTGTCACAGGGTCACTAATGCGGCCATTTTCATCAAGCAAAGTGTGAATTGCAGGTACGGCAAGTTGATCTGCCAATACCAAGCTGCCGATACCCGATAAAATATCGCGAACGTGATTTAGACCACGCAAGCCACCTAAGCCTCCCGGTGATGAGGCGTATAAAGCCGTTACCTTGTTACGAAATGCTGGAACTGCGCCTTGCTCAGTACGTGATGCCCAATCAATGGCATTTTTTAGTACCGCGGTAATTGAACCGTTATATTCAGGGCTCGCAAGTAAGATGCCATCTGCAGCGCGTAGTTTGTCTTTTAATAACTGAGCGCCTACTGGTGTGCCTTGCGCTTCAACGTCTTCGTCAAACATGGGTAAGTTTAGATCTGCCAGTTTAATTACTTCAACTTCTGCACCGCTTTCTAATGCAAAGCGGGCTGCTTCATTGATCAATTTTTGGTTAAAGCTGTCTTTACGTAAGCTGCCTGCTAAGGCAATAATTTTTGGTGCTGTCATGGTGGTCGCCTTCAATAACGTAGTTGGGTTTGCCTGTTAACTACTTTAGCAAATATTTACTTGCAGAAAAGCCAAATAAACGCAAAACTTATGTGCATATACGCACATTTAAGGTTAAGGGCAGGTATGGCGATTCAATTTGATGACTGGCAAGATGTAAAAGTAGCCTATGAAGTTGCGCGGTTAGGAACGTTAACAGCGGCGGCTGAAAAGCTCAACGTCCATCACAGTACGGTACTTAGGCGCATTAATAACCTAGAGCAAAGTTTAAATGCACGTTTATTTCATCGTCATGCCCGGGGTTATAAAGTAACTGAGATTGGCGCTAAACTCTTTACAGCAGCGCAGTCTATTAATAGTGAACTTGAACGCTTACACAATGATATTATTGCCGCAGATAGTACTTTGCGTGGTAGTTTATTGCTTACAACGGTCAGTGGTTTTATTGATGTACTGAGTGATGTGTGTGAACAATTTCAAAGTTTACATCCACAGGTGCAGCTGGAAGTTATATTAGATCAAAACCGGTTACGTCTTGACCACGGCCAAGCACATATAGCGGTTCGCGCAGGTCCTCGTCCTGATGAAGGTGATTATATCGCCCAGCATTTGGCGCATTTGTCGTCAGGATTTTATGCATCAAAGCGTTATATTGATAAGCATGGCGTGCCAAAAAGTATTAAGCAATTGCCGTTGCATAATTTTGTTTCGGGGGTGGCCGGCTATAATGGCAAAGTGCCTTATTTTGTTTGGGTTGATGAAAATATACCAACTTCACAAGTGAAATTACGCGTGTCTGAAACCTCAGAGGCAACCCGTGCGATTGTTAAAGGCTTGGGAATTGGCGGGATGCAGCATGACGTGGCGGCGCAGTATGCTGATTTAGTACCAATACTAGCGGATGAACTGAGTTGGCCAACGGATTTATGGCTAGTAACCCATCACTTAGTGCACCGAACAGCTAAGGTACAGGCGTTCAGTCAGCTTTTAAAAGCGTATTTTAAGGAGCATAAGCTCGCGTAATTTAGCTGCGTTAATCTTTCTATCAGCAAAAACGTGGCTAAATAGTATTTAGCCACGTTTTGTTTAACGACTGAGAAAAATTAATTAACGTCCTTTTAAATTACGCATGTCTGCTTGTACGTTACGATAAAACCGACCTAAGCTTCTATCTTGGCTACGTAATTGCGCAAGGCTCTGAGTATTGCGTTGCTGCTCTTTTAACAGTTTTTGATAATTAGTGATACGCCGCTGCGTTAATAAGCCTTTTTGTAACGCAGCTAGCACCTGACAACCGGGTTCTAGCTGATGACTACAATCGGCAAATCGACACTGCTGCGCCAGTTCACTTATATCGTTAAAAGTAAGCTCTACACCTTGTTGACAGTCACTTAGTTGCAGCTCGCGTATGCCGGGAGTATCGAGTAACAGCGCTCCTACGTTAAGAACATGCAATGCTCGATGAGTCGTGGTGTGGCGACCTTTGCTGTCGTCCTCACGAATTGCACCAGTGTCACTTAGCTGCTGTTCACATAAGCTATTAACTAAGCTGGATTTACCTACACCCGAAGACCCAACAAAAGCTAATGTTTGACCTTTGCCGCACCATGGCATTAATTGCTCAACACTGCCACGCTCTAATGCATTAACAGACAGCACGGTTAAGTGATTATCAAGCGCTGTTAGTTGTGCTATATGTTGCTCTGGTTCTGCACATTGATCGCGTTTGGTCAGTACAACAACGGGTAAACACTCACTTTGATATGCTAACGCTAAGTAGCGCTCAAAGCGGCTTAGATTGAAATCTTGATTATGCGAGCTGACAATAAACAAAGTATCAATATTAGCGCCAATAAGCTGTTCACTTAATTTACTTCCCGCACTTTTGCGACTGAGCAATGTTAAGCGCTCAAGCAATCGGGTAAACAGCCAGTGTTCGTTGTGTTGCGTAAGTAATATCCAGTCACCCACAGTTAAGGGGGGATGATCTGAATTTACCAATACCTTGTGGCAACCCTGCGCACTCTGTACAACAAAGTGGTCGCGATGGTAGGTAATGATCCGTGCAATCAGTGTGTGCTCTAAATCATTGAGCGTAAGTTGTTGTTGGAAAAATGCACGCCAACCCAGTTGGCTTAAACTTAAATTAGTATTCATATAACCCCATTACTGCAAAGAGTAAAAATAACAAAGGGGTTTGCTGTTAAATTTTAGCTATCAACAGCGCCCCGGCTAATGGCCGGGCAAAACTTAATATTAAAAAATAAAATTAAGCACTTACTTGCCCAGCAAGGGGGTTTAATACAATCATCAAATATCTCCTGTTTAGATGTTTATTGTGGTTTTACACCAGTTGGCACTATAGCCAAGTTTGGGTGTATAAAATACACATTAAATAGATTTTTTTACTGTAATACCGAGACGTTTGGCTAATCGCACTAAGTTAGCGCGATCAACTTTTAATGTTCGTGCTGCACTGGCCCAGTTGTAATTATGTTGTTCTAGCTGTTGGCTGATTAAATGCTGAGTAAATGTATCCGTTGCTTGTTTGAGCGAGAAATTTTGTTTATTTATGTTATTGTTATCGGCAGTTGTTAATGCGACAGGCGCTGGGTTATTTGTACTTAGGTTAAGTTCACAATGAGCAGGTTCAATAGTAATTATTGCTTGCTGCCACTGGCTTTGTTTGGCTTTTAATGCTGCACGGCTGATCACATGCTCAAGTTCTCGCACATTTCCCGGCCAGTCATATTGAGTGAGTAGTAGTTGCGTTTCGACGCTGAGTTTGAGTTGTTTGATAGCTAGCTTACGGGCTGTTCTTTCAACAAAGTAACCTGCAAGTAAAATTACATCGTTTTCGCGTTGTTTAAGTGGCGCAACGTTGAGCGGGTAAACACTTAACCGATGATATAAATCGGCTCGAAAACGCCCTTGAGCGACTTCGTTTTTTAAATGCCTGTTTGTAGCCGCAATAACCCTTACATCGACGTATTTTACTTCATCTTCGCCAACCGTTTGGATTTCACCACTTTGTAAGACGCGCAATAGTTTACTTTGCATGGCAAGTGGCAGTTCACCAATTTCATCTAAAAATAAGGTGCCACCATCAGCCAGCTGAAACTTGCCTTGACGTGCATTATGGGCGCCGGTAAATGCGCCTTTGGCGTGGCCAAAAAATTCACTTTCGGCGAGATTCTCTGGTAATGATGCACAATTTAAGTGAATTAACGGCATTTCGCTACGCTTTGAATGAAGATGGATATTGCGTGCTACTAGCTCTTTACCTACCCCGGTATCACCTTGGATCAAGACACTAAACTCAGAAGCCGCCACTAGTTTTATATCGCTTCGAAGGGCTTGCATGGCCGTGCTTTGGCCGATGATCTCTGCACCATCGCGGGTAAGCGCTTCGCGGTTTAGCTCTTGCACTAAAGCGCTACTATGTTGCGCGTGGTTTTGATATTGCTGCAGTTTTAATACAGTTTGCAAATGCGCGGTGCAAAGCGTACCTAGTTGAGTAAATAGCTCAAGGTCAAAACTGTCGAATGCATTTGCATCGAGACTGTCGAGGGTGATCACACCGAGTAAGTTATCGTCGCTATCAAGTAGGGGGATGCCTAAGCAAGCATGAACAGGGATATCGCCAGTTTTGCTCGATAGTAAACCGTCGTACGGATCAGGAATTGGGCAATCATGGGCAAACTGTAATGGTTGCTTAGCGTTGCAAATGGCATGTAAACGTGGATGCTCGTTTATTACAAAGCGTCGTCCTAGGGTGTCAGGCGTCAGTCCATGAATAGCTTGTGGTTTTAACACATCGCCTTGTAAGGTAAGCAGTGCAATAGCGTCACTGGGTATTACTTGCTTGATACACTGAATTAACTGCTGAAAAGGCTGCTTTTGGTCGCTCACTTTAGCAAGCACAAGGGCGACATTAAGTAAGCTTTGTTTATCTGCCATGTCAAAATGACTCAAATGTGTTTTTATCTTATTTAAAGGTGAGTCATAAAGACTTTTTTGTCAATAGTAAAATAGTTAATGTGTTGAATAATAAGCAGTTTAAATCTTGGCTCGGCTTGTGCAGTAGCGTGTTATAAATACCTAGATAGATGAGTCTAATACGCTGATGCGAGCAATCAATTTAACCGAACCAATGCCCAAAAAAGTGCGTTTTTATCAAGTCAGTCAATGGCCGTTATGGATGTTAGCATTTCGGCCCTACTTTTTAGGAGCTGGCTTGTTGGCCGTTTTGTCGATTAGTTATTGGTTACTCATTTTAACAGGCCATGCCAGATGGCAATTGACTATGCCAGCAACACTTTGGCATGCCCATGAAATGATGTTTGGCTTTGCAGGCGCTGTAGCTGTGGGGTTTTTATTAACCGCAGCACAAACTTGGACCGGGGTTGCGAGTATTAATGGTCGTAAATTGATGTTGCTAACCCTAGTGTGGCTAGCAGCTCGTGTTGCGTTTTTTATTACCAGTGCAGGTATTGAAAACTTTAGTTTATATGCGGTGTTATTGTTCCAATTGCTTTGGTGGTTAGGTGCAGTTATGGCGCTGGCTAATATGCTCCTTAAAGCTGGCAATAAAAATAACTACCAATTTTTACCGATGCTAAGCGCATTGTGTGTGCTCAATATTATTTATTTATGCTTAGCAATACAACAAAACATGCTACTTGCATTGGCAGTCGCCGATACCGCAGTACTAGTAATGACCTTACTTGTCGGTGTGGTGGCTGGGCGGGTATTACCTTTTTTTACTGCTCGTGGTCTTGGTTTCGCGGAGCAAGTGCGTACTCCTCGTTTAGATAAAGTGCTGCTTTACAGCTCATTGTTTGCTGTCGCGCTTTATTTTATCAGCCAATTATTTATAGCAAGCGTTAATCCTGGTTGGGCATTGGCTGTTGTTGCTGTAGTGCATTTAAGTCGCTCATTGTTGTGGTGGAATAATCAAATGCTCAAAGTACCACTGTTATGGTCGTTGCACTTCTCCTATCTAGCTCTTGGGCTTGGTTTAGTATTGCTTGCGCTGAGTTTTTACAGCTCGGTTATTTTGTTTAAAGACGCGCTGCATATGATCACTATAGGTACGATTGGCATGATGATCTTAGCGATGATGACGCGGGTATCTCATGGTCATACTGGCCGCCCTTTAACTATTCCTCACTTTATGGCTGTGGCGTTTGCTTTAGTGTTTATTGCAGCAATTATTCGTTCGTTATTACCTGTTGTTATTGGGCCACACATCGCATGGCAGCTGAGTGCTGTACTGTGGATCGTGGCATTTTTATTGTTCTTATTCCACTGTATTCCTATTTTAACGCGGCGTCGTGTTGATGGGCGTCGTGGTTAAAGGAAGTTGTATGTTATCTGATAAAACCATTGAAATAGTAAAAAGCACAGCGCCTTTATTGGCGCAGGCGGGCACCGTTGTCACGGAGCATTTTTATAACCGGCTGTTTAGTCATAACCCTGAGCTGCAGGATATTTTTAATATGGCCAATCAACGTAGTGGCCGTCAGCAATTTGCATTATTTAATGCCTTGGCTGCGTATGCTCAAAATATTGATAATTTAGCCGTATTAAAAGAGGCGCTGGCACGCATTAATCATAAGCATACCAGCATGCATATTTTACCTGAGCATTATCCAATTGTTGGCGGACACCTGATTGGCACTTTAAAAGAATTGATCCCTGAGCAATTTACAGCTGAAGTTGAATATGCATGGCGTGAGGCTTACGCACTACTTGCTGATATTTGTATTACCGAAGAAGCGGCACTATACGAGCACAGTAAAAATAACCACGGTGGCTGGTCGGGTACTAGAGCATTTGTTATTGCTAAAAAACAGCCTGAATCAGAGTTAGTAACCAGTTTTACTTTAGTGCCAGTCGATGGTAAAGCGGTAATGACTCATAAACCAGGGCAGTATTTAGGTATCAAAGTAAAACCAGCTTATGCACAGTATAGTGAGATACGCCAATACTCTATTTCTCAGCAAAGTAATGGTGAAAATTACCGTATTAGCGTGAAAAAAGAGTTATTGCCAGCAGCGGGGATTGTATCTAATTATTTGCACTCACTTGATGAGGGCAGCGTTGTGGAGCTTTATCCACCGGCTGGAGACTTCTTTTTACGCGCAAATAAAAAACCTGTGGTATTAATTTCTGCGGGCGTTGGCCAAACACCGATGCTGGCAATGCTACAAACATTATTATGTGATACATCGAATCAAGCGGTCACCTATTTACACGCCTGTGAAAATATCCTGCAGCATTCATTTAGTCAGTTTTTGGCAGAGCAAGCCGCGGCGCATACTCGATTAAATTACTACACTTGGTTTAATCAAGGTGGCGAGGGAGCTGAGTTTACTGGATTGATGAATGTCAGCGCTGTTGCTGAGCAGCTACCGCTTGAAGAAGGTGATTTCTACATCTGTGGCCCAACGGGGTTTATGGCTGCAATTAAACAGCAATTACTCGTATTAGAAGTTGCTGCTGAGCGTATTCACTTCGAGGTGTTTGGCCCACATCAAGATATTTAATGACGAAACTAAATGCAGGTTTTAAGTGAAAAGGCGCGAAATGTGCCTTTTTTATGGTTTTGGCTATTTAAAGTACAGCATTGCTATTTTTCGCTGCCAAAGCTTGGTTTTGCCATGCGGTAAATAATTTTTGTTGCTTGTCGGAAATTTTTAAACCATAGGTTTTTTGCATATAAAAATAAGCATCGGCAATGCGTTTTCGTGCATAAAAGGGCGGCTCTACCACACGCTGTTTAAAATCTACCTTTACTTGGCAGCGACCATATTGGCTTGCATTACCTGCAATCATGCCAAAGCTATAATTAGAGCGGTCTGCGTTTATTTCACCAATTGCCGGAGCGAGATTATTTATATCAGCTTCCATTTTCCGAAATTGCGCACTGACTTTAATGCAATTTTTTCGGCCGCCATCTTGCCAGCATTGTAGCTGGTGACCAAATTCCCATGCAGACACAATATGTTCCCACTCAATCCGAGTTGCGCGCGCATTTGGTTTGCCTGAACGAGTAACCGCATTGCGAGGCACATAACCACATGCATTTGGGTCGGGCACCAGTTTTTTACCTTGGCGTTTAATATTACAGCCACAATAGAGGCTGGTGGCGTTATCAGGAAGGGTTTTGATGAGGTGTTTTTTTGCGCTGTAAAAACTGGTGAATTGTTCTGCATAAAGGTTAAAACTCACACAACACAATACCAGCGCAATAATTAAATGCGGCATATCCAATCACTTTAGTGAACTACAGGAAGCGCTAGTTTAGAGCGATTATTCAAAAAGTAAATCGCTTAACTGTGTGATGTAGTGGGAATTTTAACTCATCTACAAGGTAAGGTTAGCTACTTGGGCGACGGGAAGTACGTTTTCTAAAACGGATATTTTGTAGTAATAAAATAAAGCCAGTTAAACAAAACAATATGCTACTGGCTGCAAAACTAATTAATAATGGGTTATTAAAATCTTCACGTTGATCATAGTCCATTATGTGTAACATCCAGAAAAAATCGAAAATTCGCCAAATTGTGCTGCGAACAGTAATAACTTGGCCACTATCAGCGGATAAATATAGTGTGGTGTTAAACGTATCGTCAAAATTTACTTGCCAAATATTTTCTTTAAAGCCAACTTCGCGAGTACCTTTAGCTAGTTTGATCGCGTCTGTTACTTGCGCATTAATTAATAGATGAGCTTGGGCATTGGCAATAATTTGCGCTTTACTCGGTGCTACCAAAGGACTGCCAGTAACTCCGTTAAAGCTGTACTCACCGTTACTGTTGCTCACAATAATGGTAGGGATTGTTAAAAAGTGACTATAACTAATTTGTCTTGGTTGAGTAATTTGTGCAACGATATTATCAACTGAGGCTAGATAATCAGCTTGTTTGAATGGGTTATTTAATTGCCGCGCAGCTAAATGTTTACCGTGAACTTTTTCAAGCGGTATAGCACTCATAATTAAACCACCGAGTAACCATGCAAAAATTTGTAGCGCTAATAAGTAACCTAACCATTTGTGAAACTTACGCGCATGTTTAAAAATGCGTTTATCCATAGTGACTACCTGTTTGTTATTAGTGCGGTATTCTATAAATTATATTGAGTTTGCCAATGTGGCAAATTGTCGCATCAACAAAATAAAACTAGCTACTCTAGATTTGGTATATACGCAAAATTAGGTTAAAGTTTGCGTTGTTATTAACGCAGGGTAAAAATGAAACAATGTCGGAAATTCAATTTTTAAATGTAGATCTAGAGCTTGAATCAAAGCAAGATATTAGTTTGTTAGTTGCAGACTTAAAAAAAAGTGCTGTGGTTTTGCATTACGATAAAGATGAGTACCGTCAACTAGCACGTATTGAGTCTAATGAAGACGTTATCTCACCAGATAAAGCGATTAACCACTTATGTGAGTTAATTGAATCTTGCTCACGCAATGCATTAAAGCAGTGGTTATCATGCTCAAAGCGCACCTTTGATATTGGCTTTGAATCAGGCACTTCGCCAAAATGCTTTAATCAAGCGCTCAGTGCCGATACTTTATTGCGTATTTCTGCTATTGGCGCAGGTATTGAAATTACAATTTATCCACTTTCAAGTTAGCCTTTTCGCTCTACAATTGCTGCGGTCATTCTTGATACGCAGCACAGTTCTCCACGACTATTGGTGATTTTTATTTCCCATACGGATGTACGCTTGCCTAAGTGTAGTGGTGTTGCTATCGCGGTTAATATACCATTACGTGATGCTTTTAGATGATTGGCATTGATCTCCTGGCCAACACAATAAAACTTTGTAAAATCAACAGCAAAGTTTGCAGCATAACTCGCCACCG
The DNA here is from genome assembly GCF_014163915.1 of Pseudoalteromonas sp. SR41-8. NCBI lineage: Bacteria > Pseudomonadati > Pseudomonadota > Gammaproteobacteria > Alteromonadales > Pseudoalteromonadaceae > Pseudoalteromonas > Pseudoalteromonas sp. SR41-8. The sequence goes on from NZ_JACJEE010000016.1 coordinate 17,570, forward strand.
TTTCTGCAAGTACAACATTTGCGCCGCCATGCACCATACCCATAGGGTTATGATGAGCTGGGATCGCGGGCATCGTTGCTACTAAATAATCATCGCCTATTTCACTTATTTCAATGCCCATGGTTTTCATCAATGTGCCTTGACCACTTATGCCGTCATCAAGTTGCTTACATTGTGCTAGGGTGATCGGTTGATACCAAATACTCATCTGTCTACCTCACTAAGTTATTTACTAAATCAGTCTACACTTTTAAACATTTTCCTACAGTTAAGATCATAAAAATAGATAAAATGTACCTATATTATCTAACTGTTAATGGATCTTAAGGATGAAAGTAAAGGTATTTGGATGTGGTGCAATATTATTAATGAGCCTTGTTGCTCAGCCGGAGGCTGTTGCTAGTACCAAACATCAACTCGATATTGGTTTTACCGATTTAGCTGGTTTAGATGAATCTTTTTTAGGCGCACGGTACCGATATTTTGCGCAAGATCTTGAATCTTTGACTGGTCCATACGAGCTAAAAGCGTATTTAAATCAAGTCAATAATTATGCTATTGGTGGGTTTGCTAATGATGATTTTAGCTATTTAAATGCCGATGCTGCCATCTATGGTCCCGCAGGATTAGTTATTAGTGCCAGCGCGCAGCGCCTCTGTGAGGATAATAGCTATTGGCAAAATACTGATTATTTAGTGAGTGCCGCTGTTGGTAAGCAAATGAATGAGCAGTTACAACTAGGGTTCAATGTATATTACAGTCGCTTAGAGCGCCATGATATGTGGTTTGGCAAAGATAATGAAAGAGTCGCGGTTGAATGGACTTATGCTCCTTATGTTCGTTGGACAAATATAGTTAGCAATCAAGGTTGGGATTTAGAGCTAAAGCAATTGGCAGGGCGTTATCGTTATGTGCAGGGGCAGGCGGTTTATTATGTAAATCAAGCATGGTCAGTGGGAGTCGTTGCTAATATTCGTAATCAGAAAAATCTAAAAGACAACTATGAACTGCAAACGCAATATTGGTTTAATCAACATGTAGCATTAAAGTTTGGTCTTGGATCTGCGCTTGATTCTGGAAGTGGTTTAAATAGTATGAGCTTGTTATTAACGGCGCGATTTTAAGCCAATTTATATTTGCGATTTTCAGATAACTGTATATACTCACAGTTAAATGTACTGTATGGAAAACCAGTTGTATGCGCCCATTAACGAATCGCCAAGCTCAAATTCTCGAACTTATTAAAGTTTTTATTAAAGATACCGGTATGCCGCCAACCCGTGCTGAGATTGCGCAAACGTTAGGTTTTAAAAGTGCTAATGCAGCGGAAGAACATTTAAAGGCATTAGCGAAAAAGGGCGTTATTAAAATGAAGCCCGGTGCTAGTCGAGGTATTCAGTTAGTTGAAGAGGATGAGCCGGAACAACTTGGTTTACCTCTAATAGGCAGAGTTGCCGCTGGTGAGCCTATTTTGGCAGAGCAGCATGTTGAAAGTCATTGCAAAATAGATCCACTCTTGTTTAAACCGGCTGCTGATTTTTTACTGCGTGTGCAAGGCATGAGTATGAAAGACATTGGTATTATGGATGGCGATTTATTGGCAGTACACAGCACTCAAGTTGCTGAAAATGGCCAAGTGGTGGTTGCCCGTGTTGATGACGATGTAACAGTAAAACGCCTTGAAAAAGCAGGTAAAAAAGTTTTTTTACATGCTGAAAATGATGAATTTTCACCGATTGAAGTGGATCTTGAACATGAATCTTTCAATATTGAAGGGTTAGCTGTTGGGGTGATCCGCAACGCTGATTGGATGTAAATTTTTTGATCTATATTTTGCACCAAATTGGTGAAGTTTGGTGCATTTAATTTTTTACCGCTTTAATGGCTAGATTTTATACTTAGCTATAGCGTCCTAAGCCCTATCAAATCTACTTGTCAGCTACTTTTAGCCCTCTAATATTATCCCTAATTACAAAATAACGCGCTGATTTTTAGCTGTTATTTATGCACCAAAAAAGAATTTAATTGCTCTTAAAACTTGCTAATTGTTCATTTTTTAACTAATTGGTTAATACACTGTGTTAACAGCTACTTTAAAAGTCTAACAATTTTGCTCAATAGCATAATTTAGGGTTGCGTTAATATTCAGTAACAATAAAAAATAACGAATTGGCGCGAATAAAGCTGTGCCGCCTTTTCGCTTTGCGTTTTGCAATAGCATTTAAAGGAGCCGTCACATGGGTAAATTGAGCTCTACCTTGTGGCTTATATTGTTTGTTCTACCGCAGCAAGTATTGGCTAATAGCCAGTTTAATATGCGTAAGGGCGTAACAGATATAAGTAATGATGTTTATCAGCTGCACATGACAATATTTATTATATGTTGTGTGATTGGGGTCATCGTGTTCGCCGTGATGTTTTGGGCACTGATCCACCACCGTAAATCTAAAGGGGCAAAACCAGCCCAATTTCATGAAAGTACTAAAGTTGAAATCCTTTGGACGGCAATCCCGTTTGTGATTTTAATTGGTATGGCAATTCCTGCGACAAAAACTTTGATTGCAATGGAAGATGCTAGTAAAGCTGATATCACGATTAAAATTACTGGTTCTCAATGGAAATGGCATTATGAGTACATGGGTGAAGATGTTGAGTTTTATTCAATGCTTGCTACACCTCAAGATGAAATAACTAATCTTGCAAATAAAAACCCTAATTACCTGCTTGAAGTTGATAAACCTTTGGTGTTGCCAATTAATCAAAAAGTACGATTTTTAATGACCTCAGACGACGTTATTCATTCTTGGTGGGTGCCTGATTTTGCAGTGAAAAAAGATGCTAACCCTGGGTTTATCAATGAAACTTGGACCAGAATTAATGAAGAGGGCATTTATCGAGGGCAATGTGCAGAACTATGCGGAAAGGATCATGGCTTTATGCCTGTGGTGGTTGAAGCTAAATCTGAGCAAGCATTTGCAAACTGGCTGAGCGAAGCTAAGCAGGCAAAAGCAAACGCTGCAATTGCTGATGCTGCATTATTAGATCAAACATTACCAAAAGAAGAATTAATGACACTCGGCGAGCAAGTCTATATGGCCAGTTGCGCTGCGTGTCACCAACCAACAGGTATGGGCTTACCGGGGGTTTTCCCGGCGCTCAAAGGCAGTCCGGTAGTATTAGGAGATATTAAAGATCATATTGATGTAGTGCTTCATGGTCGCCCAGGTACCGCTATGCAAGCATTTGACAAGCAGTTATCAATCAAGCAGCTAGCAGCTGTGATCACCTATAAGCGTAATGCATGGGGCAATGACACTGGGGATGTAATTCAACCGAGTCAGATACAAGCCGCGATTGATGCAACTTCGGAGGCTAAATAATGAGTAGCGTAACAGAGCAACAACATGATCAAGCTGCACACCATGATGGACATCATCATCCTGCGAAAGGTTTTAAACGCTGGCTTTATACTACTAACCATAAAGATATCGGTAGCTTATATTTAATTTTTTCGTTGACGATGTTTTTAATTGGTGGCGCCATGGCGATGGTGATCCGCGCAGAGTTATTTCAACCTGGCTTACAGTTAGTAGAGCCTCACTTTTTCAATCAAATGACCACAGTACATGGCTTGATCATGGTATTTGGTGCCGTTATGCCGGCCTTTACAGGATTGGCTAACTGGATGGTACCACTCATGATTGGCGCACCAGATATGGCATTACCACGGATGAATAATTGGAGCTTTTGGATTTTACCTTTTGCTTTTATTATTTTACTGGCATCCCTGTTTATGCCAGGTGGTGGCCCGGCATTTGGCTGGACTTTTTATGCACCACTGTCAACAACTTACAGTAACGATAATACCGCATTATTTGTTTTTGCTATTCACATCATGGGTATTAGCTCAATTATGGGCGCAATCAATGTGATTGTAACTATCGTTAATTTACGTGCGCCAGGTATGACTTGGATGAAGCTGCCGCTGTTTGTGTGGACATGGCTTATCACCGCTTTTTTATTGATTGCTGTGATGCCGGTATTGGCCGGTGCTGTGACTATGGTATTGACTGATAAGTATTTTGCAACCAGCTTTTTTGATGCTGCTGGGGGCGGTGATCCGGTGATGTTCCAGCACATATTTTGGTTTTTTGGTCACCCTGAAGTGTACATTATGATTCTGCCAGCCTTTGGCATTATCTCGACTATAGTGCCGACCTTTTCACGTAAAAAATTATTTGGTTATGCCTCTATGGTATATGCCACATCTTCGATTGCTTTACTTAGCTTTATAGTTTGGGCGCATCATATGTTTACCACAGGTATGCCTGTCGCTGGCGAATTATTTTTTATGTATGCAACTATGCTGATATCGGTGCCAACTGGGGTCAAAGTATTTAACTGGGTAGCCACCATGTGGCGTGGTTCGATTAGTTTTGAAGTGCCTATGTTATTTAGTATTGCGTTTATTGTGTTATTCACTTTAGGTGGTTTCTCTGGGTTGATGCTGGCGATTACTCCTGCTGATTTTCAATACCATGATACTTATTTTGTGGTGGCGCATTTTCATTATGTGTTAGTGACTGGGGCGATATTTTCAATTATGGCCGGGGCGTATTATTGGCTGCCAAAATGGACGGGAAATATGTTCAATATCACCTTGGCTAAATGGCATTTTTGGTTGTCGTTAGTGAGCGTGAATGTATTGTTTTTCCCTATGCACTTTGTTGGTTTGGCCGGTATGCCACGCCGGATTCCTGACTACGCACTGCAATTTGCAGACTTTAACGCGATTATTAGTATTGGTGGCTTTGCTTTTGGTTTATCACAATTGTTATTTGTGGTTGTAGTATTTAAGTGTGCACGAGGCGGCGATAAAGTGCCCGCCAAAGTGTGGGATGGTGCTGAGGGTTTGGAATGGGAGGTGGCATCGCCTGCGCCTTATCATACTTTTGAAACGCCACCGGAGATTAAGTAATGAGTCATGCACCACTGCTTAAGCGCTTAGTTTTAATATGTCTTGGCATGTTCGCTTTTGCGTTTGCTTTGGTGCCGTTGTACGACGTTTTTTGTGATGTAACAGGCCTTAATGGTAAGCCTTCGTTAGAGCAAGCAAAGCAAAGTACGAGTGTTAATGAGGCACGAGAAATCGACGTAAGCTTCACAACTCATGCGCAAAGTGGAGCGCCATTTGAGGTGCAATCACATGAGTATAGTGTGGTAGTAAAGCCCGGAGCTATGCGCGAAGTGCTGTTTAGAGCAAAAAATACCAGTAATGAAGATAAAGTTATGCAAGCGGTACCGTCGGTGTCTCCAGGCAAAGCAGCTAAGTATTTGCATAAAATGGCTTGCTTTTGTTTCGATCAACAACCTTTGAAAGCAGGTGAAGAAGTGGAATTTAAACTGCTTTTTTATGTTGATACGCAATTACCTGAAGATGTTGAAGAGTTAACTTTGTCTTATACCGTGTTTGATATTAGCGGGCAGATAGTGGCTAGTAATTAGGTTGCCAAGCTAATAGCTAATTAGGAGCAAACAAAATGGATAAAAATTACGAAAAATATTATGTTCCCGCGCAAAGTCCGTGGCCAATAGTTGGCGCATTTGCGATGTTTTTTATTGCTGTTGGTGCAGGTCTTACCGTAATGCAAGCAAGCAGCGGCGGTGGTGCTGGCCATTATGTGCTTTACGCAGGAATTGGTGTGTTGCTGTTTATGCTATTTCGCTGGTTTAAAAATGTCATTGAAGAGTCTGATCAAGGCTTATATTCAGCGCAAATGGATCGCTCGTTTCGTCAAGGCATGAGCTGGTTTATTTTCTCTGAAGTAATGTTTTTTATGGCTTTTTTCGGTGCCCTTTTTTATGCCCGGATGATCTCTGTGCCTTGGCTTGGCGGCGCCGGAAATAATGCCATGACCAATGAGGTACTGTGGCCTACTTTTGAAGCAATCTGGCCATTAGTTACTACACCCGGTGGTGGTACGACACAGGCTATGGGTTGGCAGGGATTGCCGCTGATCAACACATTAATATTACTAACCTCGTCGGTTACCTTACATTTTGCTCATGTAGGCATGGAGAACAATAAGCGTGGGCCATTAAAAGTATTTATGGCACTGACAATCGTATTAGGGGTCTGTTTTTTAGGGCTGCAAGTCGTAGAGTATATGCATGCTTATCAGGATTTAGGACTGACCTTAGATGCTGGCGTATATGGCAATACTTTCTTTTTACTAACCGGCTTTCATGGCATGCATGTGACCTTAGGAACTATTTTATTATTAGTCATGCTGATCCGCATTTTAAAGGGCCACTTTAGCCCAGATAAACATTTTGCGTTTCAAGCCGCAGCTTGGTATTGGCATTTTGTTGATGTGGTGTGGTTGTGTTTATTTGTGTTTGTATATGTGCTGTAACTTTATCAATTGGTGATGAGTTACTGTGGATGAAACCTAGTTTAAGGGCTGCAATAACAACCACTAAGACGATAACAGAAAACAGCACACGACGGCCTAAATAGTGAGACATAGGCCGTCCATCTGTTTTACCCGATACCATAATAAATAAGGCACGGAACAAGTTAAAAAGTATAAATAGTAGCAACAGTACGATAATAATTTTAATAATCACTGGATCACCTTTATGCAGTTAATTTTATGGCGTAAACAAAAGCTTAGCTCAATTATTACCATTTGCGTGGTAACCATTGTGGTATTGGTGTGTTTACGCCTAGGGTATTGGCAATTACAGCGAGCTGAAAGTAAAACTGAGCAATTAACACAAATAGCAGCCCTGCAAAGTCAGGGAGTAATGAGCTGGCAGCAAATGCAGCAACTGCCTAGTGATTGGAATAAAACGGGCTTGCAGATAAGTATCTCTGGAGTGCTAGATACGCAGCAATATTGGTTGTTAGATAATCAAGTTTACCAAGGTCAGGTTGGCTACGATGTACTTACCTTGCTGCGTTTACAGCAAAGTAAGCAAACTCTGTTGGTGAATTTGGGTTGGGTTAAAGCACCACTTACTCGCCAGCAACTCCCTAGTATAAACCTACCATCGACTCCTTTGGCAATGACCGTGCAATTAAAGCAAGGAAAGCTCAGTGGCTTTACTTTGCAAGATGCACAACACAAGACGGATACAGCATGGCCCAAGCGCGTACAAATTATCGATTTAGCATTGTTTTCACAGCAAACAGGTCGCGACATGATTGACTTTATTGGTTATCGGCAAGGTATCGCGGATGAGATTGCTGCGCCGCATTACCAAGCTGTGGTGATGAGCCCCGAAAAACATCAAGCCTACGCAGTGCAATGGTTATTGATTGCGATTGCCTGCCTTGTTATTGCTGTATTTGCTTTTAAAAAGAAGGAATTACAATGAAAAACAATCCGTTATTAATATTTATTGGCTGTTGTTTAGTGCCTTTAATACTGGCGTATTTGGCGTTAAAGCTTGAGTGGATACCTAGTGCATCGAGTAATAAAGGGGAATTTTTAACACAGGAAATAAAACTACAAGATTGGAAAAAAACGGAGCATAAACAATGGACTATTGCTTTAAATCACCCAGCACAATGCCAACAAGCTTGTGCACAGCAGTTACAAGCACTAGAGAACCTCTACATCGCTCTTGGTAAAAATCAAGGTAAAGTCGATGTAGCCATCCTTGGCCAGACACAGCAAAAAGAGCTGCCATGGCGTCAGTTACCTGAGGTTGATGTACTGCAACCAGCTAGTTTATATCTAATTGATCATATGGGCTTAGTGGTCTTGCAGTATCCTTACCATAGTGAGCCACAGCAAAACCGTTTGACTCAAAAAGGACTGTTAAAAGATTTAAAAAAATTACTTAACTATTCGCGTTCTAGCTAAATTAAGGAGTGCCAATTATGTATAAAAACTATAAACATTTGGTATTAGCCACTTTTATGTTATCGATCTTAGTTGTTGGCTTAGGGGCTTATACGCGCTTGAGTGATGCCGGATTGGGTTGTCCGGATTGGCCCGGTTGCTATGGCTTTTTAACGGTACCCAAGCATGAGGCTGATTTAGCCCATGTAGAGCAAACCTACCCTGATATGATGTTCGAAACCGCTAAAGCGTGGAAAGAAATGATCCATCGCTATTTTGCCGGCACGTTAGGTTTACTTATTTTAGCGTTATTTATATTGGCTTTATTAAAACGTCAATATCCAACCACGCCAATTAAATTACCCTTACTATTACTAATACTGGTGGTGTTCCAAGCGGCTTTAGGGATGTGGACCGTCACCATGAATTTACAGCCGCTGATTGTATTGGGGCACTTATTAGGTGGATTTAGTATTTTATCATTGGTTACATTATTGTATTTACGGCTAACGGCAAAACCAATTTTTGGCGGCGACGCCCCAGCTCGGCGTTACTTTAAACTTAGTCTAGTCGCATTAGTGGTGTTGGTATTGCAAATAGCGCTAGGCGGTTGGCTTGCTGCTAATTATGCGGCGCCGCACTGCAATGGCTTGCCATTGTGTAGTTACGGACAGCCGTTTTCATTGAGTAGTGTATTTCAGTTGCCATTAGAGCAAAGTACTTATGAATATGGTGTACTTTCACAGCAGGCTAGGATGTCGATCCATTTATTACATCGAATGTGGGCGTTAGTTACCTGTGTAGTATTAGCGCTGATAATGTGGCGCATTTATAGCCGTGCTGTGTCGAGAAAAATAAAGCATTGTACAGTCTCCGTATTGGTCGCGTTGCTGTGTCAAATTTGTTTGGGCTTGGCGGTTGTGCACTGGCATTTCCCGCTCGGCGTTGCGCTGGCACATAATTTAATGGCTGCCATACTATTGTTAACAGTCGTTCGTTTATGTTTTTACTTAAAAGCACGTACATAGGGGCAGTTATGACACCATTAATAGCAATAACAAAGTTAGCACCTAGCCAAATTAGCGGCTTAATAAATGATTATTTAGCGATCAGTAAATTTAAAGTAGTCGCGATGTTGGTATTAACAGCATGGGTTGGTTTAGCGCTGGCACCCGATGTTGGTCGTGGTATTGGCGTACAGTTTATTAGTTTACTGGGGATTGGCTTGTTATCCGCAGCAGCTGCGGTGATCAATCATGTAGTTGATAGCGAAATAGATAGCAAAATGGCACGTACACGCCATCGGCCAGTTGCTAAGGGGCGGTTATCTAAACTGCATGCTTTAAGTTTTGCCGCTGTTATTGGGGTGAGTGGTTTCATTATGTTGATGATCTGGGCTAATACTTTAACCGCTGTATTAACCTTATTTGCGTTAGTTGGTTATGCGTTTATTTATACCTCCTTTTTAAAGCGTGCAACGCCACAAAATATTGTTATAGGAGGACTAGCAGGGGCCATGCCGCCGTTGTTAGGGTGGGTATCAGAAACCGGGCACATGGCAGCTGCTCCTTGGTTATTGGTGATGATCATATTTACTTGGACTCCGCCGCATTTTTGGGCGTTGGCAATTGCTCGCAAAAGTGATTACGAACGCGCTAAGATCCCCATGTTGCCAGTCACTCATGGCATTGATTTTTGTAAAACCTGTGTAGTTGCATACTCTATTTTATTGGCTTTGGTATGTGTATTGCCTTATTTAATTGGTATGTCGGGGCTCATTTATTTAATTGCTGCGACATTACTTAATGGGATTTTCATCTATAAAGCGGTAAAACTAAAAATAGCGGGGAATGACGATACAGCAATGGATTTATTCCGTTTTTCAATTATTCATTTAATGATACTCTTTGTCGCCTTATTTATAGATAAATGGTTCGTTATATGAATAGCTTAGCAGTTAAGTGTGGGGCGAGAGTGTGGTTGGCGTTAAGTTTATTGCTGTTAACAGCTTGTAGTGACAGCGCTATGCCTGACGTTGAAGCTTTGGTATATGAACAAGCCAAACCTTTGAGTGATTTTACTTTACAAGATCAAAATGCTCAGCCAGTAACTAAGCAAACATTGCAAGGTCAATGGAATTTAGTGTTTTTAGGTTATACCAGTTGCCCAGATATTTGCCCTCTGACATTAGCTAAACTCAATGGCGTTTATAAAGCGTTGAAAGATGAATACCCATTGCAAATTTGGTTTTTAGCGGTCGATCCAAAACGCGATACAGTCGCTAAACGCAAAGCCTACATTGATTATTTTAATCCTGATTTTTTAGCGGTCTCAGGGGAACATAAAGATCTATTTCCACTAGTTAGAGAGTTAGGTTTGATTTACGCAATTAGTAATAGTGATGAGCAAAAATATGCCGTTGACCATAGTGCTTCAATTGCGATGGTTGATCCTCAAGGGGCGGTAAGGGCCATATTTAAACCTGAATTTAAACAGGGCAGTGTGCCATTAATTAATGCTAAATTATTAATAACTGAGTTTAAACAGATTGCGGATCATTATTAATAGAAAAGTATATTTTAATTATTTTCGAGGAGCGTTTAGCTCCTTTTTTGTTTTTCTTTTATCCCCCCTGTAAATAATTTCACTCTTTTTTCAACGCATTTATGGCATTTTTACTAACTCAGTCTAAGCTTTTGTTATGAATTGGTTAAACATGGAAAGTGCGAACAATATGATGAAGCTTCCCGCTGAACTAGCAATCACCCAAGTTGAAAACTTACACCAAGATTTATTACAAGAATTACACCGCAATGATGATGTTTGTTTAGACATTAGTGAAGTTGTACGCGTAGATACTGCCTCGATTCAACTATTGTGTGCTCTGCAAAAGCACTTGCTGTGCGTACATCACAAAATTATTTGGGTTGGGCAAAGTGAGCCTTTAAAAAATGCCATTAATCGCTTAGGCCTGAGTGAATATCTAATACTAGAAAATGCAGATTAAGGAGTTCATATGAAAAGAATTTTAGCCGTGGATGATTCGGCATCGATGCGTCAAATGGTGAGTTTTACACTGAAAAAGGCGGGTTTTGATGTCACTGAGGCAAAGGACGGAAGTGAAGCACTTAGCATCGCAAAACAACAAGGTTTTGATGCTGTGATTTCCGATGTCAACATGCCAGTGATGGATGGTATTACTTTGATCAGGGAGTTACGCACCTTACCAAACTATAAATTTACGCCATTGCTAATGCTAACAACAGAATCAGGAATGGACAAAAAAGTAGAAGGGAAAGCTGCTGGTGCAACAGGCTGGATAGTTAAACCTTTTAATCCTGAACAGTTATTAGCGGTTTTAAAAAAAGTAATTCGCTAATCTAGGGGATGGGGTATGAGTATAGATTTAAGTCAATTTTTTGAAGTCTTCTTTGAGGAAAGTTTTGAAGGCTTAGATGCGATGGAAGCTGAGTTATTAAACTTGGTACCTGGCGAAGAAGATTTAGAAACAATCAATACCATTTTTCGTGCTGCGCATTCTATCAAAGGCGGCAGTGGTACATTTGGTTTTAACTCTGTGTCTGACTTTACTCATGTGCTAGAAACCCTATTAGATCAAATTCGTGAGGGGAAACGAGAGCTTACCGCAGAGCATGTTAACCTATTACTTAAATCTGTTGATTGCTTGCGGGAGTTACTTCGTGGCTTACAAGCAGAGCAAGAACCTAATTTAGACGAAGCTATTGCACTGAGAATTAAGTTTGAACAGATTTTAGGGGTAGATCAAGCCGAAAAAAATAAACTGGAAGTCACTGCTAGCCCCGCTCAACTTGCGCTAAACACCTATCAGATTGATTTTAAACCACATCATCATTTATTTAAAACAGGCAATGAGCCACTGTATATGATCAGTGAGTTGGCTGAATTGGGCGATTTAGAGACTCAAGCTTTCAATAATGAGATCCCTGACATTGCTGATTTAAGTCCCGATGATTGTTTTTTATCTTGGCGATTCTTTTTAAACACAGCAAAAGATGAGAGTGCGATTCGAGAAATATTTGAGTGGGTTGAAGATGATGCTGATATTACCATCGCGTTGTGCGGAGGGTTATTTGCTGATGATGATGCGCAAATTACAACACCTGATGTAATTGAGGAAAACCCTAATTCAACTTCAGCCCCTGCAGTTGTCAATGTTGCTGCGGTTAAACCAATAAAAAAAGGCACTGCGGTCAAAGCAAGCACTCCAGCTGCAGAATCTACTTCAATCAGAGTAGGCATAGATAAAGTTGATTCATTGATCAATATGGTTGGAGAGCTGGTTATCACTCAAGCCATGTTGAGCCAAATTGGTCAACAAGAGATCACCGAAGCGACTATCGCCTCTTTGCAGGAAGGTTTAGCGCAATTGGCTCATAATACTCGTGATTTACAAGAAAATGTAATGCGTATCCGAATGCTGCCAATCAGCTTTGTATTTAGTCGTTTTCCGCGTTTAGTACGAGATATTTCGCAAAAGCTAAATAAGCAAGTTGAGCTAAAACTGTTAGGTGAACAGACCGAGCTTGATAAAACTGTAATGGAAAAAATATCAGATCCTATGGTGCATTTAGTGCGAAATTCGCTGGATCATGGTCTAGAAACTGTTGAACAGCGTCTTGCTGCAGGTAAAGACCCAGTCGGTACAGTCACACTTAATGCATTTCACCAAGGTGGCAATATTGTTATAGAGATCATGGATGACGGACAAGGCCTTAATACTGTAAAGATTAAACAAAAAGCGGTTGCTAATGGGCTAGTAAGTGAAGCTGATGAGTTGGATGATGATGAAATTAATGAACTCATTTTTATGCCCGGTTTTTCAACCGCGGATGAGGTAAGCGACATATCCGGACGTGGGGTAGGTATGGATGTGGTCAGGCGTAATATCCAATCACTCAATGGCTCGGTTGAAGTTTCATCTGCTGCAGGTGTTGGGTCTACCTTCACTATTCGCTTGCCACTTACGCTGGCTATTTTAGATGGTCAGTTAGTGAGGGTTGCAAAGCACACCTATATTATTCCATTAATTTCTATTGTTGAATCATTACAAATAGATATCAGCAAAGTCAGCCGAGTGGGTAAAGACCTAGATGTACTTAGACTGCGTGATGAATACATTCCTATCTTGCGTTTATACAGTATTTTTAATCATCAAGGTGCGATAGAAACGCTTGATAAAACCTTGTTAGTGGTGGTTGAAAGCGATAACCAAAAAATTGGTTTGTTAGTTGACGATTTATTGTCACAGCAACAAGTAGTGATTAAAAGTTTAGAAGCTAATTACCAAAAAGTAGATGGCGTGTCAGGTGCCACTATATTAGGGGATGGTCGGGTTTCGTTGATTGTCGATATCAGCGGCTTAATTAAATTATCAGGATTAAGAAAACCCGGTAGCCAAGAATTGATTATTGAATCGCAAGCCAACTTGGAGGCTTCATGATCTCTGCGCACAGCGAATTAGATAACAAAATAATGCTTGAACAGGCCCAAGGAGTTAAGCAGTTTTTAACCTTTATTATGGCTGATGAAGAATACGGTGTTGATATTTTAACTGTTCAAGAAATTCGCAGTTGGGAGGAGATCACCGAGATCCCGAATGCCCCAGATTATGTAAAAGGGGTGATTAATCTACGTGGCACCATAGTACCTATTTTAGATCTTAGATTACGGTTTGGCTTAGCGACGATTGACTATGGACCTTTAACAGTGGTGATCGTAGTGAAAGTAATTTTTGAGCAAAATAGCAAGATTATGGGAATGGTAGTCGATGCCGTATCTGATGTTTACAGTATTGTAGAGCAAGATGCGAAGACGGTGCCTAACTTTAGCGGCTCAGAGAATGCTGAATTTATCGCAGGGTTAGTGAATGTCGGTGAGAAGATGGTCGCGTTATTGGACCTGCAAAAAACAATGGATATTTAGCCAAATACTAAATATAGCAAATGGTGATCAACAAGAAGGTGATGGGCATGGGGTGGTTTAGTAATTCTAAAAAATCAAATAATGATTTAATCGTTACGGCATTAAATAAGTCACTTGCGGTGATTGAGTTTGAACCTAGCGGCATAATTATTACGGCGAATAATAACTTTTTAGATGTAATGGGTTACCCCTTAGAAGAAATTCAGGGCCAGCATCATTCAATGTTTGTATCTAAAAAAGAAGCTCAGAGCAGTGAATATAAAAGCTTTTGGCAAAGCTTGAAAGGCGGAGAGTTTATTGCTGATGAGTTTCAGCGGATCAGTAAAAGCGGCAAAGATGTGTGGATCCAAGCAACTTATAACCCCGTTAAGGATGAGCATGGAAATGTTATAAAAGTTGTGAAATTTGCCAGTGATATTACGGCGCAAAAGATGGTTGCTGTTGAAGCTGCGGGTCAAATTGCTGCTATTAGTAAATCTCAAGCGGTGATTGAGTTTGGTTTAGATGGCAGCGTGTTGACCGCGAATGACAACTTTTTGCAGACATTTGGTTATCAGTTAGAAGAAATAGTCGGGCGGCATCACCGTATATTTATTGAACCTGAGGTTGCTAAAAGTGAGCAATACCAACTGTTTTGGCAAAAATTAGGTCGTGGTGAATTTGACTCAGGTGAGTACTTACGTATCGCTAAAGATGGCAGTGAAGTATGGATCCAAGCATCTTATAACCCAATTTTTGATCTCAGTGGCAAACCTTATAAGGTGGTTAAATATGCGACAGACATCACAGCTCAAAAAGAATTAGAAAAAGAATCAAAAAGGGATGCTGATCTATCGAGCGCATTAACGATCTGCCAGGCGAGTGTGATGATGGCAGACAATGATTTACAGATAGTGTTTGCTAACAATCAATTAAAACAAATGTTCCAAGCCAGACAAGGTGAGCTGCAGAGTGTACTAGGTGATTTTTCCGTCAATAGTATAGTGGGCTCAAGTATTACGGCATTTTTTGAAAATACAGCACAACAGGTTCAGTTGTATACAAACTTGACCGACTCTATTGAGTCAAAACTAGAAATTGCATCGTTAATTTTTAATATTATTGCGACCCCTTGGTTTAATAAAGAAGGTAAGCGCTTAGGAACAATAATTGAGTGGCAAGATTTAACCGAAAGTATTAAAAAATCGACTGCTGAAAAACGTGCTGCTGAAGAGAATTTACGTGTACGAAGAGCGCTGGATCGGGTTGCCACAAACACCATGATTGCAAATACTAAAAACGATATTATATATATGAATGAAGCGGTGCAAAATATGATGCGCGCCGCAGAGCAAGATTTACGACGCGACTTACCTAATTTTGATTGTAGTCAGTTAATAGGGCAAAACATTGATGTATTTCATAAGAACCCAGCTCATCAACGCAATCTGTTAAGCAAGCTAACCGATACTTACAGTGCAGAGATACTTGTAGGTGGGCGCACCTTTGGCTTAGTTGCGAACCCTATTTTTTCCCCAGAAAATGAACGTATTGGCACTGTGGTGGAGTGGGAAGATCGAACAGCCGAAGTCGCAATAGAAAAAGAAATTGCTGACTTAGTCAGCTCTGCACGCAAAGGTAATCTAGACGCTCGTGTTACAGAGCAAGGTAAGGGCGGTTTCTTTTTACGCTTAGCTAAAGGTCTAAATGGTTTAATTGGTATTGTTGATGATGCTGTCACCGGTACTGCTAATATGCTTGATGCGATGGCCAATGGTGATTTATCAAAACGGATAGAGCAAGAGTATCAGGGGTCGTTTGAAAAACTCAAGCGTGATGCCAATACCACGGCTGATAAATTAACGGAAGTCATTAATCGTATTAATACCTCGGCAACCTTAGTGGCAAGTGGAGCAGAGGAAATATCTCAAGGCAACGCTGATCTAAGCCAGCGTACAGAAGAGCAGGCCTCATCGCTTGAAGAAACAGCATCTAGCATGGAGGAAATGACCAGTACAGTACGTCAAAATGCTGATAATGCAAAAGTGGTTAATGAATTAGCAGAAGAAACGCGCGACAAAGCGCAGCAAGGGGGCGAAGTTGTTAATCGCGCGGTGATCAGCATGTCGGCAATTAATGAGTCGAGTAAAAAAATTGCCGATATTATTAGCGTGATTGACGAAATAGCATTTCAAACTAATTTATTAGCTCTTAATGCCGCTGTTGAAGCTGCTAGAGCTGGTGAACAAGGGCGTGGCTTTGCTGTCGTTGCCGGCGAAGTGCGTAATCTAGCGCAGCGTTCCGCGGGGGCTGCAAAAGAAATTAAAGAGTTGATCAGAGATAGCGTTGGTAAAGTTGAAGATGGCACTTTATTAGTTAATGAATCAGGAGCCACTTTAAAAGAAATTGTTATTGCAGTACAAAAAGTAACTGAAATGATATCTGATATTGCAGCAGCATCCGAAGAGCAAAGTTCAGGTATTGAGCAAGTCAACAAAGCTATTTCGCAAATGGATGAAATGACCCAGCAAAATGCGGCCTTAGTTGAGCAAGCATCCGCGGCCAGCGAGTCAATGTCAGAGCAAGCGAATGATATGACCCGGTTACTGAACTTTTTTACTATAAGTCAGCAAGACGCTGTAATTAATACTGCATCAGTAACTCCTACTACCGCGCCACCACGTAGTAATAATATCCGTAGTAAAGCGCGAGGTAATAACTTTGCTAATTCAGCTGATGAATGGGAGGAATTTTAACGTTTTTTGCAATCGCATTACTAGTTAAGCCTCTGTACTTTGAAAAATCCAGAGTCTTAACTTTTAGCAATTTTGTTAATATTCAATCGCAGCTCAGTCACGCCTATTGCGAGTAATTGTAATGAAAGAGTTTTTACTAACCGACCATGATTTCAAGCAAATAGCTGCAATAGTTTATGACGCGTGTGGCATTGTATTAGGTGATCATAAACGAGAAATGGTCTATTCACGTCTTGCTCGTCGGCTCAGAACATTGCAGCTGACAAATTTTAAACAGTATTTAGCTTATTTAGAGGCACATAAAGAGCAAGAATTTAGTGATTTTATCAATGCAATAACAACTAATCTGACTTCTTTTTTTCGTGAATCACATCATTTTGATTATTTGCAATCCCATGTAATACCCAAGTTATTAGTGACAAATAAAAGCACTCGGCGAGTTCGGATATGGTCTGCAGGTTGTTCAACTGGGGAAGAACCCTATTCTTTAGCTATGACCTTACATGGGTTATTTCCAGCCGATTGGGATGTGAAAATTTTAGCCACTGATTTGGATTCAAATGTATTAGCTAAAGCACAATCAGGTACCTACACTGCGGCTAATGTGAATGGACTTGAACAACATCAATTACAGCGCTGGTTTTTAAAAACTAAAGATGGTGAGTTATTCAAAGTTAAACCTGAATTACAGCAAAAAATTCATTTTAAGCGGTTGAATTTATTACAAGACTGGCCAATGAAAGGGCCTTTTGATGTGATCTTTTGTCGTAATGTGGTGATTTATTTTGATAAAGAAACAAAAGATCAGCTATTCCACCGTTATTGTCATATTTTAGCTGATCATGGGTACCTATTATTAGGTCATTCTGAAACCATGGGAAAGGAGCATAGTGAGTTTAAAAACTTAGGTAAAACTATGTATCAGAAGGTGATTTATGGATAGTCATTTTAAGCCAGTATTACATGGGTTTGAGCATATTAAGCGGTTTTGGGACTCAGGTCAGCGGCAAGTTATTGCTAAAGTATTGCCCGGTGAGTTTTACGTGTCAAAAAACGATGAGGTGATTTCCACTGTGCTAGGTTCATGTATTGCTGCTTGCATTTATGATGACAAGCTTGGTGTGGGTGGCATGAATCACTTTATGTTACCGATTGAAAAAGGCGTAGAGCCAACTAGTGCGCATAACTTAAATTGTCGTTATGGTAACTGGGCGATGGAGTTTTTAATTAATGAAGTACTTAAAAATGGCGCCTCTAGGCAAAATCTAAAAATAAAACTGTTTGGCGGCGGTAAAATTATTCGCTCGATGACAGATATTGGCCTTGGTAATATTCGCTTTGCTTACTCTTATGTGCAAGAAGAAGGGCTAGAATTAGTGTCTCATGATGTGGGGGGGCCTTGGCCGCGTAAGGTCAATTTTAACCCTCAAACAGGCAAAGCGCAGGTTAAAAAATTGCGCGACATGCACACTGATGTGATTGAAAAACGCGAAGTCCGTTATTTACATGATATCGAAGAACAAGATTCTAAAACCGATATTGAGTTATTTTAAGGGGTAAAAAATGGTCAAGGTGTTAGTGATTGATGACTCGCCATTGATTCGACGAGTATTGACGGAGGTACTGCACCAGGCTGATGATATTCAGGTCGTAGGGTGTGCAGAAGACCCTTATCAAGCACGAGAAATGATTAAGCAACTTAATCCCGATGTGCTGACTTTAGATATTGAAATGCCGAAAATGGATGGCATTAGTTTTTTGAAAAACCTAATGCGTCTACGGCCTATGCCTGTGGTAATGATATCAACGCTCACCCAAAAAGGTTCACCGATGACTTTGGAGGCGCTGGAATTAGGGGCAGTTGATTTTATAGCTAAGCCGACAGTCAATGTATCTGAGCAATTAAGCCAGTATGCTAAATTAGTGCAACAAAAGGTCCGTACGGCAGCGGCGGCACGAGTACGGCCTTTTAAATTAAGCCAAGTACAACCTATCGAAACGTTAAGTAATGCACAGTTTAGTATCAATAAGGTTTTGGCGATTGGAGCTTCAACAGGAGGAACTGAGGCGATTAAAGAGGTGCTAATAAGAATGCCAGAAAACTGCCCTCCGATCGTTATCACGCAGCATATTCCACCTGTGTTTAGTAGTTCATTTGCTTTGCGCATGGATAGGACATGTACTATCAATGTCAAAGAGGCGCAGCAAGGCGATAAGTTAAAAGCTGGCTGGGCGTTTATCGCCCCGGGTGGTCAACACTTAAGCGTTATACAGCAAGGAGGCAGCTTATATTGTCAGCTTGATGAGAGCGAGCCGGTTAACCGTCATCGTCCTGCGGTTGATGTATTGTTTAACTCGCTGGTTAAAGTGTGCCCTAAAAATACCATCGCAGCTTTATTAACGGGTATGGGGAGCGATGGTGCGCAAGGTTTACTGGCGCTAAAACAGCATGGTGCTTATACCGTAGCGCAAGATGAACTATCGTCAGTGGTATGGGGCATGCCTAAAGCCGCTGTAGAGATCGGAGCAGCTTTAGCGGTGGTCTCGCTTGATAAAGTGACGCAGCATCTACTAAACCAAGCAATGAAAAAGTAGTCACCTTATAAACTTGAGCTGATTATCCCGGGCTCAGGTTGATAATTATCAAGGGATTATATTTTTACTGCACAATTACCCACGGTTGTGAAAACCAATAATAGCTATTCTTATGAGCAATTGATGGTGCTGTGCAGTTAAATCGTGATCGCCCTTGAGCTAAATTTTTCGGTGAATTTATGGTCACAGTATCAGCTGCTGACCAGTTTAGTTTTGCCTGACCGATGCCCGATACATAACAAGCTAGCTGACTTTTATGAAAGTCTCCCATATTAAATTTAATGCTGATCTGAGGTGGATTTTGGCTGGTCACGCTATCAATATAAGTAAGCTCTTGGATTGAAAATGCGCGAGAGTTTAGTTTGGTCACTAGCGTATCAAGCTTGCTATAAAACCCAGAAGCCGGAAAGCGTGGTAAACGGCTAAAATCAGAGTCTTTGTTGATGGCACCAGAGTGTTGGCCAATACCAATAAAGCCCAACTCTTTCACTAAACTTTGTAATTGGTTATTAAACTCGCCATATGGATATGCTAAATATTTATAGTCATGGCCAATTTCTTCTTTGATCCGTTGTTGTGATGACAAAATATCTTGCTTAACACGCGCCTGCCATTGTTGGGTTGTTTCATCGGCTAATTTACGATGTAGGTAATCATGTTGTGCGCTGTGATTGCTGATCAGAGCACCTTTTTTGGCAAGTTCTCTGAGTTTATCCCAGCCCATTACATAGCCTTTACCTTCATCAATCAATTTTGGATTAACGAAAATAGTATAGGGGTAAGCAAACTTTTCTAATATCGGCGCTGCTTGTTCATAATTATTGTTGTAACCATCATCAAAGGTAATAGCGACGGTTTTATCTGGTAAACTTTGGCCTTGTTGTAAAGCAGATAGTAATTCATTCAGTGGCACTACGTTAAAGTCATGCTGTTTTAGATAGTTTAAATGCTCAGTGAAGGTTTCTGCACTGACACTGGTGACTGCTGGCAGGGTCTCACTGACATGATGATACTGTAAAATAACTGCGCTGTGAGCAGGTAAAGATAGACAAAAGAGGATCGATAGCAGACTGTGAAAAAATTTCTTAATCGTCATAAAGCACACCATAAAAGCTTGCTGTTGTTAGCTGGTCCAATGATATTATCAAATATAACCGTGCCACTGTTAGGAATAGTTGATACTGCAGTAATAGGGCATCTTGGTAGTGCTCATTTTCTTGCCGGAATTGCCTTGGGCGCCACGGTAATTTCATTACTATTTTGGTTGGCGGGCTTTTTACGCATGAGTACCACAGGGCTGGTTGCGCAAGCTTATGGCAAGAAAGATTATCCTCAATTAGCCGGATTATTAAAGCGCAGTTTAGTATTAGCGCTTATCGTGGCATTTTCTTTAATTGCTTTATCGCCACTTATTAAAAATGCCATAGCTTACCTTTCTGGTTCCAGTGCGCAGGTGCTCGCACAAGCTTATAGTTATTTTGAAATTCGTATTTTTAGTGCACCAGCGGCATTATGTAACTTGGTATTATTAGCTTGGATGTTAGGGATTCATTACGGTAAAGGGCCTTTTTATTTATTACTAGTTACTAATATCACCAACATTGTTTTAGATATTTATTTTGTTGTGTACTTAGATTGGCAAGTCGCCGGAGCTGCTTGGGCATCGTTGATTGCCGATTATACCGCGCTATTATTTGCATTATTCTTGGTTTTTAGGTTAGCGAAAAAAATGACTGTGCCGCTATTTTTAGGTGGGTGGTTTAGCCGAGATAAAATGTGGGCGTTATTAAGTCTTAACCGTGATATTTTTATTCGCTCCTTAATTTTACAACTGTGTTTTAGCTTTATGACCTTCTATGGTGCACGCATTGGCGAGGTAACGCTTGCGGTAAATGCTGTATTACTGAACTTTTTAATGCTAGTGAGCTTTGCTCTTGATGGTATTGCCTATGCAAGTGAAGCAAAAGTTGGCCAAGCAAAAGGTCAACATAGCGTACGGCGTATAAACTTATGGGTAAAAATAAGCGTATTTTGGGGAATGCTATTTGCTTTTTGTTATAGCGTGTTTTTTGCATTGTTTGGTTCGCAAATTATTACCTTATTAACAGATATTCCTGAAGTGATCAAAGCCGCCAATGAATACTTACCATGGTTAATTTTTATGCCATTAGCGGCAATGAGTTGCTTTTTGTTTGATGGTATTTTTGTTGGCCTAACTAGAGCTCAAGATATGCGAAATACCATGCTAATTTCAGCATTAGTTGGATTCTTTGGCGTGTTTTGGGTGTTTAATGCTTGGCAAAATCATGCGCTTTGGTTAGCAATGACCTGCTTTATGCTACTGCGTGGCGTTACATTGGTCGTACGTTATAAGCAGTTGCAAACAGCGCAGCAGTTACTGAATTAATAGAAATAGCAATAAATCTAAAGTTCACTTATAACTTTGGATTTATTGTGCTAAAACGGCGTCGTTAAGCACGGTTTATTTTAACTTCGATTCGCATCTTGGGATGGCTTGGATATATGACTGAACTTTATCATTGGTTTGATTTAATTGGCATCGCCGTATTTGCCATGTCAGGCACTTTAATTGCCTATGATAAAAAAATGGATGGCTTTGGAGTCGTGGTACTGGCGACGGTCACCGCGATAGGTGGTGGCACAATTCGAGATTTGATTTTAGATGTTCCGGTATTTTGGTTACACGACCAAAGTTATTTTATCGCGATATTTGCATCTGTCTTTGTTACCACGCGATTGATCAATAAGCAAAAATCAATTCCTTTATATCATTTACAAGTTGCAGATGCGTTTGGTTTAGCGTTCTTTGCTGTAATGGGGGCGCAAAAAGCATTGCTCGCGGGGATGCCAGCTACAACCGCAATTATTATGGGGGTGATCACCGGTTGCTTTGGCGGGGTAACGCGAGATGTGTTGGCAGGCAATATTCCTATGCTATTAAAAGGTGAGCTATATGCAATTACTTGTATTGCTGGTGGTATTGTTTATACCCAAGCAATTGTATTGAACATTGAGACAGAGATAGCGATGGTGTTAGCGATGTTAACCACCTTGCTGTTACGCCTTGCAGCAATGAAATGGCAACTAACACTACATATTTTTAAATATCCTGACTAGACTGTAAAGAACAGAACGTTACAGGGACAAAGGATGTCATTAGCTCGAATTTATTCTCGTGCCCAAGTGGGTATTCAAGCACCTGAAGTGATCGTTGAGGTGCATCTAGGTAATGGTTTACCAGCATTTCATATTGTAGGTTTGCCCGAAGCCTCAGTAAAAGAAGCCAAAGATCGTGTACGCAGCGCATTAGAAAACTCTAAATTTGGTTTTCCAGACCAACGCATTACAGTCAATTTAGCACCTGCTGATTTACCCAAAGAGGGAGGGCGTTTCGATTTAGCGATTGCGGTTGGTATTCTCATCGCTTCAGAGCAAATTGTTTGCACTGATATTGAACGCTATGAATTTTATGGTGAGCTGGCACTGAATGGCGAAGTGCGTGGCGTGAATGCAATACTCCCATCAGTTTTAGCAGCTAAAGCACAAGGGCGTTGTTGTTTTTTACCTTTAGTAAATGACAGTTTAGCGAGTTTAGTAAATGGCGTTGAGCGCAAAGCGGTCTCTTCTATCCAAGAAGTATGGAGTGATTTACTCAATCAGCAGCCTTTACCTCTTAATATTAGCTACCCAGAACAGCAACATAGCGGTGTTGAATTCTTAATTGATTTAAGTGATGTAAAAGGCCAGCCGGGCGCGAAAAGAGTGTTAGAAATCGCTGCGGCGGGTGGCCATAATTTACTTTTTTTGGGGCCACCTGGTACGGGGAAGTCAATGCTCGCGCAACGTATGCCGACTATTATGCCGGGCATGTCCGATGATGAGGCACTTTCCACCGCAGCGTTGTATTCAATTATTGGCCAAAGTGTCGATCTAACTAATTGGCGCAAGCGACCATTTCGTAATCCTCATCACACATGCTCCGCTGTGGCGCTAGTAGGAGGCTCTTCAAACCCAAAACCAGGGGAGATTTCACTGGCACATAATGGCGTATTATTTCTTGACGAACTACCAGAGTTTGAACGTAAGGTGCTTGACTCATTACGCGAGCCTATGGAGACAGGCACAGTAACGATTTCAAGAGCGGCAAGGCAAATGGAGTTTCCTGCACAGTTTCAATTAATTGCGGCTCTTAATCCAAGTCCTACGGGTTGTCATAATGATAAGCGCGCAACTCCGGATCAAGTTATGCGTTATTTATCGCGAGTGTCAGGACCATTTATTGACCGTATTGATTTACAAATAGAGCTACCACGTTTAAATAGCGCGCAATTGCAAAGCACTCAAGAAGAACAAAGTAGTGCGACTGTGCGCACGCGGGTCGAGTCGGCATATAATCTGCAATTGCGTCGCCAAGGTAAAGTCAATGCGCGACTTAATAATAAAGAAATGAGTGTGCATTGCGCGCTTGCAGCGCCGGAGTTACAGTTTTTAGCTAAAGCCAGTGAAAAGCTATCATTATCGCCACGCTCTTATCATCGAGTGATCAAAGTAGCGCGAACAATTAGTGATCTAAAAGGGCAAGATAATATTAGTTTAGATGAACTAAAAGAGGCACTCAATTATCGTGCATTTGAACGTTTGTTATCACAATTAACCCAGTATTAGTGGTTAGATTGCATTAAATTGACAGCATGTAGCCTTTACCGCGTACCGTAACGATGCGTTTTTGGTCTTTTTCATCGCTCAGTTTTTTACGTAAGCGGCCAATTAAAACATCAACAGTTCTGTCATTTGGACTCCAATCTGGCTGGCCAATTTCTTCTGATATTTTTTCACGAGACGTGGCTTTTCCTGCGTTTGAGATCAAACAAATTAACACTTTATGTTCCGCTTCAGTGAGCCTAGATTCAATGCCATTAGCAGTGATTAAAGTACGGTTGTCTGGATGCAGTTTGAAGTCAGCATATTCAATGAATTCTTCGCTTTCATCGCTACTGTTATTATTGCTTTTCAAGCGCTTATAAAGTGCTCTTATACGTAGTTCAAGCTCTAATAAATCAACTGGTTTACAAATATAGTCATCAGCGCCTTGGGCAAGTCCGGCAATACGATCGGCTTGAGAATCTCTGCTTGAAAGCATGATCACACCAATGTCTGTGAGGGTGTTGAGTTCTTTTGCTAAATGTAAGCCATCACGTTTAGGTAATACTATGTCAATAATTGCTAATGATATGGCATCATGATTATTAGCGCGAGATTGCACTATTGCTAAGGCATCAGCGCCAGTCGCATCATTTTCAATGCAAAATTCAGTCTCTGCAAAATGATTGAATATACGTTTTACTAATAGTTCGTCATCTTCAACCAATAAAACATGAATAGTCATAGTATCTTAATTACCTTTAATGATGCCTCTATGTTATCACTCATTCGTAAAAGGTGAGAAGGGCGATTTTTAGTATTTATGCACTATTTAGGTGATTATTTAATTATTATCAACAGGTAAACATACTAGGTTTACCTGTTGAACAGAATAAAAGCTACTTTTCAGGGTATAAGTACTGCCACCACTGTGGTTGCTCTTTTAAATGCTTATCGAAGTAGGCAAGCATAGTATCCCACCAATCAAAGCGTTGATCGCGAGCAAAAATTTGATGGTCCGCCCCTTTATATTCAATAAGGTCAACATCTTTGCCTAGTAGTTTCAGCGCAGTATACATAGTGTGACTTTCGCCTACAGGTACATTGGTATCAGCATCACCATGTAATAGCAGTAGCGGTGTGGTTACTTTGTCTGCATGGAAAACCGGACTATGTTGGCTGTATAGTTCACTATTATTCCAAGGATAGCTGTTTTTAGAGGCTTCGCCAGAATATAAATAGCCCCACCAACCGTGACCCCAATACGAGGTAATATTAGAAATCCCCGCGTGTGCGATTGAGGCACTAAACATGTCTGTTTTAGTGGTCAGTAACATAGTCATAAAGCCACCGTATGATGCGCCTAAATTACCTAAACGATTTTTATCAATAAATGGATACTGTTTTAATAGTGCTTGGGTACCTTGCATAATATCGTCAGCAGTATATTGACCCCACGCATTCACATGCTTAGCAGAGAACTGTTGGCCAAATCCAGTTGCACCGGTCGGTTGCACTACATAAACCACATAGCCATGCTCTGCCCATAAATTGAAAGGATAACGCCCAGTAAAACCACGAGTAACCGGTGATGTACCGCCATAGTAATATACTAATGCTGGGTAGTGTTTGTTCTTATCAAGATTGCTTGGAAAGTAAACACGACCTTTAATTTCAACACCTGCGGTATTGATGAAGTTAAATTCATCTAAGCTGGCTATATCGGTATTTGCATACGCTTGTGGTTTAGAATCCCACAATGTGGTTGCGGTGTTTTTATTAATACTTAACTGTTTTAATTGCTGTGGAGATGATGCATTAGAGCCGCTAACTAAAATAGCTGGGCTGCGGTTGTGTGAAAAACTGAATTGTTCAACTACATCAAAACCTGTTTTGAGTTTGCTAAAGCGTTGTTTGCTTTTATCGTACAGGTACAAAGCAATCGTATCTTGCTCAGTGACTTTAACGAGGGCATCGCCATTAGCGAGCACTTCAAGTTGACCAATGGCAGGATCAAATTCACGACTTAATGGTGCTGCATTTTTACCATGATCAGTTAATAGGTAAAGCTGTCCATCATAGTTGTTAGCAAGCATATTCTCAGGTAGG
This sequence comes from Pseudoalteromonas sp. SR41-8, assembly GCF_014163915.1. NCBI lineage: Bacteria > Pseudomonadati > Pseudomonadota > Gammaproteobacteria > Alteromonadales > Pseudoalteromonadaceae > Pseudoalteromonas > Pseudoalteromonas sp. SR41-8. The sequence goes on from NZ_JACJEE010000016.1 coordinate 43,488, forward strand.
TTTCTGCCTAAACCATCTTTAAAATCAGGACCCGCAGTGACATAAATGTCATCACCTGTGTATTTAGCTTGATTAAACGTAGCAAACTGACCAATAACTGTGTTGCTCGCATTGGCAATATTCAATTCCACTAACTCAGTGGTGGGGTGAGTCGACGCTTGCATTACTTGCACACCACGACTCAGTAATACCGTACCACGTTTGCTATTAAAATCTTCAATACTGTGACTAAGTGGTCCTTGGCTTATTGTTTTACTCAGGCCTGTACTTATATCTAATAAGTAAGCTTGTGAGGTTGTGCGGGCATATGACCAACGATCTTGTAAACCTTGGTAGTGTTTAGTTAGGCTGTTATCAGCTGCTGGTGATTTGGACCAGCTGAAGATTAAGCTGTTGTTATCGTAATATGCAAAGTCACCCGCGCCCTCTAGGTTGCTGGCAATCACTTTAAGATTAAGGGTTTTTCGATTTAATTGCTTTAACTTTCCATCTAATAGATAGACTAAATAATTATTATCGGGGCTCCAAATAATGTTACTCGGTTGACCCGACTCAAAACGGTAAACTGTTTGATTATCATCATTTTTTAGCTCTGTGATCACATTTGCTTGATTGCCAGTGCTATCCTGATAATGACGTTTTGCCACTAAATAGTGTTTGGCATCAGGTGCTAAAGATAGTGAACTAACCGTTGTGGCATCAAACAGTTGTTTAGCAGATAAACCGTGTTGCTCTTTATTGCTAAAAGTTAATCTATCAATTGCTGCTTTAGGGTTGAAATCAACGTCAACATCGTGCCAATTAGCAACTTGTTCAGCAATAATCACTATTTGGTGATCGCCTTGCGGTAATGCCAGTTCATAGCTTTCTTTTGTGACTGATTGTTTTTCACCATCGATAAACAACTGCGCTTTTTCGATACCTTTAAGTGTCAATGTGCCTTGGCTAAAGCGCTCTGCATGAGCGGTAAACTTTAATGCTTGTAGACCACCAAGAGTTAACGCATTTACTTTGTCTAAGGTTTGCCACTTTAATTTTTCGCCAAATACCGTAATACTTGTTGTTGGTTGTTGAATGCTAGGTAATAGTGCGTTAATAATCGCATCTTGATGCTCAGTTTGATATGGCTTTAGCTGCATGTCGGCTGCAATTGGGCCAATAAACTTAATATCTGCTTTATCTAATGGTGCAGCGACTAAAGCGCTACTTAATGTGCTTAAAGTTAACACCGCGAGTGTGGTTGTTAGGCGAGGTGCTTTACCGCGCCATAGTGAACTAAAATTCATTATTGAGCCTGATGTAGGGAATTTAATTTAATATAGCATGTGGTTGTGGTGCCAAAAAGTGCTCTGCGATGGATTTCATTGCTCAGCAGCGTAAGGTTTGAGGTTAGGGGCTACACTTGGTAAGGTGTATACCTAAGGGGGTATAATTGACTGACTGGCTAAGGGGTAACAGTGACATTATTAATCGTTTACATGGTTGCGGCGATTACGATTTCTTTTTTATGTTCGATTATGGAAGCCGTACTATTGAGTATTACGCCAAGCTATGTCGCAGTATTGCGTAAAAAAAAGCCTAAGCTAGCCAAACGTTTTGAGCAATTAAAAACCAATGTAGATCAGCCTTTAGCTGCTATTTTAACCTTAAATACGGTTGCCCATACTGCAGGTGCTGCCGGTGTAGGGGCACAAGCCGCGGTGGTTTTTTCTGATGCGGCGGTGGGAATTGCTTCGGCGATAATGACATTGTTAGTATTGGTGCTGTCAGAAATTATTCCAAAAACTCTGGGCGCAAAGCATTGGCGAACGCTTGCACCTATGGTGACCCAAGCATTACAGTATTTAGTCATCGCACTAAAGCCTTTTGTGTGGCTTGCTGAAAAACTCACCGGTATATTGGGCCGTAATTACAACGAAGAGTATTATATTCGTCAAGAAATTGAAGCTATGGCTGATATGGGGTCGCAATCAGGTGCTTTGCATCAGGAAGAGTCTGAAATCATCCGTAGTTTATTGCATTTTCGCCACGCTAAATTAGATTCATTACTTACCCCGCGTACCGTCTTGTTTAAAGTGCATAAAGATTTAACTGTAAATCAGTATTTAGCTGAGCATGGTTCAGCGTCGTTTTCTCGAGTGTTGGTATATGATAAAAATGGTGATGATATTATCGGTTTTGTACATAAAAACGATATTATGTTGGCGTATCATCGATTGGGCGAGAACTATAAAATCAGCAAGTTGATAAAACCTATTTATACTGTGCCAGAGACTTTATATGTACCTACTTTATTACATACTTTGTTAGCTGAGCGCACTCATATTTGCTTAGTGGTAGATGAATATGGTGATGTGCAGGGGATTGTGACGCTCGAAGATATGATTGAAGCGTTAATGGGCTTTGAAATTGTAGACGAGCATGATCAATCAGCTAATATGCAAGCAGTTGCTAAGCAAATGTGGCGTCAGCGCTTGGAAAGTAGCAATAAATTGTTAAGCGCTGAGAATACCATGGCGAAACGAAAAAATTAACGTCGGCTATGACTATTTAATGAAACCATATGTAGCCATGATTGCGCCCAGCGAATAAATTCAGTTTTGCCTTTTGGGCGACTGATCAAAAAGCCCTGCATTAAAATGTGCTCTTTAAAACGCTCCAAGTATTCAAGCTCCTCAACGCGCTCAATGCCTTCAGCGACAATTGTTAAGTCATCTTGAATAGCTATATTCACTAAGCTACTAACAATGACCTGAGAAAATAAATCACTTTCAATATTACTGATCAAGGTACGATCTATTTTCACCTCAGTAAAAGGCAGTGTTTTTAATTGTTGTACATTGGTAAACCCAGTGCCAAAATCATCAAGAGAAATACCAAAACCACGCATTCGCAAACGGTTTAGAGTTTCTAGCTGTGCTGAACTGGATAAAGCATGCTGTTCTGTGATCTCTAAAATAATTTCACTTGGGGTCAATTGATTAAGATGTAAAATTAAAGCCAGCTTATCTGGGCAGCTTAAATCTTCTAGCTGGCAGGGAGACAAATTAAAAGCCAGTTTAAGTTTGTAGCCTAAACGAGTTTTTATTTCTGAGAAATCGCCTGTTGCCTTTTCAAACAACTGAAATGTGATTAGGTTAATTAAATCTAGATCTTCAGCGACACAAATAAATCGCTCCGGTAAAAGTACTGCGCCTTGTTCCGCGGTCACTATTCTGGCTAATACTTCTATGCTTTCAACTTTATTACTATTACGGTTTACTTTTGGTTGATAAAACGGCGTTATCTCATTATGACTTATTGCATGCAGCAATTGCGTTTCAGAAATTGGTTCTGTGGGTTTTTCAGTATGACAAGCTAAATACTCTAGTTTTTGTAGCAGTGTATAAACTTGGTTGAGTTGCACTGGTTTGGCGATGTTACCAATTAAATGTACATTATTTTTTCGGGCTAAATCAGCCGCCAAATCAATGATTTTTGAATTCATTTCCGAAATAATGACAATTGCGCCTGGATATTGGATATCGCCAAGGTGGCGAATAAGCTCCATGCCATCCATGTCTGGCATATTCAGGTCAGTAAACACGGCGTCAAAAGTATATAGATTCGTTTTTACTTTATTAAGAGCGTCTTGAGCATTCAAGCACGTAGTTACATTGGGCACATTAAGCTCATTTAAGATAGCCTGCATCACTACTAAAATAGCTTTTGAATCATCAACGACCAGAATGCTGCGTGCTAATTTTGTCATTTTCTTCCCTGAAATAAAATTTACTTGTTAACTAAAAGTAGTCGAGAATAGCGAAGGTGTCAGCTTTATAGTTGCAAATATATTCCATAATCTCGTTAAAAAAATGGGTATACTAACGATATAATTTTTAAGGTTTAAAGTGACATCATGCAAATACAGCTGACCCTCGCTGATCAACAATTTAGTTTAGTGCTCGCAGGGCAACAAATTGTAAAAATTTTTCAGCAACAACAAGCGATTGGGTTTGATAATCCGCGCGAAAATTATTTTGAATTTAAACTTGACGATCAAGTAATTGGCTTAGACACCAGTGCTGTAGTTGAACAAAGTTTATCACTTCATATTAATAATCAATTTGTACAACAGCTCACCTTGCCACCAATTGAAAAAACCAAACCTAAGCAGGGGCTGCTTGGATTATTTGCGCTTGGTTTTAAGATCTTTAAAAGTGCCAAAGTTGTTAAAGTGGCGTTAGCTGGCGCCTCAGTGGCTGGTTATGCGTGGCTGTTCACCTTTGAATTTGCCTTGATGCTGATTGCCTGTTTAGTGATCCACGAATACGGCCATGTCAGAGCAATGCAATATTTTGGGATTAAAACCAAAGGCATTTACTTGATCCCGTTCGTCGGTGGTCTTGCGGTGAGCGACGATAAAATTACCACCCGCTGGCAAGATGTGGTGATTTCTTTAATGGGGCCCGCATTTGGTTTGATCACCTCCGTAATGGGGGTGGTGCTTTATTACGCCACTGAGATGGAAATATTCGCCGGGGCCGCAGTACTCAGCGCATTATTGAATTTATTTAACTTGTTACCTATCTTGCCGCTTGATGGCGGGCATGTATTAAAAAGTATTAGCTTCTCAATGCGTTCATGGGTTGGATTGAGTATTTGTATTTTAGGCGTGTTATTTGGCTTATGGCTAAGCTACACCTTTGGCTTAATGCTATTAGTGTTTTTCTTATTTATCGGTGCACTGGAAATAGTCTTTGAATGGCGCGGCCGCCACTATTCACATTTACTGCCACTAGATAAATATGGGCAAGGTTTTTCGGCCGTGATGTACGCTTTAGTAGTTGCAGGCCATGTGGCTGTGATGATGCATTTTGCTGACTCTGAAAATGCAATTTTAAGCCTGCCGATGAAGATATTGTCGAGTTAACAAATTTAAATAGCGTGAGGTGTTACTCACGCTATATTTTTGCAGCAAGCGTTACGGATAAAAACTCAACACCAAGGATATAAACACGCCGGTTATAATTAGCTGCACTAAACAAAAGCCCATAATGTCTTTGGCTTTTAGGCCGGCAATTGCTAGCACTGGCAAGGCCCAAAATGGTTGAATCAGGTTAGTCCACGCATCACCCCACGCTACCGCCATAGCCACGCGTGGCATATCTGCACCCAGAGCTTGTGCTGCGGGTATCACTATCGGTGCTTGTACCGCCCATTGTCCACCGCCAGATGGCACAAATATATTGACTAATCCCGCGCTTAAAAAGCTCCAAAACGGCAGTGATTGTGCACTGGCGATGGCGATAAATCCTTGTGATATTTGCTGCGCCAAACCTGTTTGTACCATGATTGCCATGATCCCAGCATAAAATGGAAACTGGATAATAATCCCTGCGCCGCTGGGGACTGCTTGCTGCAGGCTATTAAGTAAATTATACGGCGTTTGATGCAGTAAAATCGCAGAAAATAAAAACAGTGCAATCACACTGTTTAAATTAAGTGAGCCGCCACTAAACACAAAATAATTAGCTAAATAAACTAGCCCAAGCACTCCAATGCCTAGTCCTAATAACTTACTGTGTTCAATTTTATCGGCAGGGCGAGTAACATTGTTGGGTTTAGGTATCGGTTCTGCTAATAGCGTTTTATCAACATAAATGCTGTCTTTGGCGCTGGGTAACATATAACGATTAACCAGTGGCATAATGATAAATAAGCCAATAACTATGGCTATATTAAATCCTGAAAAAAGTGTTTCGCTGGTGTTTATCACACCAATGCTTTGCTGTGAAAAATGCCCTGACGTTGCGATAGTTAAAGGAATTGAGCCTGCCAAGCCACCATGCCAAACAATAAAGCCAGAATACGCACTGGCAACCAGTAAGCGATAATCAACTAGTATGTGGCGGGCAATGGCTTTGGCAAATAAAGCGCCAATAACTAAGCCAAATCCCCAGTTAATCCAACTGGCGAGTAATGATACAAAAGTCACTAATAAAATAGCTTTTGGCGCAGTATTGGCAAGTTTTGCTAATTGCGTGAGCAGTCGGCTCATCATCGGTGTACTTGCCAGCATATATCCGGTGAGTAATACCAACAGCATCTGCATGGCAAAACTCAGTAAGTTCCAAAAACCACTGCCCCACGCGCTCAGCACTTGTTGTGGGTTTGAAGGTGTCACTACACACGCAATTATAAAGGTAAGTAGTGTGAGTAAAATAACAAAAATAAATGGATCGGGTAGGTAACGTTCCACTAATTTAGTGAACGGTTTGGCAACATGATTTAGCATAATGATTGTGTGTTTTGATTATTGCTACATATTGCCAATTAATCACGAAAGTGTTTAATTGGCAAATAGAGTTGTAGTCGTGGTGTTAAATCGCGTATTTCTTCGTCATTATAACAAACGTTAATTCAAGCACTAGCGTGGCATAAGCCACGCTTAGATACAGTGCTATTTCTGTGGTGCGAGGACCGCTTTTAAACGTGTTTGTACTTCTTCTACGAGTAAGTCTGGTTGAAATTTAGATAAAAACGCATTGCAACCCACTTTCTCGACCATGGCTTGGTTAAAGCTGCCACTGAGGGATGTGTTAAGTACCACATGCAGATTTTTTAAGCGGTTATCGTTACGGATCTCGTGCGTTAAGCGATAACCATCCATTGCTGGCATTTCTGCATCGGTGATCACCATCAGTAACTCTTTTTCTACGTCCATGCCTTTATCAGCCCAGGCTTTAAGCATATTGAGTGCTTCAAGACCATTACTGGCTGGGATAATCTCAATACCCAACTGCGTTAATGTATCGCTCACTTGTTTTCGTGCTGTAGGTGAGTCGTCAGCATGGAGTATTTTTCGGCCAACAAATTCGTTTACGATACTTTGATCAAGCACCTCATCAGAAATTTGTACTTCGTACTCAACAATTTCTGCTAGTACTTTTTCTACATCAATGATCTCTACTAACTGCTCTTGGCCATCACGTTGAATTTTAGTGAGCGCAGTTAGATAATGATTTTTACCGATAGAGGAAGGCGGTGGCATTATATCTGACCATGTCATATTAACGATTTGATCAACCTTACCAATTAGAAACCCTTGTACTGTGCGATTGTATTCAGTGATCACTAAGTTACTATCTTCAGTGTTCTTAGCCGCAGACATGCAAATCGCTTGGCGTAAATCAATAACAGGGATTGATTCACCACGAATATTGGCCACGCCTGATATTTTAGGATGGGCATGTGGAATGATACTAAGATGCGGCAGTTTCACTACTTCTTTAACTTTAAAGACATTAAGAGCAAACAAGTGGCGACTGTGCAAATAAAACAATAATAACTCTAAGCGATTTTCACCAACGAGTTGAGTTCGTTGATCAACAGAAGCTAATACACCTGACATAACACGCTCGACTTTATAATTAATAATTCAAGTATAGCTTACACTGTTCTACTTTAAAAAAGCAGTCTAGATAATAATCTTGATCCTCAAAAGTATTTCAACCATTGCCTTCATTTAAGCATTACAGTAACTTATCGATAATTGATAGCTGAATAACCAAGTGTGGGCATGCCTTTTATATTTAAACGATTATTTTTACTAGTCAGAAACCATATTGATCAGGTTAGTTGGCAAGCTGTCGCTATTGCGACATTATTACATATGGTCTTGATCTGGTTGTTGTTAATCTTCGCTGAAGAAGCCGCACTGAGGCCAATTAGCACTTTTGTTTATTACTATATCGTTACTACCTCAACGGTAGGATATGGTGATTTTAGTGCAACTACAGATCTGGGTAGATGGATTGTGGCGATACTGCAAATTCCATTTGGTTTAGCTTTATTTGGTGTCCTGTTAGGTAAAACAGGGCAAACAGTTACTTATTTAATTAGGCGCGCTATGACGGGTGATAAAAGTTTTGCACATTTTCACAATCACATTATTATTTTTGGCTGGCATCAAATTCGTACTAAAAAAATGATTGATTATATTCTCGCTGACCAAAAGCGTTTGGATCGACGAATTTTGCTTGCGGTCACAGAGTCAATGGAGCATCCGTTTTTAGCTAATGCCCATGTTGATTTTGTGCGCTTAACTAGTTTTACAGATTTAAGCGAGCTGGAAAGGGTCGCAATTAAACTGGCAGATAAAATTATTATTGACGGGCAAGACGACGACGAAACTTTTACGACCGCCCTGCGCATTAGTAAATTAGTGAAAGATGACTGCCATATTAGTGCGCACTTTAACGATGAGAGTAAAGTCGAAATGCTACTAGAACATTGTTACAACGTGGAATGTTCAACGGCTAAGTCAGCCGAAATTCTAGTACGTTCAATGCAAGACCCCGGCTCAAGTCGTGTACAAGAGGAATTATTATCTACTTTGCATGGTGATACCCAGTTTAGTTTAGCTATTCCTGCTGATTTAGCGGTAATGGAATTTGGTAAATTATTTCATCATTTTAAACACGACCATGATGCTATTTTACTTGGTGTTGCTCACAACCTGAGTGCGCAAAATATGGATTTAAATCCACCACTGGATTATCCGGTTAACAGTGGTGATATTTTACATTACATTGCGGTTGATCGTGTTTTAAGCAGCGAAGTTGATTGGCAGGGGCTTGCTAAGTAATGAATGAAGTGGCGTTTTTAATTCTACTTTTGAGCGCATATATACTCCCAGTAGTGATTGTGCTCAATAGTAAACGTACGCAAGGCCACGAAAAAAATGGCTGGTTAATCGGCATCATTTTCTTTTCATGGCTCGCACTGATAATGTACTTTGCGATAGTGCCCAAGCACGGGCACAAAAAGAAAACTACCAAGAAAAAGAAAGGCTAAAATTGAGTTGTCAGTTTACATATAAATTTGCCAACCGTGCTTGATTAAACAAGCACGGTTTTTTATTTTAGCTGTTTTAGTTTGTGCTCCACTAAAGGATCATCAGGGGCAAGTTGCTGAGCAACTTCGAGCAGCTGAATGGCATCCTTAGGGTGTTCATCTTGGTGCTTTAGCGCGACATCAATCAATGGTTGAATATCAATTTTTGCTTGATGCTCTTGCACATGCGCTGCTTTTTCATCAATTAGTATGTTGTGCGCTTTGCTTAATAATACTTGGCGGTGTGCCGATTTAGCATTCGCCTTGTTGAGCCTTCTATAATAGTCTTCTTTAAAGCGCAGGGTTTTGGTTTGTAGGCGAAATTGCGCAATATCGACTTGTTGATTGCTAATAAAGTCGACGGCCACTTGTTTATAAAAGCCAAATTTATTTAGGTAGGTGGCATGGGTACTGTGACCCATACCAAACACGCGTAAGTGGGTTAGTTGCGAATAGCGCTTAGCATGGCCGCGGTCAATACGATTGGTCGGGTCGTAAATTATATAGCCTTTAGCATTGCCTAAATCGAGATCGTGGTAATCTTGCTCCCAATCGAATTGTTGCGCTATATCCGTACTTGAGCGGTCATCCCAAGGAGCAAGTGCTTTATTTTTGGTGCTAACAGGGTGAAATAACAGTACCTTATCTAGCTTTAGTAAATTAGCAAATGCACCCACAGCAAAACCACCTCGGCTTAAGCCGTAGCCTAATCGCTGGGTAAAGGGTGTTAGCAAGGGAGCGAGTTGCTCGAGGAAAAACAGTAAATTACGGTGTCTAAACCAATTACTTATTCCTAAGTGCTGAAAAGAAATAACATTAACATGTTGTTTTTGCGCGAGTTGAAATCCCCAAGGGCTAAAATCATCATTGAGATCATGCTCTTGGTAATTAGTACCGGCAGGAGAAAAGGTGAACAATAAAGGCTTATTTATATCAATAAAGTGATACTTAACAAAAACATCGCCAAGTAAATCGCCTCCAGAGATAGGTAATCTGGTTTGCTGTTCATCTTGAGGTAGAGTTAACCACTCATCTAACCAATACAGTAATTTCATCTAACCCCCTAACTAAAACAAGCCGTCTATTTTAGCAAATTTGGAAAAAGAAGGAAACGTGATGTATTAGCAACAATCTATTGTTGTTACTCTGCCATTTTTATAATTGCTTGCCAATCCGCTTTAGTCACTGGCATTACCGATAATCGACCGCCTTTTTTTAGAGCTATTTCGGTGATGGCGTCGTTTTCTTTAATCGCTTTTAAGCTGACTAATTTATTTAAATGCTGCTGATAGGTCACATCAACCACAACCCATCTCGGTTTATCACTGGTTGATTTAGGATCGTAATAATCACTGCTTAAATCAAACTGGCAAGGATCTGGGTAGGCTTCAGCAGTCACTATTGCGATACCTGCAACGCCGACGTGTTTACAGCTAGAATGGTAAATCATTACTAAATCGCCGAGCTTTACGCCATCGCGCATAAAATTACGGGCTTGGTAGTTGCGCACACCTTCCCATGCAGTGGTTTGTGCAGGGGCGCTTTTTAAATCGTCGATTGAAAATGCATCGGGTTCAGTTTTAAATAACCAATACGCCATAACTAGGATCCTTGAAATATTTACATCATACTTGTCTATAGTATCATTAAAATCTAAATGGGATTGAGGAGCAACTATGAGCCAAGTTTTAGATGATTTATTGTCGTTATTAACGTTAGAAGAAATAGAGCAGGGCTTGTATCGAGGGCAAAGCCAAGATTTGGGTTTTCGTGCGGTATTTGGTGGTCAAGTCATGGGCCAAGCACTGTCTGCAGCTAAAGAAACCTTACCGGAAGGCCGTATTGTTCATTCACTGCATTCTTATTTTTTACGCCCTGGTGATGCTGCAAAGCCAATTGTGTACGATGTTGAAACGATCCGTGATGGTAAGAGCTTTAGTACTCGCCGAGTTAGTGCTATTCAATATGGAAAACCTATTTTTTATATGACGGCATCATTTCAAGGTGCTGAAGATGGCTTGTCGCATCAAGCTACAATGCCGGATGTACCAGCTCCTGAGGAGCTGCGCTCATCACTGGAGTTTTATCAAGAGCATGCATCTCATATACCTGAGGTGATCCGCAATAAGTTTATTCGCGAAATGCCGATTGAAATGCGTCCGGTCACCTTTCATAACCCATTTAAGCCAGAGGTAATGGAGCCGGTTAAACATATTTGGTTCAAAGCCAATGGCGAGATGCCAGATGATCAACGTATTCATAACTATTTATTGGCATATGCGTCTGACTTTGAGTTTTTACCAACGGCTCTACAGCCTCATGGTGTCTCGTTTATGCAGCCAAACATGCAAGTAGCAACAATTGACCATGCGATGTGGTTTCATCGTCCGTTTCGAATGGATGATTGGATTTTATATACCATTGATAGCCCAAGTGCGAGCTCAGGGCGGGGGTTGGTGCGTGGTCAGTTCTTTGACCGTCAAGGCAATTTAGTTGCCTCAACGATCCAAGAAGGTGTAATGCGTCAGCGTTAATATGCCGCTTGCAGTTATTTTTGCTTACATTGTCCTTGCACAATATCACTAATTGACTGCCAGACTCGCGCTGGCAGCAAGGCTTTAAGGTGAATATACACTTCACAAAGTTCAGTACTGCCCTGTAAGCCATTCTCGGTTTCGCTAATTAAACTTTGTTCGCGCAAGTTGCTAATAAAGCCTACCAATACTTTTTTGTCAAAAAACTCAGGGGTCTTAATACCATGCAAGGTACCTAAGCGCTGCGCTAATACTTGGCTTTCGCGTTCAAGCTCTTCGCGTTCAATTTCTTTACTGGTTTGAATAAAGCCAATCACAATGGCGTAGCGCTGCAGGGTTAAGCTAAGCGCACGACCTAGAATTTCCAGCTTGGCTAAGCAATCATTACTGTTGGTGATTTTTATGTTATCACCATCTATTTCTATTAAATCTTGATCTACAAAGCTGGCCAGTATGCGGGTGATATAATTTTCATCAAGTTCGTGTAAAAACCATTCTTTAGCAAACATCGGGTAAAAACAGTTAACCAATTTTTGGCACTGCGATACTGTCGTTTTATGGCTTTTAAATATATGCAGTGCCAGTAAGCTTGGTACGGCAAACACATGGAGAATATTATTACGGTAGTAGTTAAAGAGGATTTTCTCTTTATCGTTAATCGCGATAATCTCGCCAAACTCATCGCTTATAACGTCAAATTTATTCAACTTTAAAGCATGTTCGAGTAACTGTGATGAAGTTTCATCTGGGGTGGTGATTTTTTCACTGTAACTAGCGCTACGTTGTAAATGTAAGTAAAAGTCTAGTTGTGCTAACAATTTAGGCTTGCTCAATGCTTGCTTATCATTTACCAGTAAGATCATTGCCAGTAAATTAACTGCGTTAAGCGCGGCGGCACTATTAATATTAACCATCACTTTATCCGCTAAAGTCGCCACTTGCGGACCAAGCCATTGTGGTTTTTGAACATCAGTTGGGTGAATAGATTCACGCCAATCAGGTTGATGCTCATTTAAATATTGATTAACCGAAATCGGATCGCCAAAATTCAAATAGCCGCGGCCATAGTTTTTGAGATTTTTAATGGCTTTGAAAATACCGAAAATCGACTCGCCTTTTTTATCATCACCTGCGAGTTCTTTCAGATAAGTATTTATTTCCATGACGTGTTCATAACCAATGTACACCGGCACAATCGAAATAGGGCGATCAATACCACGTAACATAGCTTGTAGTGTCATCGCCAACATACCTGTTTTTGGTGGTAGTAAACGCCCGGTACGGCTACGTCCGCCCTCAGTATAAAACTTAACTGAGTAACCTTTGATAAACAACTGACTTAAATACTCTTTAAATACAGCGGAGTAAAGCTTGTTGCCAGCAAATGAGCGGCGGATGAAAAATGCGCCACTGCGGCGGAATATGCCGCCTGCTGGGAAGAAGTTTAAGTTAATACCAGCAGCAATATGTGGTGGTACTAAACCAAGATGATAAATCGAGTAGGTAAGTAATAAGTAATCCATGTGGCTGCGATGACACGGCATATAAATAATTTCATGACCTTTATTGGTTAGATCATGGATTTGTTCGGTGTATTTTATATCAATGCCGTTATAGAGCTTGTTCCATAGCCAGGTTAATACACGATCTGCAACACGTATGGTGGCATCACTGTAGTTAGCAGCAATCTCATCTAATAGCTTTAACGCATTTTGCCGTGCTTGCTCATGGCTGATTTTTTTGCTTTTTGCTTCATCGTTAATTGCTTTTTTTATAGTCGGTGATGCTAACAATGAATTAAATAGTTGCTCGCGTGAGGGCATTTTAGGGCCCGTTGCCGCCAATTTTTGACGACGAAAATGCACCCTAGCGACGCGAAGTAATTTATGAGGTAACTCATCAACATCGGCTTTTTCATTTACTAATAACGATAAATCCAACGGTTGACTAAAGCGTATAAAGTTATCACGCCCTGAAAACAGTAATACAAAAAACTTACGAAACCAGCTAGGTGTAAGTGAGTGCGAAACCAGCGTACCTAAACCTGGTTTTTCTTTACCTGGATTACGACCCCATAAAATAGTGACCGGAATGACTTGCACGTTTTTTTCGCCACTGGTAAATAGTTGAGCAATTATTTGTTTACCCTGGTTTAGCGCGTCAGTTGGCTTCGCTTGGCTGCCAAACAGTGGTGGTGGATTTTGTAGGCCAATAAAGCGGTCTAACTCTGCATTACCCAACAGCTGTTGTTCAGTTGGTCTGGGCAGGTTGTACTTTTTACAAACTCGGTCAAGAGCCGCTAAATCTGAGCGAGCATTAAGTTTAACTATATAAAAAGTAGGGTAGGCGGGATTAAGACCGTATTGTTCAATTGGGTTCTCGGGCAGTACTTTGCTTTTCACAAATAGGCGATTCATCACCATAGACACAAAATTCAAGCAATAATTAAAAATACGCATCAACTCACCAAGGTTAAGGATTAAGAGATAAAAGCAAAATAAGGATGAATAATAACAATTAAAAACTGGACTGACCATTATCATTAGTGCCAAGTACGATTGCATGGCTTCCTAACTATAGTAAATTCCCAGTAATGACGACATAGTGACAACCCTTTTTTACAGTATAAATAATCCTCATTCTGGTAGTTTGAAATAGTTGTTGCATTTATCACCAATATCACTATAATACGCAGGCTTTCAAAATTCCCCCGGGAACTTGGAAGGAACATTAAGCTTGGATTTCAAGCTAATAAAACAGGAGTTCCGATTTGGAACTCAACGTAGATATAAATCAACAACCGGCATCTTATGTTTTTAAGATTGTTTCGGTCGTTTTTTTATGCTCTTTTAAATGCTCTTTATATTGAGGTTTAAGAATGTCAAATCAACGCATTCGTATTCGCCTAAAAGCTTTTGACCACCGTTTGATTGACCAATCAACGGCGGAAATCGTGGAAACTGCGAAACGCACTGGCGCACAAGTACGTGGTCCAATTCCACTACCTACACGCTTTGAACGTTTTACTGTACTTACATCACCGCACGTTAATAAAGATGCGCGTGATCAGTACGAGATCCGCACCCATAAACGTCTGATCGACATCGTAGAACCAACTGACAAGACTGTTGACGCACTTATGCGTTTAGATCTTGCTGCTGGTGTTGATGTTCAAATCAGCCTGGGTTAATCGAAAGATTAGAGAGGTTTTAGGAAAATGGCATTAGGTCTAGTCGGTCGTAAAGTGGGTATGACACGTATCTTCACTGAAGATGGTGTATCTATCCCTGTGACAGTTATTGAAGCGACACCTAACCGCATTGCTCAGATCAAATCTGACGCAACAGACGGTTATAACGCGCTTCAAGTAACCGCAGGCACTAAAAAAGCAAGCCGTGTAAACAAAGCAACAGCGGGTCACTTCGCTAAAGCTGGTGTTGAAGCGGGTCGCGGTCTGTGGGAATTCCGCCTAAATGGTGGTGAAGGCGATTTTGAAGTAGGCGCTGAGCTTACTGTTGAATTATTCAACGAAATCAACAAAGTTGACGTAACCGGTACTTCTAAAGGTAAAGGTTTCCAAGGTGGTGTTAAGCGCTGGAATTTCAGCATGCAAGACGCTACACATGGTAACTCTCTATCTCACCGTGCTCCTGGTTCAATCGGTCAAAACCAATCACCTGGTAAGGTGTTTAAAGGTAAGAAAATGGCCGGTCATATGGGTGCTGAGCGTGTAACGACTCAAAACTTAGAACTAGTACGCGTTGACGCTGAGCGTAACTTGCTTTTAGTTAAAGGTGCAGTACCTGGCGCTATCGGCGGTGACGTTATCGTTAAACCTGCTGTTAAAGCATAAGTCCTGGAGATTTAGTGATGGAATTAGCAATTAAAGACGCTTCTGGCGGTCTTGAAGTTTCTGAAGCTACTTTTGGACGTGAGTTTAACGAAGCATTAGTACATCAAGTAGTTGTTGCATACGCAGCAGGTGCTCGTCAAGGTACTCGTGCTCAGAAGACACGTTCTGAAGTAAGCGGTGGTGGTAAAAAACCATGGGCTCAAAAAGGTACTGGCCGTGCACGTGCTGGTACAATCCGTAGTCCAATTTGGCGTTCAGGTGGCGTTAGCTTCGCAGCTAAACCACAAGACCACAGCCAAAAAGTAAACCGTAAAATGTACCGCGGTGCGATCAAAAGCATTTTATCTGAATTAGTTCGTCAAGAGCGTTTAATCGTTGTTGAAAGTTTTGCTCTAGCAGCACCAAAAACTAAAGAACTAGTTGCTAAGCTTAAAGAACTTGAGCTTAAAGATGTTCTAATCGTAACTGAAGAAGTAGATGAGAATCTATTTTTATCGGCACGTAACCTGTACAAGGTTGACACGCGTGATGTAGCTGGTATCGACCCTGTAAGCTTAATCGCTTTCGATAAGGTACTTATTACAGCAGCTGCTGTTAAGCAACTTGAGGAGACGCTAGCATGATTCGTGAAGAACGTCTTTTAAAAGTGATCCTTGCTCCACATATCTCTGAAAAAAGCACTATTGCTGCTGAAGAAAACAACACTATCGTTTTCAAAGTAGTAAATGACGCAACTAAAGCTGAAGTTAAAGCAGCTGTAGAGAAGCTTTTTGAAGTGGAAGTAACTGGTGTTCGCACACTTAATGTTAAGGGTAAAACAAAACGTACTGGCGCACGTTTCGGTCGTCGTAGCGACTGGAAAAAAGCTTACGTTACTCTTAAAGAAGGCAGCGAACTAGACTTTGTCGGCGGCGCCGAGTAATAAGGGGAGTTAGAATTATGGCACTTCAAAAGTGTAAGCCAACTTCTGCGGGTCGTCGTCACCTAGTTAAAGTGGTAAACCCAGATCTACATAAGGGCAAGCCATACGCACCACTATTAGAGAAAAACTCTAAATCAGGTGGTCGTAATAACAATGGTCGTATTACGGTTCGTCATATCGGTGGTGGTCATAAGCAGCATTACCGTTTAATCGATTTTAAACGTACTAAAGATGGCATTCCAGCCACTGTTGAGCGTTTAGAATATGATCCAAATCGTAGCGCAAACATCGCACTTGTATTATATGCAGACGGTGAGCGTCGTTACATTATCGCACCAAAAGGCTTAAAAGCTGGTGATGCAATCCAGTCTGGTGTTGATGCACCAATCAAGCCTGGTAATGCATTACCTATGCGCAATATGCCTGTAGGTTCGACTGTTCACAACGTAGAATTAAAACCAGGTAAAGGTGCTCAAATCGCACGTTCTGCTGGTGCATACGTTCAAATCCTTGCTCGTGATGGTCAGTATGTAACATTACGTCTTCGTTCAGGCGAAGTTCGTAAAGTTGAATCAGATTGTCGTGCGACGCTAGGTGAAGTAGGCAATGCTGAGCATATGCTTCGTTCACTTGGTAAAGCAGGTGCAAATCGCTGGCGTGGTATTCGTCCGACAGTTCGTGGTGTTGCCATGAACCCGGTTGATCACCCACACGGTGGTGGTGAAGGTCGTACATCTGGTGGTCGTCATCCTGTGTCTCCATGGGGTAAGCCGACTAAAGGTGCTAAGACGCGTAAGAACAAGCGTACGGATAAATTTATAGTACGTCGTCGTACTAAGTAATATTGAGGAATAGCCATGCCACGCTCTCTCAAGAAGGGTCCTTTTATAGACCTACACTTGCTGAAGAAGGTAGAGAAAGCTTTGGAAAGCGGTGACAAGAAGCCAATTAAAACTTGGAGCCGTCGTTCAATGATCATACCTAACATGATCGGATTGACCATTGCTGTCCATAATGGTCGCCAGCATGTACCAGTTTTCGTTTCTGACGAAATGATCGGTCACAAACTAGGTGAATTTGCACCAACTCGCACTTACCGTGGCCACGCTGCGGATAAGAAAGCGAAGAAACGTTAAGAGGGGAATGATAAATGCAAGCATTAGCTAAACATAAATTCGCCTCTGGTTCGGCGCAAAAAGCACGTCTAGTTGCAGATCAGATCCGCGGGTTACCTGTCGATCGCGCACTAGAAATCCTGGCGTACAGCCCTAAGAAAGCGGCTGTATTAGTTAAGAAAGTACTTGAGTCTGCTATTGCTAACGCAGAGCATAACGAAGGTGCTGACATTGATGAGCTACGTGTAACAACGATCTTTGTGGACGATGGTCCAACAATGAAACGTATTATGCCACGTGCTAAAGGACGCGCAGACCGCATCCTTAAGCGTACAAGCCACATCACTGTTGTGGTTTCAGATAGCTAGGAGTATAAGTAATGGGACAAAAAGTTCATCCTACTGGTATTCGCCTAGGTATATCTAAACCTTGGGTTTCTACCTGGTACGCGAGTTCAAAAGATTTCTCTGCACAGCTTTTTGGCGATCACAAAGTACGTACATTCCTTACTAAGGAATTGAAAGCGGCTTCTGTGTCTAAAATCGTTATTGAGCGTCCAGCAAAATCAATCCGCGTAACAATTCACACGGCTCGTCCGGGTGTTGTTATCGGTAAAAAAGGCGAAGACGTAGAAAAATTACGTCAAGCGGTAACTAAGATTGCTGGTGTACCTGCTCAGATCAATATTTCTGAAGTACGTAAACCAGAACTAGATGCACAACTAGTAGCAGACGGCATTGCCTCTCAACTAGAGCGTCGTGTTATGTTCCGTCGCGCTATGAAGCGTTCGGTACAAAATGCAATGCGCATCGGTTCTAAAGGGATCAAAGTTGAAGTTAGCGGTCGTCTTGGCGGCGCAGAAATCGCACGTTCAGAATGGTATCGTGAAGGTCGTGTACCTCTACATACTCTTCGTGCTGATATCGACTACGCAACTTCTGAAGCCTTAACCACTTATGGTATCATTGGTGTTAAAGTTTGGATCTTCAAAGGCGAAGTTATTGGTGGTTTACCACTAGTACAAGAGCAAGAGAAGCCAGCTAAACGCGCACCAAAGAAAGCCAAAAAAAGTGCTAAGTAGAGGTAGCGAGTAATGTTACAGCCAAAACGTACAAAATTCCGTAAAATGCACAAAGGCCGCAACCGTGGTTTAGCGCAAAACGGTAACAAAGTAAGCTTCGGTACTTTCGGTTTGAAAGCTACTGGCCGTGGCCGCATGACTGCTCGTCAAATCGAAGCAGCTCGTCGTGCCATGACACGTCACGTGAAACGTCAAGGTAAAATCTGGATCCGTGTCTTCCCTGACAAACCGATCACAGAAAAGCCTCTTGAAGTTCGTATGGGTAAAGGTAAAGGTTCTGTTGAATATTGGGTTGCTGAAATTCAGCCTGGTAAAGTACTTTACGAAATGGAAGGTGTTTCTGAAGAGCTTGCTCGTGAAGCATTCGACCTTGCTGCTCGTAAACTGCCATTCAAAACAACTTTCGTAACTCGGACGGTAATGTGATGAAAGCAAGCGAACTAAAAGATAAAAGCGTAGAAGAGCTTAATGCTGAACTTCTAGGTCTTCTTCGTGAGCAGTTTAACCTGCGCATGCAAGCAAGCACTGGTCAGTTAGCTCAAACTCACACGCTAAGAACAGTACGTCGCGATATCGCGCGTGTAAAAACAGTTATTAACCAGAAGGCAGGTCAATAATGAGTGATAAAATTCGTACTCTTCAAGGCACTGTAATCAGCGACAAGATGGAAAAATCTTTCACTATCGCTATCGCACGTTACGTGAAGCACCCAATCTATGGGAAATTCATCAAACGTACGACTAAATTACACGTACATGACGAAAATAACACAGCAAAAGCGGGTGACGTTGTTACTATCCGTGAATGCGCTCCAATCTCTAAGACTAAGTCTTGGACATTAGTAGACGTTATTTCTAGTCCAAAACAAGCTTAATTTTTAATTAAGTCTGTTTTATAAAAAGCCTCGGCATTAGCTGGGGCTTTTTGCTTTTAGTACTGCAGTAAAGCCACTTATTGATGGTTTTTAACCTAATAACAGTGCCTCCCTAAATGAACTAAACCTGCCTAGTTATACTCATAGAATAAACTGTTCACAGGGAGCGGATGTGTTTAAAGGTAACTATAAAGCGTGGGGTATATCAATTGGTTTGCATGTTGTTGTTATTTGTTTGATTTCGAGGCAAACGATTGAGATAGCACAACCCCCTACAGGCAAAGTAATAAAAGCTTATGTAATGGTGGACCTTGCAACATTACCTAGTAATAAAAATAGTAAGCAACCCAGTGCTTCATTCTCTGAAAATAATACTGAGCTTGATGCAAGTGAGTTAACAACTAAGCCGCTTAAAGAACGTGATTTTGAAAACGACAAGCAATTAGAATCAGATTTACCGGATGGTGCTATTACAGCAAATGGAAATACGGCCACAAGTACCGATGGAAAAAAGCATAATGTTGATAAGGTAGTTATTGATAATATAAAGAGTAAGGTTAATTCAAAAGCTAAACAGCAGTCATTTAAAAAGCTTAACCCTTACGCATTGATACCTCAGTTTTCAACTTCAAATAAGGCCATTGTATCGTTTGATTACACGCAAATAGCAACTTTGCCAAATCGTAAAAACCACCAACAAATTACGGTTCCTATTGAGCATTCTAGTGATTTAAAATCAGTGATATTATGGCAAAACGCTGATGGAGGTAAGCGAACGGAGATGTATAAAGGTATGTGTTATGACATCGATTTCAATGGTGTGATGGGGAAAGTAGGGTTGCCGCAAGGATCACCAAGGCCATGTAAAAATAACGATGCTATTTTATTCGATAAAATAATGGATAAATGGAACGTTAAAAGCAAATTCGGTAGTGGGTTCATAATTTACGAAACTTATGTGTTTGCGATAAAACGCCTATTACGACTGACACTAAAATACACAGCACGGAGCTTACAATTAAAAAGCGGTTTTCAATCCGGCTAACTTGTCTTTCGCCCACAATTTGGTATGTAACATCCCCCTCTATAAATCGCTCGCCTTGATATTGCTGAGTCACATTAAACGCTAAAAAGTCCCCTAGCTTTGCTTGATAGGTGAAGTAGGTTTCTGGATAAAAAATTTCATATGTTGCACACAGCCACATTACAAGACTAGTGATAATCAGGAGCAAACTCATAAGTGGCATTTTTTTAAATGATGTGTGTTGTGATGGTTTTGAGGGTGAATACTTATCTAAACACGCTTTGCCATAGCAAAGTTCGAGCTTTTCAATTACCTCAGTGGAAGGAATAAATTGTCCATTTTCGAGCTTAGATAAGTAAGACTGCTGGATACCAATTTCACGTGCAGCAAATGCTTGGGTCCACTTTTTGTTTGCTCTAATGCGTTTTAATTCTGTTCCTAATGATGACATGTTTCCATACTCTAATTGTTTACTTACCCGCGCATTATCGCTAAAAATGAGTTTTTTAAATAGCCTGCTGAGTTATATTCATGGCGATGAATAAAAAGAATATCATGAATATTAGTGAGTTATATATTAATTAGGTGTTTTTTAGTTATGCTAAGCAGACTTATTAATAAAGGAGTATAACTAATGAAAACGTATTTTTATAAAGCAGTAATCTGTATTACCTTGGGGTTTTTATCCTCAGCATGTATTGCAGAGCCAGTATTTGCGATTGAAGCAACTATTTATAAATTAGAAAATAATATAACCATAGACAGC
Source organism: Pseudoalteromonas sp. SR41-8 (assembly GCF_014163915.1). Classification (NCBI taxonomy): domain Bacteria; kingdom Pseudomonadati; phylum Pseudomonadota; class Gammaproteobacteria; order Alteromonadales; family Pseudoalteromonadaceae; genus Pseudoalteromonas; species Pseudoalteromonas sp. SR41-8. The sequence goes on from NZ_JACJEE010000016.1 coordinate 64,534, forward strand.
CAAGTAAATGAAACACTAAAAAATCTACAACCCATTCATCAACCTCAACTATTAGCCAGCTTGAACAAAAGTGCATTAATAGAAATAGGTGACGATGAGCAGTTAACAGCCCTTGAGATTAAAACAAATAAAGAAGGAAGCTATTTTAACGCGAGTATGAAACTTAAAGAAAAAGTAGACAGCCAATGGGAGTCTATTACGTCTTTTATGCCAAATATTCCAAATGGGCAAACGGTGTATTTTAGTCGAACATTTGCAGACAATGTATGGGTGATTAAACTAACAGGGCAGCGCTATGAGTCTATTGCGCTTGGTCAGGCGAGTTTTAAATAGCTTCAGCCTTGGCTGAAGCTATATTTCTCTACCAAATCATTTCTACAAATTCAGGGTAGTCGATATAGGGATTACGATTACCTTGAAATTCAAACGCTGCTTGGTTTCGGTCTATTTCCATTTGGCTCACAGGGTCTGCGTTATGCCAATTAAGCAACATAGCAACAACCCAGCTTTCAAATACTTGGTTACTTGACCCATTAAGTACCGCATTACTTGCAGTGGTATTATTTTGCCAAGAGCCGATTACGTTTTCATAACGTGTAGCCATATAAAAATAAGCGCGAGCAAAGTCACCTTTAAATTCATCAATCGGTTCAAATACTGTACCTGAGTAATTAATTGCGCTACTAGCAGAGCCTAGTTTGCTGCCGTTTGTTGATGTAAACGTAGCGCTTGCCACTTCACCAAACGGAAAGTTGCTACGTTTAGAATTTACATAACCATCGGTTGCATAAATGTGGTGAACATCTGAGTTCATAGGCTCATTTGTGCCGCCAAACCAACTTTTAGGAAATGAATGTTCGCGGTTATAGCAATCAGCTTCACTATTGTAAGTGCCGCATTGATCACTTACAGCGACATAGTTATAGCTGTCTTGACCGGTGGGATTTTCTGAATAGCGATCGAGTATTGAATTGTCATTTTCAAAGTACTTATCCCGTGAAGCAATATCGTAAAAACTCCAAATAGCTGAATAACCCTGTGAGTTGTGACCTTTAATAATGTTATAGAGCGCGGTTTTAAGTGCATAGCCCGTTAAACCTTGTGCTGTAACATAGTAGCCAGTTGGCTCGCTGGGTGGCGTTTCTGGGTTGGTATTATCACCAAGTATAAAGGGAGTTGCTTCACTGCTTTGAAAACTACTGCCGTTAGCCAATGTTGTTTGGGCGGATGTTAGCGCGTAGCTGCCATTACCAAATGAACAGCAAATACCGTCGCCGTAACTATCAAAAATACTAAATGTGTAATCGCCATCAACTAAGCAGGCTTGCTCTGTATAGCTGTTGTTGCCACTATAACTGCCACCTGACGCAACCGCTGTGCCTTGGGCGTTAGTGATTTGCCAGCTAGTCTCTTCGCCATAGTTATCAGTTGTCAGTGCTAAGTTAACGGTGTTATCAGCACAACCGACTGGTGGCGGTGGGGTGGTATCACTAGAACCAGGTGTAAAACTATCCACATAAACAGTTTCACTGCCATCAAAGCCGCTGACATCGTAAAAACGCAGGCCAACGGTAATCGTAGCATTGCTGGTTGCTGGATATGTATAGCTTATTTGTTGCCACTGATTTAATAACGCTGGATTTGAATAGCCTTGATAGCCGTCGGCAATTAAGCGCGCTTTAATGCCGCCTTCGGTGTGATAAACCCAGCTTGAGAATAAGTAGCTTTTGCCGGCCTCAACAGTAACTTCTTGCAGTAAATCAGTATTGCTTTGACTAGCGGTATTAACCACTACTTTTGCAGCAAGAGCTCCTGAATTTACTATGGTATTTGAAGCTGATAGTGTAATACCAGTATCAATCGTGCTCCAGCCGTTTGGGCTATTACCTGACCAGTTTTCAAAGTCACCATTATTAATGGTGGCCATGCAGGGAAGTGCTGTAGCTAACATAGCACTGCTGAGTATGAGTTTTCTATATGCCCCGTGTGACATAGTGTTTCCTTATTATATTTATAGTCGGCGCACAGAATGTGGCCAAATCCACTATAGCCTACTCAAGATTTGTTGCAAAAAAGTTAATTTGTATTTTGAAAAAAATGAAGTGAATAAATTTTTGTATGATATTTCTGATCGGCTAAGTGTGGTGCTGAAATCGTAAGTAGTTATTTGTTACCTTTTAATCTGTTTTTACTGGTTAATTTATAAATTAATAACTAAATGGAATAACAAAGCAGATTCTATTCTTTTTTTATTGGCGCGTACCCCGTTATTCTTCACACTCAGAGAAATCTTTAGGGCCTGAGTTATTTGCCTTAAAGTTGACACAAATTTTAGGCAAAGTGATTACTGCAATCAGTGAGCATTTTGCAGATAACTTTCAGGGTTACGGGGAATTAATTCATGTTGTTAAGTCAACTCAATGCGCTAGCAAGTCCGCTATCGCAAGAGCAAGTACAGAAGCTACAAGGTTTAGTGGCTGAGCTTAATCCAATCCAGCAAGCTTGGGTAAGTGGTTATCTTGCTGCGAATGCCAATACGGCGGCATTAGGTGGTGTTGTAGGTGCTGCGCCAAGTGTTGGGGATGCAGCGGCATTGACCATTTTATATGGCTCACAAACCGGTAATTCAAAAGGTGTAGCGACTAAGCTCAAAGAGCAAGCGGAGTCTCGTGGTTTAGCTGTTAAGCTGGTTAGCATGGCTGATTACAAACCAACGGCCCTGAAAAAAGAAAAATTCTTAACTGTCGTTGTTTCTACTTACGGTGAAGGTGAGCCGCCGGAAGATGCCGAAACATTACATGAGTTTTTAGCAACCAAAAAAGCGCCTAAGCTTGATGGCGTTAAAATTGCGGTTATAGGTTTAGGTGATTCAAGCTATGAGTTCTTCTGTCAAACAGCAAAAGACTTTGAACAGCGCTTAAATAAGCTCGGTGCAGAAACCATTTATCAGCGTGCTGATTTAGACGTTGATTACGATGATGAAGCCGCCAGCTGGATCAGCGGAGCACTTGATGCATTTGAACCTGATTTAAAAGCACAGCAAGGCGCAACAGGTGGGCAAGTGGTGTCATTTGGTGCACCAGCAACAGCTGCCAGCCAATATACTAAGCAAAACCCATTTCCAGCAGAACTTAGCCTAGTGCAAAAGATCACTGGTCGTGACTCTAGCAAAGATGTGCGCCATGTTGAGATTTCACTGGAAGGATCTGATATTACTTACACACCGGGCGATTCATTAGGCGTGTATTTTTTAAATGATGAGATTCTGGTTGATGAAGTACTGACACTGACGCAAATTGATGGTGCCAGCAAAGTTAAAATCGCTGATGAAGAGCTCAGTGTTCGTGATGCACTGATTGAAAAACTTGAATTGACTCAGTCATACCCTGGCTTTGTTGAAAAGTACGCGATAGCGACAGGTGCGCCTGAGCTATTAAAGCTGGTTGAAGATAAAGCGGCAATGCGTGAATATATTGAGCCTCGCCAAATCTTTGATGTGATCCGCCAAAATCCAGCTGCGCTTGAGGCACAAACGTTTGTTGATTGCCTACGTAAACTGCAAGCACGTTTATATTCAATTGCGTCAAGCCAAGCAGAAGTTGAAGATGAAGTGCACTTAACCATTGGTCTAGTTGAATTTGAAGCATTCGGTAGTGAGCATTTAGGTGGTTGTTCTGGTTATTTAGCACGTCGTGCTGAAGAAGGTTGTAAAGTAAAAGTATATAGCGAGCATAATGATAACTTCCGTTTGCCAACTAACGACGAAACGCCAGTGATTATGGTTGGCCCTGGTACTGGTATTGCGCCGTTCCGTGCTTTCTTGCAAGAACGTGATGCCCGCGAAGCATCCGGTAAAAACTGGTTATTCTTTGGTAATCCACACTTTACCCAAGATTTCTTATATCAAGTAGAAATTCAAGGTTACTTAAAATCAGGGCTACTAAGTAAAGTTGATGTGGCGTTTAGCCGTGACCAAGCAGAGAAGGTCTACGTGCAAGACAAGCTACGCCAAAACAGCAAAGACGTATTTGCATGGCTAGAAGCGGGCGCGCATTTTTATATTTGTGGTGACGCAAATCGCATGGCGAAAGATGTACACCAGGCATTGGTTGATATCATCAAAGAAAACAGCGGTAAGAACGATGAAGACGCTGAGCAGTATTTAAAAGATTTACGTAGCGCAAATCGCTATCAGAAAGACGTGTACTAAGCGTAGACGTTGCTTACTTTATAAAAGCAAAGCTAACAGCCGTCACTGTAACAAATTTAGGATCAAACATGAGCGAACAAGATAAAAACGTAAAGCTTTCTGATAACGAGCGTTTGAAAAGAGAAAGTAACTTTTTACGTGGCACCATAGAGCAAGATTTAAAAGATGAGATCACCGGTGGCTTCACTGCGGATAACTTTCAGTTAATTCGTTTCCACGGTATGTATCAACAAGATGACCGTGATATTCGAGGTGAGCGTGCTAAGCAAAAGCTAGAGCCATTACACAACGTAATGTTACGTGCTCGTATGCCTGGCGGTATTATCAAACCTGAACAATGGTTAGCAATTGATAAGTTTGCTGACGAAAAAACTAGCTACGGCAGTATTCGTTTAACAACCCGTCAAACGTTTCAATTTCATGGTGTGTTAAAACCAAATATAAAAGGCATGCACCAAATGCTTAATAGCGTGGGCATCGACTCTATTGCAACGGCAGGTGATGTTAACCGTAATGTACTTTGTACTACAAACCCTGTGGAATCTGAGTTGCATCAAGAAGCATACGAGTGGGCTGCAAAAATCTCAGAACATTTGTTACCAAAAACTAAAGCGTATGCAGAAATTTGGTTAAACGGTGAAAAGGCTGAGACTACAGAAGAGCCAATTTTAGGATCTAACTACTTACCGCGTAAGTTTAAAACCACGGTGACCATTCCACCGAACAACGAAGTGGATGTGCATGCGAATGACTTAAACTTTGTAGCTATTGCAGATAACGGCAAGCTAGTTGGTTTTAACGTATTAGTAGGCGGTGGCCTTGCCATGACCCACGGTGATACCGCAACCTATCCACGTAAAGCCGATGATTTTGGGTTTATCGCCTTAGCGGATACGCTAAAAATTGCTGAGCATGTGGTGTCTGTACAGCGCGACTGGGGTAATCGCTCAAACCGTAAAAACGCAAAAACTAAATACACCTTAGACCGTGTTGGTACTGATGTATTTAAAGCGGAAGTAGAGCAACGCGCAGGTGTTAAATTTGCGCCAAGCCGCCCTTATGAGTTTACTCATCGTGGCGATCGCATTGGTTGGGTTGAAGGTATTGATGGTAAGCATCACTTAACTTTATTTATCCAAAGTGGCCGTATTTTAGATTTACCGGGTAAACCACTGAAAACAGGTTGTCGCAAAATTGCAGAAGTTCACCAAGGTGATTTCCGTATGACAGCCAACCAAAATTTGATCATCGCCGGTGTGCCTGCCGATCAAAAAACAGTGATTGAAGAAATAGCCCGTAATCACGGTTTGATTGACGACAAAGACTCTGAGCAACGTAAAAACTCGATGGCCTGTGTGGCATTACCAACTTGTCCACTCGCAATGGCGGAAGCTGAGCGTTACTTACCAAGCTTAATTGAAAAGACCGAGGCATTGCTTGCTAAGCACGGTATTCCTGATGACAGCATCATCATGCGTGTGGTTGGTTGTCCGAATGGCTGTGGCCGCGCAATGTTAGCGGAAGCTGGCCTAGTAGGAAAAGGCCCAGGTAAATATAACGTGTACTTAGGGGGTAACCTTGAGGGGACGCGTATTCCTAAATTGTATTTAGAGAATGTTGGTGAAGACGTGTATTTAGACGCCTTTGACAAATTAATTGGTCAATGGGCAAGTGAGCGTAATGACGGCGAATGCTTTGGTGACTTTGTGATCCGCAAAGGCATAGTTGCTGAAGTTAAAGTGTCAGTCACCGATTTTCACGCTTAATTTAAAAGCAAGCGGTGACGCTTGCTGAGGTTTGGAATTTACTATGAGTGAATTTAAAAACATATTACAGCTAGATAAAGAAAGCCAAGTAACACTGCTGGCTGATGCTAACGGCGTATTGAAAGATATGAGCGCTGAGCAGCGTGTCGCATGGGCACTGGAAAACTTGCCAGACACGCAGTTTTTATCATCGAGCTTTGGTATTCAAGCGGCTGTGATGTTGCATTTAGTTACAGTACAGCGCCCCGATATTCCTGTGGTATTAACAGATACTGGTTACTTATTTCCTGAAACTTATCAGTTCATTGAGCAAATGACCGAACGCTTATCGCTAAATTTAAAAGTGTATAAGTCGCAGTTAAGCCCAGCTTGGCAAGAAGCCAAGTTTGGTAAGTTATGGGAACTAGGTGAAGCAGGTATTAAACAATACAACCAGCTTAATAAAGTTGAACCAATGACTCGCGCATTAAAAGACATTAATGCAGGTACTTGGTTTAGTGGCTTGCGCCGTGACCAATCATCAACACGTGCCGATAAGCAAATTATTGAAATTAGCCGTGGCACGGTAAAGGTTTACCCAATCATCGAATGGTCAAATCGCGATGTTTATCAGTACCTGACTAAACATGACTTACCATATCACCCATTATGGGAGCAAGGTTATGTGTCAATGGGCGATGTGCATACTACGCGTAAACTAGAGCCAGGTATGACCGAAGAAGAGACCCGTTTTTTTGGTCTAAACCGCGAATGTGGCCTACACATTGATGGTGATGGGATCTAATTCTGAACGTAAAAATATAAGTAAATCATTTAAGCTGAGATAGCTAACTATAGTGATTATTAAAGCGCAGCCTAGCTGCGTTTTAAATTTTTGACTATAATACAATCAGCCGTTATAAATTGATGTGCATGTATTTTATGAAACCATATTACGTAATTTTCTTTTTATTCTTTTCTACTAGTCTTTTTGCCGATAACCTTCGCATTGCCTTACCCGAGCAAGATTACCCTCCTTATCACTTTGTTTGTTCAAAAACAGGCATTTTAAATGATGTTATTACATCGTTTTCGATGGCAACGGGGATCCAAATAGACTATACCTTCGTCCCTGAAATGCGCTCTGCGAAAATGGTGAAACGAGGTGATGTTGATGCACGAATGGAATCAGAAGTTTGGCTTGTAGATAATGGACCCTATTATTGGAGCCAAGAGATAGTAGTAATTGAAGATGTGTTAGTAGTCGCTCGAGGAGCTGAACTAATTGACTTTAAGGAGCTAAGCAGTTTAAAGGGCGGTGTTTTACTCGGGCGATTTGGTTATGTGTATCCAAAATATGAGCTACCAGTAGTGAATAAGACTCTGCACCGTGAGAATTTTTATTCAGACTTAGAAATATTGCAAAGTTTGCACAAAGATACTGATACAAGTAAACGCTTTACTGTTATGTCACGCTCTGTCGTAAACTGGTACATACAAAAGTACCCTGAGCTTGCTGCTTTGACCATAAGTGATGAAAATGTCGCTGAGGCGCCGCTGCAGTTGCAGTTTTCTTATAATTCAAGGGGTAAAAAGTACGCGAAAGAATTTAATGATTTTTTACAAAGCTTGAAAGATAATGGCGGCCTAGCTAAAATCATAGCCCGCTATCAATGATAGCAATCGAGAATTTTAACTCAAAGGATTGAAGATGAAGTATTTTGCGTACCTCGCTATTATGGTATTGCTGATCAGTGTCGCGGCATTATTTTATTTGCAACGACCCGATGGTCAAACGTGGTTAACCAGTGATGGTATTAGTAGTAAATCAAATCAGCTAACAGAGCAAATGGTTGCGTTATCAAGTGACACCCTTGCCATGGCAGCCACATTGGTTAGTGAGACCAGTCAAAAAGTTGTAGAATCAATTACCAATGAAAGCTCAGTAGCAACGACCGTTATTTATAAATGGCAAGATCAGCAAGGTCAATGGCATTACTCAGATCAGCCTAATCCTGAGGGCACAAGTGAAAAAGTAATTCTAGATCCGCGCGATATTACAGTAGTTGCGGCCGAAGATACGTCCATTTTAAAAGGCACCTCAAAAACAACTAATATGTCTTTAATGCCAAACTCAGGCAGTGTTTATGATCCCGTGGTGATGAAAAAGCTGTTTGAAGATGCAGAGCAAGTGAAAGAACAGTTAGAGCAACGTACTAAATCGTTAGATGAGACGCATTAATTTGCTTTAATAGCGTTGTTTTGCTGTGTTTTTTCGGGCTGTGTTACAAAAAATTGTTGCTTAATAATTGGCAGGTTATAGGCTTTTAACCAACGATCAGTAGCTATCATTAGTTCTCCTGAAGCAACTAATCTTGTCAGGCCTTCATCAAAATTATCTCTGACAGACTTATCTTGAAAAACAATGTAAGAGCCTTGATAGTTTAAAATATCGCGATATATAAAACTTGTAGGGTCAAGTTGGGTGTTTGTTGATGTATGCCAGTAGAGCATTAAATAATCACCGATACGGGCATCGATCTTATTGGTAAGTAACTGTTTATTTAGGGCTTGTTGATTTCCTATTTCAGTATAATAGGTGAATACCTGTGTTGCCATGTTTTTATATTCTGGACCAAAGATATCGCTCGCCCCTATAAAACTACCTACTCTTAAATTCTTCAAATCGTTCAACGTAGCTACTTTTTCGGTCCATGCAGAAGGAAGCATGGTCACACGGTTCATAAATCGTACACGATAACGAGAAATAAAAGCATGTGCAGCTGGTTGTGCCGTATAGTTGATCGCTATATCAGCGACTTTATTGTTGAAGTAGCGTTGAATAGCATCATTATTTAACGGCACCAATTGCGGGTTTTGATAGCCTTGTATCAGTAACACTTGAACCACAAGCTGATCGAAGTAACCATTACCGGTTACGTTGTCCTGCATGAAATAAGGTGCAAAATTACCGGATGCAATAATCAATTTGTCATTTGCACGTAATTGAGTGGGTAAGCAAAGCACCAAAAATGCCGCTATTAATAAAGTTTTAGAGGTGTTAAATGGTTTGATTAATTGCATGAACTTGCTGCTATACATGTTTGTCACGTACAGCCTCTATGTTCATTAAAACAATAGTGAGGTAAATTTTTGTAGGCAGAGAAAATAGCACTCCAATAGCAATAAAAGCGGCGCTGATAATAATGCCATGTATACTATTTTGTTCACCAAACAGATCCGAGACTAATAAATAATGTCCAGTCGCAATAAGGCATATGCCAAGGACAATAAATACTTTTAGTACTGTGATGATCTTCTGCTCGGTCATAGTATGCAGGCATTAATGATAAGATGAATTAAGTGTAGTTAATAATGAGTAAGCTGACTTGTTTTACATCAAAAAATTAAGGGCTAAGCAAATTAATTTTGCAAAGCCCTAATATTATAGATTAATTAGCTAGTTAACATATTACGCAGTACATACTGTAAAATGCCGCCATGTTTGTAGTAATCCCACTCTTTGGGGGTATCAATACGGACATCGGCACTAAAGCTTAGTTTTTTGCCTTCGCTATTAGTGGCAACGACACTAACTTCCTTGGTTTTATCGTAGAGACCTTCGATATCGAACTGCTCTTGACCTGTTAACCCCAGTGATTCATGGCTCTCACCTGCTTTAAATTGCAGTGGTAGCACGCCCATACCAATTAGGTTCGAGCGATGAATACGCTCATAACTTTGCGCAATGACCGCTTTAATACCTAATAATAGCGAACCTTTCGCTGCCCAGTCTCGTGATGAACCCGTACCATACTCAGCACCGGCAAGCACAACGAGCGGTACGCCTTGCTGTTGATACGCCATTGCAGCATCGTAAATACTGGCAAGCTCATCATCAGGTTGAGTGCGCGTTACACCGCCTTCGGTGCCTGGTGCAAGCAAGTTTTTTAAGCGTACATTGGCAAATGTACCGCGCATCATTACTTCATGATTACCACGGCGAGAACCGTATGAGTTAAATTGCGATTTATCTACGCCATTTTCTTGTAAGTATTCGCCAGCAGGCGCGCTTGCTTTAATTGCACCAGCAGGGGAGATATGATCAGTAGTGACGGAATCGCCAAGTTTTGCTAAACAGCGAGCACCCGTAATAGTAGGGATGCCTGGTGGTTCTGTCGTCATGCCATCAAAAAACGGCGCTTTTTTAATATACGTTGAGGCATCATCCCAGTCATAAAGTTTACCATCAGGAATTTTGATTTGTTGCCAGCGATCATCACCCTTATAAACATTACCGTAACTGGTAGCGAACATTTCTTTAGTGACGGTTTTTTTCACCAGTTCATTCACTTCGCTGACACTAGGCCAAATATTTTTCAGGTAAATATCGTTACCATTAGCATCTTGCGCAAGTGGCTCGTTATAAACATCGATATCAGTACGACCTGCAATCGCATAGGCGACAACTAAAGGTGGTGAGGCTAAAAAGTTCATTTTCACATCTTGGTGAATACGTCCTTCAAAGTTACGGTTACCCGATAAAATAGAGCTTACTACTAATTTATGTTGTTGAATTGCCTCACTGATCTCATCGGCAAGCGGACCTGAGTTACCAATACAGGTAGTGCAGCCATAACCTACTAGGTTAAAGCCAAGTGCATCTAAATCATCCATCAGGCCTGCTTTTTTTAAGTAGTCAGTGACCACTTGTGAGCCAGGTGCCAGTGATGTTTTTACCCAAGGTTTTACGTTAATTCCTAACTGGCGAGCTTTTTGCGCGACTAAACCCGCGGCTAAAATCACACTTGGGTTAGAAGTGTTGGTACAGCTAGTAATGGCAGCAATTACACAAGCGCCATCTTTTAACTCAAATTCTTGCCCTTTAAAGTTAACCTTTGCTGCGCCCATAAATTGCGCTTCGTTGGTTGGCTCATCAGGATTAGTGACAGGGCCTTCACCTTCAATTCGTGATTGCTGTTCATCACTATCGTCGCGCTTAGCAAGACGTTCATCTTGAAAGGTTTTTAAATGATTGGCAATAACTTCGCCAGCTTGATCAAGGGCAATTCTGTCTTGTGGACGTTTCGGACCGGCAAGGCTTGGCACTACATCATTTAGGTTTAATTCGAGCTTGTCGGTGTAATTTGCTTCATCGCCATCGTTGCGCCATAAACCTTGATGTTTTGCGTAGTCTTCTATCAGTTTTAGCTGTGTTTCATCACGGTTGGTTAAACGAAGATAATTAATTGTTTCATCATCGATAGGGAAAATACCACAGGTAGCGCCGTATTCCGGTGCCATGTTGGCTATGGTTGCGCGGTCGGCCAGTGGTAAATCAGCAAGGCCATCGCCATAAAATTCTACAAATTTACCGACAACGCCATGCTTACGCAATATTTCAGTAACGGTCAGCACTAAATCGGTCGCTGTGGTGCCCTCCGGTAAACGGCCGTTGAGCTTCATACCCACCACTTGCGGGATCAGTAAGCTAATTGGCTGGCCTAGCATTGCAGCTTCTGCTTCGATGCCGCCTACACCCCAACCAAGTACGCCTAAGCCGTTGATCATAGTGGTATGTGAATCAGTACCGACTAAGGTGTCAGGGTAAGCAAATTTTTGCCCATTGCGCTCTTCATTAAAGACAACGCGAGCAAGGTATTCTAAATTCACTTGGTGAACAATACCCGTTGCTGGTGGCACAACTTTTAAGTTATCAAAGGCTGTTTGGCCCCAGCGTAAAAACTCATAACGTTCTTTATTGCGTTCGTACTCAAGCTTGGCATTTAAATCAAATGAGCCATCTTCACCATAACCGTCTACTTGTACTGAGTGGTCGATAACTAATTCCGCAGGGGATAATGGGTTTATTTTCGCAGGATCGCCGCCAAGTCTTTCCATAGCATCACGCATTGCGGCCAAATCGACGATTGCTGGCACGCCAGTAAAATCTTGCATCACCACGCGGGCCGGTGTAAATGCTACCTCAGCACTGGGCTTGGCTTGTGAATCCCAGTTTAGCAACGCTTCAATATCTTGTTTTTTGATATTTACGCCGTCTTCATTGCGCAGTAAGTTTTCGAGTAGGATCTTGAGCGAGAACGGCAGTCGCTTGGCTTTATCGCCTAAACCTTGCAGTGAATGGATATGAAACTGCTCACCGTTGATAGTGAGTTGTTTTTGGGTGTCAAAACTATTGTTCATTATGTGCCCCTAAGTTAGATGAATATCCTTAAATGGTACTTAAGTGGTAAATGTAACCTCTCTTTAAATAGTTAAAATGCAAAGTACATACCAGTGTGTTTTTGCGCGATTTTTATACAGGTAATAGAATATATATGATGCTGAAAATTTATATTTCAAGCGTCAGCAGTAAAACAATAGTAACTCAATAGCGTGTTTTACAGTAGCCAACCTTGCTGTTTGCCTTTGTGGCTTAGCAGTAGCAGGATAATTGCAATTACGACTACAAATATTGGCATAAACACCGCGCTGGCACCGAGTAATTCAATACTATTAATAACAATGAAATTATAAAATTGCTGGATAAAAATCCCAGCGAGTGAGAGCGCAAAAAGCACTCGAGCAATGGCTTTTTTAAGTAATAATAAAATACAGCCTAAGACTCCACCAAAAACCGCGGTAGCGAATGCAATAGTTGACCAAATTGGTGTATTTGAATATGCAGCTTGTTGTTCTATAGGGAGTTTACTTATCATGTCTGGAGTCATGAGCATTTGCATAATGAATGCAATTACCCCAAGAAAGTTCCAAATAAGGGCTGCCCAAGCGACAGATTTTAACCAGTGCGGAGGAGTCATACATTACCTTTTAAACTATTATTTAAAAAGTTATTAAAGGCGACTACGGCTACTTTTACAAGTTGCACGTAGTCTAAATTGGATTAGCCGAATGAAATAGGGCGACGGCCTGTTTTTTCATCCACTTTTGGTTTTTTGGTACGTTTACGCTTAGCTTTAGCAGGCGCGTTAGTAGCAGGCTCTGCACTTTGTTGTGGTTCAGGTTGCGTTGATGTAACAGGGCGCTCTGCTGGAATAGCACTTTCGCTTAATGTCAGTTGAAATTGCTCACCATCAAATTCAAGAATGTCGCCACTGTATAATTTTTTCCGCTTGATTGTACAAATTTCATGGTTAACGCCAACATAACCTTCAGTGATAAGGTTTTTGGCTTGGCCGCCACCTTCGACTAAATCAAGAACTTTTAAGAGTTTGCATAGCTCAATTGGCTCTTCTTCTAATTCAATTTCAATATATTCGTCGTTCATGTTTGATCTCATTAAGGTAGGGCACAGCCTGTAGTATAAAGGCTGTGCGCGACTTTTGCATCAAGCAGCCTAAAGTCTACAGGGCATTAAATAGAATTAACCTGAAACTATCTCGAATTTTATACCGTCTTTAAAAAAACGGTAGTAATTCAAGCGTAGTATCCGCGTGAAAAGCTGGCCTACAATTTGCTGTTCGAATCGAATTCGATATTTAGTTGGTCATTTTATTACAAATGCCGCAGTACTGGAGATTTAACATGGGCGTAAGACTAGCCATGAAAAAAGAGCTAATGGGTTTAGAGGGTTCTGACTTTATGACCGCAGATGATGTGCGTGCGCGGCTTAATCAGGTTGTAAAGAAAGCATCGCAACAACCAGAGCGAGGCTTTTCGCTTATTTCACGTTTTAACGACAATCACAGCCAATTAAGTTGTGGTGAAAATAGCAAAGAAAAACTACTTGAGTTTCAACGACACCGCTTGTTTAAGGATGTTTTATATACCCGTAAAAGCGTGGATGCTTGGCTCAATAGCCAAGTGAATTAACTTGCTATAAATAGTCACCTCGAATAGACTACAGTTGTAATCTATTCGAGGTGACTATGAAATATGGCATTTTAATTGGCATGTTGTTATTTCTAACAGCCTGTCAGCACCCTACAGTGTATGTCTATACGGAGGGTTTAACTGTTTTGCAAAAACAACAACTGACAGAGCAACTACAACAGCAGACCTTGCCTTTTCAATTTACTGAACTGCCAGTACCCAAAGAGTTTAGTGCTGCGACATTATTAACCTCAGAAGATAAAATACTGACTCCTGAAACAGAGCAACTTGCAAATATTATGCAAGCGATGGGTTATCAGCCGCAGCTTAATTATGTGTCGGTGGCTAATCATCATTATAGCGATGGCAATATTGGCTTTTACTTACGTGGTGAGCAAATAGAGCAAGGTTTTGACGTGCCGCAACAGCTGCGTACTACTGGTTGCGTTGAAGACCGCTACAATAACCTTAAAGTCAGATTTTTTGATAACTTGGTTGAGTTTACTTTACTAAATGGTGCCCGCGCTCAGTTAGTTTGGCAGCGTTATGAAAATTATTTAGTCATCAATTATAGAAATATTTCGCAGTCATACACGCATTCAACCCCTTTGGTTGCAACGCCTTTTGGTGAAAAACCCTCAGATACATTTCGTTATACTGCGCATGTTGAGAGTCCGCAATGGTTAAACTGTTCGCTACAGGTTGTGTATATGGATTAGCCGCGTGACTCGAGGTAATCGCTTAATTTAGTAATACGTCTACTCATCCCTTCGATAATGCGGTCTTTAATTTTTTCGCGGATCACATTTGGTAAACGTATTAGTGCTTCGCTGGTAATCGCCAGTACTATGGTATCGCTTTTAGCACGAGCACTGGTGCTGTGCTCGCGGTTATTTATAAACGCACCTTCACCAATAAATTCGCCGGGTTCAATGGTGCCTAAATCCATCAAATGACTATGTTTAAATACCACAATAGCGCCGCTGAGCACGATATACAGTTGTTTGTCGTTATCAAACTGCTTAAACACAAAGCGATCTTTATTGATCAAGTATAAGTGACTGAATGACTCCAGTAATACTTGGCGCTCATTGAGGCTGAACTCTCTAAAAAAACTCAGCCTATTAAGTATCTCCATCTGCTTTATTAATGGAATATGCTCGATTAACTTCAACTTATTTTCCTTCGTTTGAGCAGGGAAGTTAGTTGATATTGCGCTCTTTTAATTTACGGGTCAATGTATTGCGGCCCCAGCCTATTTTTACTGCGGCTTCTTGTTTATGTCCTGCACAGTTTGCCAATGCGGTTTTAATTAGGCGGGTTTCTAATTGCGCTTGTACATTAGGCCAGATGTTTTCTTTACCTTGCTTAAGCTCTAGATTAAGCCATTGTTGAAAGGCATCAAGCCAATCACCCTCTTGTTGAGTCTCGTCAATTGCTAAGATCTCTGGAGGTAAGTCTTGCTCACTCACAAGCTCGCCGGGAGCCATAACGGTAAGCCAGCGGCAGGTGTTCTCTAGTTGACGAACATTGCCAGGCCAGTTGAACAAGCGTAGTAAGTCGGTGGCTTTTGAGCTGAGAATTTTGCTTTCGACTTGTAAGTCTTTGGCGCTTTTATGTAAAAAATGCTGTGCTAAGCGTTCAATGTCTTCGGTACGTTCACGCAGTGCAGGTAGGCGCAGGCGCACAACATTTAAGCGATGAAATAAATCGTCTCTGAATTTGCCTTGTTTTACTAAGTCTTCAAGGTTTTGGTGAGTCGCGGCAATGATCCGGACATCAACTTTAATACTTTGATGGCCACCAACACGGTAAAACTCACCATCAGCTAAAACACGCAGCAAACGGGTTTGTACATCCAGCGGCATATCACCAATCTCATCTAAGAATAGCGTACCGCCATTGGCTTGCTCAAAGCGACCTTTACGTACGCTATCAGCACCAGTAAAAGCGCCTTTTTCATGGCCAAATAGCTCTGATTCAACCAACTCTTTTGGAATAGCTGCCATGTTTAAGGCAATAAACTGGTTTTCTTTGCGTGGGCTGTGGTTATGTAAAGCACTGGCTACCAATTCTTTACCGGTACCAGATTCACCATTGATAAGTACGCTCATACTTGATGCTGACAGCTTACCTATTGCCCGAAATACTTCCTGCATGGCTGGCGCTTCGCCAATGATATGGGCACTTTTAGGTGGTGCGGGTTTACGTTTTACTTTTTTAGTTGAGTTAGCGCGACACGCGCTTTCTACTAACGCAACTGCTTCATTTAAATCAAATGGTTTGGCTAGGTATTCAAAAGCACCTTTTTGAAACGCATTTACCGCTGAATCTAAATCTGAATGCGCAGTCATGATGATCACTGGCAAGCCTGGGTTTTGTTCAGCGATCAGTTCTAATAATGCCATACCATCCATACCAGGCATACGTACATCAGACACCAGTACCGTAGGTTGGCTAAACTTTAATGCTGACAGCACGTCTTGTGCATTAGAAAAACTTTCAGCATTAAATCCTGCGCGAGTTAGTGCTTTTTCAAGTACAAAGCGAATAGATGCATCATCATCAACCAGCCAAACTGTTTTCATGCAAACTCCAAAAACCGATTAATCCGCAAAAGGCAGATATATATTAAACTCTGTATGACCTGGCCAGCTATCGCATTCTATATAGCCGTTGTGTTGATCGATCAAGGTTTGTGCAATCGAGAGACCTAAGCCAGAACCACCTTCTTTGTTGGTGATCATCGGGTAAAATAATGTCTCTTTGATGCTGGAATCGATACCTGGTCCGTCATCTGAAATTTGGATCAGCAGTGCCTTTTTAGGGGCTTTTCCGGGGCGACGTTGCTGGTGATTAATACGTGTTTTAATTTTTATCACGCCACCACCGACTAACGCTTGTTGTGCATTTCGAACGATGTTAAGTACTACTTGCTGAATTTTACCTTGGTCAATATAGACATCAGGTATACTTGGGTCGTAATCTTTTTCCAAGCTAATATTGGCGCAATTATCTAATGTACTTAGTTTAATTACAGACTCTAAGGTTTGATGAATATTACCGTATGACTTTTGTGGTAATTGATTCGGGCCCAGTAGCCTGTCAACAAGCTCTCGTAAGCGATCGGCTTGTTCAATAATTAATTCTGCACATTCATCCCGTTCTTGCTGATCAACCTCATACTGCAATAATTGCGCCGCTCCGCGAATTCCGCCTAAAGGATTTTTGATTTCATGAGCAAGCCCTCTAATTAGGTTACGTGCTGCTTGATATTGATGCATTTGATTAGAAGCTTGATCGTGGCGAATTTCATCATCAGTTTGGCGACACTCGAATAAAATAAAATACTCATTTTGTAACTTCACGCGACGCGAACTAATTGCCAGTTTGGCATGACGAGAATCAACAAAAACCACGTCAGCTCTGTGCTGGTGGCAATCTACACCATCTACCAAAGAGTATTGTGCAATGCGTTTAAGGTCAATGGAATGGTAATTAAAAAGACTGTCAAACGGTTGATTGAGAATACGTTTAGGGCCTAATCCTAACAGTTCACTGGCGCTATTATTAGCGTAAATAAGGGTGAATTGTTGATCAAGTAAGATCACTGCCGTTGACAGGTTTTGCCAAATGCTAGTTAGTAACTCAGGGTTAAAATTTTTATTATCGGGCATGGTTGCACCATTTTAGTGCGTTGATGATTATTAGCAGCTTAGCACAAATATTTTAAGTAAATTATGGTCTTTGATAGAAATACATGGTTTTTATAAAGACGATGCTCTATGCATATAAAATGTGCTCACTGGACTAACAGAGACAACAGAGCCTTGTGGGTCAAATAGCTTCAGTTGCAATGTGTGTTCGCCACGGTTTACCTCGCGCAGAGCAAAAGTACTGATATTGCTAGGTTCTGCGTACGGTGCGCCATCAACTAGTAGTTGAATTTTAAAACCATTCTCAAAGCGTGGTGTTATACGGCTAGTTACATACACTGAACCGGTATTTTCACGAACAGTGCCTTGATCGGCAGGGGAAGAAATAACCGCTTTATAGCTTTTCACAGCCGCTGGTTGCTGTTCATCTAAAATGCTTGTATCAACAGTCGGCATCGACAAACTTTGATTGGTGAGCTTGATTTCTTGCGCACCTGGTTTAGGAGTATCTGAAAATACTGATACGCCATTTTTATCTTTCCAAGAATAAATTTTTTTATCGCCAGAATAGCCATAAAAGCTGATTAAAATCAGAGTTACTAGTAATAAAAGCGTCTTTTTCACCTTGTCACCTTGCATTTTTTGCACTAATTAAACTTTAGTGGAGAATGGGAAAATTAGCCATAAAAAAAGCCCGCAGAACGGGCCTTGAGAACACACATATATTATCTATAAGATAATTTTTCTACAGCCTAATTAACAGCTGTAGTACATTTCGAACTCAACAGGGTGAGTCGTCATGTTAAGCTTTTCAACTTCTTTAGACTTAAGCGCAATGTAAGCATCGATTAAATCGTTAGTGAATACACCACCTTGATTTAAGAACTCACGGTCAGCATCTAGAGACGCAAGCGCTTCTTGTAGTGAAGTTGCAACTGTTGGGATTTCTGCTGCTTCTTCTGCTGGTAAGTCGTATAAATCTTTATCCATTGCATCGCCAGGGTGGATCTTGTTTTTGATACCATCAAGGCCAGCCATAAGCATTGCAGAGAAAGCAAGGTATGGGTTAGCTGTTGGATCTGGGAAGCGTACTTCGATACGACGACCTTTTTCTGATGGAACCACTGGGATACGGATTGATGCAGAACGGTTACGTGCAGAGTACGCAAGCATTACTGGCGCTTCAAAGCCTGGTACTAAACGTTTGTACGAGTTAGTAGACGCATTTGCAAAAGCATTGATTGCTTTAGCATGCTTGATAATACCACCGATGTAGTAAAGCGCTTCTTCAGAAAGACCGCCGTACTTGTCGCCTGCGAATAAGTTAACACCGTCTTTAGCTAAAGACTGGTGACAGTGCATACCAGAACCATTGTCACCAACGATTGGCTTAGGCATGAAGGTAGCTGTTTTGCCATATAAATGAGCCATGTTATGGATAACATATTTCATTTCTTGGATTTCATCCGCTTTTAATACCATAGTGTTAAAGCGAGTTGCGATTTCGTTTTGACCAGCTGTAGCCACTTCGTGGTGATGCGCTTCTACAACTTGACCTAGCTCTTCAAGAACTAAACACGTCGCTGAACGCCAATCTTGGAAATCATCAACTGGAGCAACAGGGAAATAACCACCTTTCACGCCTGGACGATGGCCAGTGTTGCCGCCTTCGTAGCTTTTATCTGAGTTCCAAGCTGCTTGCTTAGAATCAATTTTGTACATTGAACCTGACATATCAGTTTTGTATTTGATGTCATCAAATACGAAGAACTCTGGCTCAGGACCAAATAGCACGGTATCAGCAATACCAGTCGAACGCATGTACTCTTCAGCGCGCTTAGCAACTGAACGAGGATCACGCTCATAACCTTGTAATGTGCCAGGTTCAACAACATCACAACGTAAAATTAAAGTAGCTTCTTCTGTGAAAGGGTCTAATTTAGCAGACTCAGCAACAGGTAGTAATACCATGTCTGATTCATTAATGCCTTTCCAACCAGCAATTGAAGAACCGTCAAACATTTTGCCGTCTTCAAAAAAATCTTCATCTACTTGGTGATGAGGAATAGAAACATGTTGCTCTTTACCTTTGGTATCAGTAAAGCGTAAATCAACGAACTTAACGTCATTTTCTTTAATAAAATCTAAAACCGATTGTGACATGTGTCCTCCAACTGTTGGGTTTTATTTTGCTGCATAATTGCTTTTGCTTTTATAGTAAGCGGCTTTTATGCCATTTTTATAGTGCATTGTTTTTTAAGGTTAAAAAATAAGTTATACATCCAGCTGTTATATGTTTTGCACCATATTGGATCGGCTTGTGATCATTTTGGTGCGTCAGTGTGGTCACTTCTCTTTGGCGCTAAATTGTATAGATTATAAACACCAACATAAAGCTAACTTACTCACCAAATACTGCCAAATTATGACAATAATAGCTAGGAATGAGCAAAATAGTGACAAATTGAAAAATTAAATTAATTAAAATGTCATATATAAAACAGATACTTATTGCAAGTATAAAGAAAGTTTTGAAATATATATTGGATAAACTTTCATCCATGTCATTAATAAGGGATAATATGCGCCCTTTTAAATCCTATGCTGGGACATCTCGTGAAAACGCAGATGAGTGCGTAGATCTTGCAGGATCAATGAGAATTTAATTTCTCTGAGTAAAAATATGAGCATCGAAAAGTTAAGAAATATAGCGATTATCGCGCACGTTGACCACGGTAAAACAACATTGGTTGACAAACTACTTGAGCAATCAGGTACATTAGAAACACGCGGCGGTAACGAAGAGCGCGTGATGGACTCAAACGACATTGAGAAAGAACGTGGTATTACCATTTTGGCTAAAAACACAGCCATTTCATGGAATGACTACCATATCAATATCGTAGACACCCCTGGACACGCCGACTTTGGCGGTGAAGTTGAACGCGTACTTTCGATGGCTGACTCAGTATTACTACTTGTTGATGCTCAAGAAGGTCCAATGCCACAAACGCGTTTCGTTACGCAAAAAGCATTCGCGCAAGGCTTAAAGCCAATCGTTGTTATCAATAAAATTGATAAACCAGGTGCACGTCCTGATTGGGTTATGGATCAAATCTTTGATTTATTCGACAACCTAGGCGCAACTGACGAACAGTTAGACTTTAAAGTAATCTATGCATCAGCAATTAACGGCTGGGCAACATTAGATTTAGACGAGCCATCAGACAACATGGAACCTATGTTCAAGATGATCGTTGACGAAGTATCACCACCGGATGCAGATCCTGAAGGTGACTTCCAAATGCAGATTTCGCAACTTGATTACAACTCATATGTTGGTGTAGTCGGTATCGGTCGTATCAAACGTGGTTCTGTTGCTCCTAACCAACAAGTTACTATTATCAGTGCCGATGGTACTAAACGTAATGGTAAAATTGGCGCAGTACAAAGCTACCTAGGCCTTGAGCGTATCGAAACTGATAAAGCTTACGCTGGTAACATCGTAACAGTAACAGGTATTGGTGAGCTTAAGATTTCTGATACAGTTTGTTTCCCTGGCAACGTTGAAGCATTACCACCACTAAGTGTTGATGAGCCAACTGTAACAATGACATTCTCTGTAAATAACTCACCTTTCTGTGGTAAAGAAGGTAAGTTTGTAACGTCACGTAATATCCGTGAGCGTTTAGACAAAGAATTAGTACACAACGTAGCACTTCGCGTTGAAGATACTGCTAGCCCAGATAGCTTCCGTGTATCTGGTCGTGGTGAATTACACCTAGGTATCTTAATCGAAAACATGCGTCGTGAAGGTTACGAGCTAGCTGTTTCTCGTCCAGAAGTAATCTTACGTACTGTTGATGGCGTTCTAGAAGAACCGTTTGAAACAGTAACAATTGACTGTCAAGATGAGCACCAAGGTTCTGTAATGGAGCAAATTGGTCTTCGTAAAGGCGAACTAACAAATATGACGCCAGATGGCAAAGGTCGTATGCGTTTAGACTTTATGATCCCAAGTCGTGGTTTAATCGGTTTCCAAACTGATTTCATGACGCTTACATCAGGTTCTGGTCTTATGTACCATACTTTCGACCATTACGGTCCGCACAAAGGTGGCGAGATCGGTGTTCGTAAGAACGGTGTAATGATTGCAAATGCAACAGGTAAAGCACTTACTAACGCATTATTCAACTTACAAGAACGTGGTCGCTTATTCATCGGTCACGGTGTTGAAGTATACGAAGGTATGGTTATCGGTATTCATAACCGTGATAACGACCTTACAGTTAACGCCCTTAAAGGCAAGCAGTTAACTAACGTACGTGCATCTGGTACTGATGAAGCGCAAACGCTTTCTCCGCACCTAAACTACTCACTTGAGCAAGCGCTTGAGTTCATCGATGATGACGAGCTAGTTGAAGTAACACCACTAAACATTCGTATCCGTAAGCGTCATCTTACAGAAAACGAACGTAAACGTGCTGGTCGTGCGCCTAAAGGATAATCACCTTATAAATTAAGCTGATTTTAAAAGCCGCTGTATTGCAAAATACAGCGGCTTTTTTGTGGGTGAAAACAAAAGAGCTGTAAGCGACAAGCTGTCAATAATAGCTGCTAGGTTAGAGGTGCTAGGATCTAGGTTAAAAGCGTTCTCATCACCAAGAGGGTGCACAGAAACAGTAAAGTTTAATCAAATCCAGCAATCGTTGCTGTTGATATTATGTTTATTATGAAATGATTCATTAGGTAGTCGCTAGATTTCAAAAAATCTTGCAACATAATCTATCTCTGGGAATAATCTTTTTCCTCTAAAAGCGCAGCGCCTCTTATCCTCTTTGTGAATAATTCACTTAAAGATTTTTTGCACAAAGAGAAGTGAATGAGGAAAGGCTGAAACAACAGATAATGCAAAGCTCCTGCGTTTATTGGGAGTGTATTTTTGGTTGGGTTTCGCTTCGCTCACTCCAACCTGCGCGGCTAACCTCCATCACTTTTTCGGTAATAACGTAACCTTTCCAAATACGCTGGCGTCGATATAGCCTAGGTTGCGGCTGCCATTTACGGGTTGTACTTCATGCGAACCCATAAAGTGCTCACGAATTTTACTGCCGTCGTTATCGCAGTAGGCGAGCATAAAGCCGATTACTTGCTTTGCCGTTAACTTAAGCGGGGTGTTTGGCACACCTTCTTGGAAATCATTCGGGTAGAGCTTAATGGCTACTTCCCATGTGATGTTATATGGGGCGGTACTGTTTCGTTGCCAGTGGCTGATTAAATGATCTGTGTATAAATGGGGTTTTTTATCAGCTCCGAAATCGGCAGCTTGGTTATCAAGACCAATGTGATAGGCAAACGCAGTATGATTGAACTGATGGTTACCGCCAGATGCGTCGCTATCAATAAACACTTCTAAGGCATCATCGTCCCAGTACTTATCGGTAGGATCTGGATGGGTATCAATTAGTACATCATCCACAATATCGGCTTGTAAATACAGGTAGTTTTCATCCCAAAGTAACTTGTAGCGGCCTTTAAAGTCTTTATCTGAGTCAGGCAAGGTGCCATCCATAAGAAAAGGCATAGGCTGCCATTTTGCTTGGTCCCATGCGCTTTCAGATACACCGTCAATAGTAATTGGTGTTGCTGTATGCTCTACATCGATAGCCATAGCGGCGTTGCTCATTAATAGGCCTAAGGTAAGCGCGGCTGTTTTCATCTAATTCTCAAAGTTTCTTATTTTGTTTGTGGTTCAATAGTGACTGAAACAAAAATTGAAAACAACAGACAGAATGTTCAGGTATAAAATTAGTGATAGTAATGGATCGTAAGTGAATACAGTTTTTTACATTTTCTCGCTCAGTTAACAGGTAAAGTAATGGCACTACTAGAATTAATATAAAAGGAATAATTGTGGCTAACGTATTGTTGTTGATTGTGGCTATGTTGTTATCTGGCTGTACTTCGTCGCAAGTAATGAGCTCGGGTTGTGACTTTGTTGTTGGTAGTGCACAAAGTCAGCAACGGCAAGTGCAGAACCACTCGCTTGATAGCTCAGAGACACACCAAACAGCGAATATAATTAATGGTTTTTTTAGTATGTTACTTGGGCCAATAAATCGCTCCCTCGGTGATGATGAATGCAAGACTGAAGAGCAATCGTATCAGTATCCAAGTGTCGTTTTATAGTGCGACACTTTGCCCTTCATTTAAAATATACAGCGGGATTTGTGACTTCATTTCATCATACATATGCAATAAGCGCAGCAATGCAGAATGGCTGCTGTGATCGCCCATCTTCCAACTTGAGTTGCCATAGCCCCAAGGTATCATAACTTTACAGTTAAGCTCCTGTGCGGCTGTTAAGGCATCCTCAGGAGTAGTATGTACATAACGATACCAGTTACCGTTTTCTTCATGGTAGTACGAGGCGATTGGCATTAAGCACACATCGATAGCGCCATATTTTTTCTGTATATCGTTAAAGTGTTTTGAATAGCCTGTGTCGCCTGCAAAAAATAAAGTGCTGCCATTTTGCTCAAGTAACCAGCCATTCCATAAATCTTTATCGTTATCTTCGTAAATAAAGGGCACTAACACACGACTGCTAAAATGATGCGCAGGTAGCGCATGAATGGTTAAATCATCAATTTTAGTTTTTGCATACCACGCCATTTCGCTAATATTAAAACCACCGGTAGGAAAGTTATCTGCCATACCAAGTGGTGTTAAGTAGCGAGGTTTATTACCTATGCTTTCAATGTCTGCTTTATTGAAGTGATCGTAATGGATATGAGAATAAATTACTGCGTCTAGATTGTTAAGTTCGCTTTCGCTAAGCCAATCGCCAGGTTTACGATAAAACCCAGATGCCAGCCGAAAAGCTAAATCAACAGGGGAGTCAAATTGCTCTTTTACTGGGTCAAATACAACTTGCTGGCCGTTAGGAGTGTTGATCATAAACCCGGCGTGACCGAGCCAGCGTACTGTGTAGCCGGTATTTAGTTGTGGTGCTAGTTGCGCGCCTTGATAGAGGCAGTTTTCACCCGGAGTTTCACATACCAAGTTAGCATTACTTGGGTAACAATCGCTTTCGCAGCTAATCGGATAGTTTTTTTTCCCTGGATAGAGGTTGTGGTAGCGCCCAGCCTGCTCACCCTCTTGATGAAGTGGCACAACAGTATCAGCGCCTGCAATTCTTTGCACATTATTGGCAGTGCTACACGCAGCTAATAAACTTGATGCGATAATTAAACTAGCTGCACGTATTTTCATTGTTTAATGTTTTTATAATTTTAATTAGGTAAAAGTGTAGCAAAAATAGCAGATGAAATAACACTTAAAAAGTAACAAGATATAACAACAAAAAAGCCTACATAAATGTAGGCTTTGATTACTCTGCGACTAGCAAACTAGCGCTCTTGATAAGTGACAGGCAAACTCACAGGCTGATTTAGCCTGCTTTACTCATTTGCTCAATAAATTTATTTGAATCAGCAATCGACTTGTTCATGTCATCCATTAACACTTTTATATCGCGCTTAAGATTAGTGAATTCACCTTGAATGGCTGATACAGCTTGTGCATTAAGGTTATGCTTCAAGTATAAAACATTGTCATGCAGTGATGACAGTACCGGCTCCATCTTGCTTTCAGCATTACGCATAGAGCGTAACAGTTTATCAAAGTCACGTTTGGTTGCGGTGAGCTTTTTATTACTTTCACGTTTAAGTGAAGCGTTAGAATATTGTTCTAATTCATCGCTCCATTCTTCAAACAATGCTTCAGCTACATCTTCAACTTTGTTGATGTTATTTGTAACGTCATTAGCAGCCGCAAGGCTAGATTCGTAGTCATCATTGAGTTGGTCATAGGCTGCTTGTACATCTCCACCATCAAAGTTAATCAATGTTGTTAAACGTTCAAGTGCAGATTGGAATTCCTCTTGAGACTCTTCTTGAGACTCTTTAGTTGCTTCTACGCGGTCCACTAAAATGTCACGCTTATGCACACCAACTGATTCCATAGCCGAGTAATATGCAGATTGGCAGCCAGATAAAGCCAATGATAAGGCCAATATTGGTGCGCTGAGTAAAGTCAGTTTTTTCATCGAGATCCCTTTTTAAATCCGTTAGTGCTGTAAATTATGTGGTGGATTGCTATGATAATCAAAACTATTTTAGCAGAAAGTTAACTTTATGAATGAAAAGGTCGCACATTATAAACAGCAGTTGAGGGTACTTATACGTCAGCAGCCAACGTGGTGGATGCAGTATATTAATCGCTGCATTGACGACCAAATTACTGTAAATGCTGGTTATTTAGCCTATGTAACCTTACTTTCATTGGTTCCTTTAATTGCAGTTGGCGTGGCTATTTTCTCGGCTTTTCCTGGCTTTGAAGATACCCGTATTGCTATTGAAAACTTTTTATTTACTAACTTTGTGCCTACCTCATCAGATGTAATTAAAGAGCATATAACGTCTTTTGCAGGTAATGCGAATCAAATGACTGCTGTAGGTATTGGTTTTCTTGCAGCGATAGCATTGCTACTGATCCGTAATGTTGATGCGACGCTGAATCGAATTTGGCGGATTAAAACCAAGCGACCAATGATGATTTCTTTCGCGGTATATTGGATGGTGTTGAGTTTAGGGCCATTGTTATTAGGCGCAAGTATTGGGGTTACTTCATATATTGTGTCGTTAGTATCATTTGCCGATCAGGGGATTCCGGGCTTTAGTGGCTTTTTATTAAAATTACTGCCTTATTTAATTTCTATGGCTGGCTTTATTATGCTCTATACTTTAGTGCCTAATACTCGCGTATCTTTTAAAGCTGCAGTACCAGGTGCTTTATTTGCAGCCTTGTTGTTTGAATTAACTAAAAAAGGTTTTGCGCTTTATATCAGTCACTTTCCTTCATACGAAGTGATTTATGGTGCGGTGGCAACTATTCCAATTTTATTTGTGTGGGTGTATTTGTCGTGGGTGGTTGTGTTACTCGGTGCAGAGTTTACAGTATGTATTGGCCCTAAAAATATCGAAGGTACATCTGATATTATCCTTGATGAGGGCGATGCTAATAAGTAATTCACTGCATCGCTGATAGGAGAGTCGGCATTATGCAGTTATATCCAAATATTACCCCATACCATGATTTTCATTTGAGTGTGGGAAGTGGGCACCAAATTCATGTACAAGAGTACGGTGATCCAGCTGGCCTGCCGGTGGTAATTTGCCATGGCGGGCCCGGCGTGGGTTTGCATGCTGATAATTGCCGTTTCTTTGATCCTACCCGTTATCGTATTATTTTATATAGCCAACGCGGCTGCGGGCAATCAACTCCTCATTTAACAAGCGCTAATACAACCTCAGAACTGGTCGCTGACCTTGATTATTTACGCACTTACTTAGGACTAGAAAAGTGGGTGTTAAGCGGTGGTTCGTGGGGAGCAACTCTGTGTTTGCTGTATGCCATTGAACACACTCAACATGTACATGGGTTAATTTTACGAGGCACGTTTTTGGCTACTTCAGCCGATTTTCAGTGGCTATATAGTTGTCATGGTGCTGCTGCACATTTTTATCCTGAATTATATGCGCGTTTTTCTCAGGATTTACCTGATGTTGCCAGCATTTTTGCGTTTTATCGGCGGCAATTAAATGATGATAATCAAATTAATGCAAATCACTTTGCTAAATTATGGTGCCAATGGGAAAACGTATTAAGCCATGGTAAACAGCAACATCAATGGGGGTTAAGTTCACCACAGTTGGGGCTTAATATGGCGCGTTTAATGGTCCATTACTTTACTGCTCAGTGTTTTATTACTGATAACTTCATTGGTGAACACTATAAAAAAATTAGTAAAATTCCTACTTGGTTTATTCATGGCAGGCATGATTTAGTGTGTCGTTTTAATGCCGTACAGCATTTAGCTGAGCAACTCAACGCACAGTTACTTATTTTAGATGGTGTTGGGCATGGTGTTGATAGTAATGTATATTTAGCGGCAGTGCGGCGTGCAGCCGATCTTATGTGTATCAAATTATCGAGGAATAGATGCAAGGATTAATTCAGCGCGTAAAACACGCAAAAGTTGAAGTGGATGGTCAGGTAATTGGTCAAATTGAGCAGGGGCTTTTATTGTTGCTTGGGGTTGAAAAGCATGATGATCAACAAAGCACTGATAAGCTGCTACATAAAGTTAGTAATTACCGCGTATTTAGCGATGAAAACGACAAAATGAATTTAAGCCTGCAAGATATTCAAGGTGAGTTATTGGTGGTATCGCAATTTACTCTGGCGGCAGATACTAAAAAAGGCATGCGCCCAAGCTTTTCATCAGCAGCCACACCTGCACAGGCTAATGAGCTATACGAATACTTTGTTAGCCAAGCTCGAGTTATGGGTTTAAGCGTAGCAACAGGACAATTTGCTGCGGATATGCAAGTAAGTTTATGTAATGATGGGCCGGTGACATTTAATTTAACAGTGTAGTTAAGGCTAGCAGTTATTTTCTGATCACCACGATGTTGTTGGCATAACCTGGAATTTTTTCGATGCTAGGTATTTTACCAAAAGTGGTGATCAGTAAATGTTCTAACTGCTTTAATTGTGAATCATGCTGAGATAAAAAATTAATAAACAAATAGCCATTTTTAGTTAAAGCACAGCGCAGTTTTTCGTAAAAGCGGTGTTTGTATAAAAATAACGGCGCATCTAATTGGCTAAATAGGTCAAGAATGATCCAATCGTATTGTGGGCCATGCTCTAATACAGCTTCAGCATCAAAACAGCGTAAATTCGATGCATGCTCACCACCAAAAAAACGCTTATAGCAATGAATGATATTCGGATTTTTCTCTACAGAGAGTAGCTGACTATCAGGGTAGGTGTGTTGTAAGTAATTGCGGATAGCACCGCCACCTAAGCCCAGTTCAAGTACGGCGTTTGGCGCTGAGAGTGGTTGCCATAATTGCGCTAAATATTGTAAATGTGGAAACAGCAAATGGCTTGGGCTGCTTTTCTCGACCACTGACTGTAGTGTTTCGTTGATCAATAACCAACGTAACTGCTTATGTTGGCGTACCTGAATGCAATCGGCGCCATATTTGTGCCAATAGAGTAGTTGTCCGATACGGTGACAATCTTCGATAAAGCTGTGCTTTACTGCCCCGTTGTCTTCAAAAAAATGTTCCATAGTTACATCAGCATAGACGAGTCAATCTAAAGTGCCAATATGTCTATCAAGTTTTACAGGTAAAGCAGTTATTTTGCGTTGCTCACCAAAGTCGTATTCCAAGTTTTTATCAGATGGAGTATGGTAGTTTGCAAATAATAACTGACCGCATTTTTAGTTAGATAAACGCATCTTGAATTAACAAGCGTTTGCGGCCTTGGTAGCAACAGGAGTGATTATGTTTCAGGTGACAACACCACAAAGTAGCGAAGATTGGCAAGCGTATTATCAATTACGTTGGCAAGTATTGCGCGCACCTTGGAATGAACCGCGTGGTTCTGAGCAGGATGATTTAGAGCAAGATGCTGAGCATCGCTTTATTAAAAATAAAGAGGGGGCAGTGTTAGGTGTTGCACGACTGCATTTTAATAATCAACAACAAGCGCAAGTCCGTTATATGGCGGTTGCGGAAGGTAACCGTAATCAACACATCGGTAGTCGTTTATTGCATGAGCTTGAGAAAATGGCCTGGACTCAAGACGCCGATGAGTTGGTTTTATTCGCTCGTGAACGGGCATTAGAATTTTATAAGCGCCATGGTTATGAATTAAAAGAAAAGGCTCACTTAGCTTACGATGATGTACAACACTGGAAAATGGTGAAACAAAAACCGTCTGAGCCAGGCTGGTTCCGTCATCCTAATTGGACCCAAATTCTGCAAAATACATGGCGCGAATCTATTCCGATCAGCGATGCTATGGGCATTAAAGTTGAAAGTTACACTGATTGGCAATTTACCACCAGTGCAGATCTAAATGCGAACTTAAACTTGCATAACACTATGTTTGCTGGCTCTATTTATAGTTTAGCGACGTTAACCGGCTGGGGCGCAACTTATTTAGCACTCAAAGAAGCCGGGTTTGAAGGTAATATAGTGTTAGCCGATGCTAATATTAAATATTTAAAACCGCTTAATAACGACCCTCGTGGCAGCGTTGATTTAAGCGGTTGTAAAGGTAAATTAGCCGAGTTAGAGTCAGAAGGCAAAGCGAGCTATGTAGTGCCAGTGGAAATCTACGATGGTGAGTTACTGGTTGCTGAGTTTGAAGGTACATTTAAAATTATTAAGTAGTTAGAATTCAGAGCAAACAAAAAATAAGGCCAAGCAATTGCTTGGCCTTAACTTTTATAGTAAATCAGTTAACAATATACCCACACCAATACGTTCTATATCTGCGTTATAATCTATTAAGCTTTCACCGTAACCGTTAAAGTATTGGGCATAGCCTCGTAGTCGGCCCCATAACGGAAATGACCAATCCAGTTGAATTGCACCGCGGTTATCTGAATTTAAATTATTGCGGGTCATAAAGCTAAATTCATGATCATCTAGTCTATACGCGCCAGAAAATTCAAAGTAACCCATGTATTTATAGATATCTGGGTTATCGTCGCCTTTAGCCTGCATAGGATCTTCTTTTCTATCTTCTGGGATGCGGTACCAAGGTTTAAAACTAAATACAAAGCCATCATTTTCCCAAACGAAATTGGCATAAATACGATTCCAAGAACGAGAGTGAGGCTGGCTACGGCCATTCGATTGATGCACGAAACCAACCGCAATCGCCATTTCATCTCCCCAAAGAACATGCTCGGGGTCTAGATAATTAACCCAAAAGATCTCGGGTTCGTAATTAGTTTCACGAAATGGTGATGAAATATCGTCGTTATAAAACTGCCAAAATGATTGCAGTGTAAAACCAAAGTAAACAGCTTGGTCTTTATCTGCAAAATCATTGTATAACGGTACTTTGATTGATAACTGATATTTTATTTCTAAGTTATCAAGTGTTTCGCCTTCGTTGTTTTCTGATAGGTCATTAAGATTGTCAAAAGGTCTGGCATTTGGGTTGGATACATACGACAGCGGTAATATATAATTACGTTTATGTGGAGTGATCACATTTCGGTTTTTTTCACTGACCTGTTCACGGGCTTTGCGTTTATCTAGTACGGTGATCTGCTTACTTTCATCGAGAGAACTACATTTTTCACGTAATTGCGCTAGTGTCATTTCGGCTTTGCCGCCAATGGCTTCATTTAAAATACATTGCTTTACTAGCTCAAGATCATTGTCTTGTTCATTTGTTTTTTCAGCTTGTTCTGATTGTGCAAATGCGGTGTATGAAAGCAGTGTCGTCAGTAGGAACCCGTAGCGCCAAGTCATTATTCTTCCTTTGATAAAGCCAAATAGAGAGTAGCTGTTGTATGTTATTAGTAAATGATAATGGAGTGATTTTCAGTGCAAGAAAATAGCTGAAAATAGATTTTCATTATATTTTATTCAGTGCAGACTTTAACTGAATATCAGTGAATTGTTACTGAACTTAGTTGATTGTGGCGCTTTTTGCCCATAAATACAAAGAAAAAGCGGCCGAAGCCGCTTGTTCAATGCACTTTTTCCAATTGGATAGTCGTGCTCTCACGCAATGAGAAGGGTTGAGCTTGATATAAAAATTAAAGCTCAAATACGTTAGTAAAGAATTTATATAGTTCGGTGCCTTGGTTTACGCTTGCTGAAGCAAAATGCAAAATCGCGATGGCGTCACAATCAAGTGTTAGGGTTTGTAATGGTTGCTCTGCGAGGTAGCGCTCCATTCGCAATACTCTAGCAATCGGCTCGCCAGCTTTGATATGGCCGCCAAGTGGCGCTATATACTCAACCATGCCGCCCATAGGTGCATAGTAAGCAAGGTAATCATTTAAATCACAGCCGTAGCGCTTCATTACTTTTGGCTGATAGGGGGCATCAACGAATACCTGCTTATGATTTAGGTAACTTAAAATACTATTAGCATCATCAAGGGCCGCAGTTAAATCGATTTTTTCTTGGCTGCCGAGTTCGACCGTAAAAGCTTCAACTTGAACATTAAATTCACGCCCTTGTTGAGCTAATGCCTCGGTTAATTGCCACCATGGGCAAAAACTTGCTTCATCCATTGCTCCTGCAAAATCATTAGGGATGATTAATACATGAGGAATATTAAAGTAGTTGGCACTGGCCTTGGCATAATCTGGGCAATATAAATGCTGACTCGAAATGGGGCCTGTGTGTAAGTCGAGCACGATATCAGCTTGGTGTGCCAACTTTTGCAAGTTAAGTGCAATGCGTTTGCCTGTAGTTAGGCGATAAGCTGGACCGCTTAGTTGTTGGTCTACTTCATCAATCAGTGCGGCTTTAAACTCACTTTTTAAGGTTTGCTCATCGGCATCACTATATTGCTCAGCAAATTGGCTCGCGAGCTTACTATTGCAGTGATACATGCGGTTCCAGTTGGTGCCGGTGATTGGATCAAAACGACCAAGGGTGAATTCGCCCGATTTTTGATTGCAACCAATTGGGTTCGCGTAAGGCACCAGGGTGATATCGCCTTTGAGTTCAAGATGCTTAAGCTGCTCAAGTAATTGGTAAATAACCGCATTGCCTTGTACTTCTGCACCGTGCATATTAGCTTGCACATACACACTTGGCCCAGTGCCATCGCCTTTTAAACGATAGACAGGAATTGTGAGCGGTAGGCCGTTGGCAACTTCACCAACTACTATGTTTTCTTGGCTTATAGCTTTAGTCGTGCTCATCTCAATTACCTTAAGTAGTAGCTGGCATCTTCAGCTGTGCGAATACAGTTAAGCTCGCCATTTTGTAATGTGTATTCAGCGGCTAGCTCATGACATAAAAAATACGGCATACTTTCGGTAAAGCCGTACGCGCCACATTGGCTAAAGACCAGCCAGTCTTGTTCATTTAAATCACTAGGTAATTGGTGTTCACCTAAGCAATCAAGTGCTGTACATAATGGCCCATATAAGCTCATAGTTTGGTATGCAGCAGTTGAGTCTCGTAATAATCGTGCCGGGAAATCTTGGCTGGTGACTGCAGGGCGCAATAAATGATTAATACCGCCGCTTAAGATCACTTGTTGTTGGGCATAGTTAAGTTTTCGCTCAACGACAGGTGTTGCGTAATGACCGCATTCGCCCACAGCATAACGGCCAAGCTCCATCCAGAGTTCTTGTACGCCTGCGGCATTCTTAATGTCAGCTAATGCATCAATGAGCGCATCCCAACTTAAGGTTGGTGCATCAAGAGTGTAAGGAATACCTAAACCACCGCCTAAGTCGAGTACTTTTAAGTGAATACCTAAGTCGTTGGCAAGCTTTGTTAGCGGTGCAATCATTTGTGACCAAAGTTCAGCTAGCTTGTCGCTGCTGAGCATGTTGCCCCATTGAAAAATATGCAGGCCATCAAAGCTAAGCGCTGGGTAGTCGCTAGTATTTAGCGCTTGCCATTCATCGCAACCTAAACCAAATGGAGTAAGGCTATCGCCACCAAGTGGGTTTTTTTCTCCTTCAGGCCAGCGTAATTGCACTCGCAGTAATACCTGTAACTGGCAGTTTTGTAAGCTTGCTTGCTCGTTAAGCCAGCGTACTTGATTAAGGCTTTCGGCAACAAAGGTACGTACGCCGCGCGCAATAAAGTGTTTAATTTGTTTTGGGCTTTTGGCAGGCCCTGTATTGAGCACGCGCTCGCTGTTAATACCTTGTGCCAGAACTTGCTCAAGTTCGCCTTTACTTGCTACATCAAAGTTAAAACCCACGTTATCTAAGCTTTGAATGACTTTAGATAATGGATTAGCTTTTACGGCATACCACAGTTTTACCTCAGTTTGCGCCACTAATCGCGTTAAGTGTGCGTTTAATGTATCAAGGTCGTAAATAAAAAATGGTGTATCAAGCGTAGTTGATAGCTCATCAATGGCGGTTTTAACTGGCGTGCTCAAAAAGCTCATTAACGTAAAACCTCTTCAAGCAGCAATGATGCATCACTTTGTTCATCACGGTATTTTACAATTAATGCACACGACATACTTAATCCTTGCTCGCGGGCCCAAGTATTAGAAGCTGGACGAGAGCCTGGAATAACAATTGCGTATTCAGGAATAGGCTCGCCTTTAGCCAGCTGGCGCTCATTAACACAGTCATAAACTGGAATAGTTGCTGATAAGCGTACACCTGGTGCGAGCACCGCGCCTTTTTTCACTACTACGCCTTCAACAATCACGCAACCTGCACCGATGAATGCATCCTCTTCTACCACCACCGGGCTTGCACCAATAGGTTCAAGTACACCGCCTAGTTGTACTGCAGCGCTTAAATGTACATTTTTACCTACTTGCGCACACGACCCCACTAACGCGTGGCTATCAACCATAGTGCCTTCGTCGATAAACGCACCAATGTTTACATATGCTGGTGGCATAATAATCGTGCCCTTAGCAACGTGTGCGCCACGGCGAACGCTTGAGCCACCAGGTACCATACGCACTCCAGCATCGGCTGCAAAACCTTGTGGTGCTAAATTATGTTTATCAACAAAGCCACCTGGAAATTCGGTATTAGTGCCATTTTTAAACGCTTCTAAAATACCTTGTTTTACTGCAACGTTAGCATGCCATTGGCCGTTGTCGTCTTGTGTTGCTGCGCGCACTGCGCCCGATTCTAAATTATTTAGTAGTTCTAACCAGCTCATTATAAAAACCTGTATTTAATGCCAAGATAAAATGGTGTTGTTTGCGTTGTTAATACAATCAGTTTGCGTTAACTCAAGATGCGTCAAAGGTGGACGTAAGTACGGGCTGTTAATTCGCCCTTGTAAATGCATCAATACTTTGACGGGGATAGGGTTTGCGACAGCAAACAAGCTTTGAATGGCTTGTGACCAGTCGGCAAATAAATTGGGGTGTTGACCGCTGAGACTTCGTTTTACAAACTCATGGGTTTGCACAGGCCATGCATTAGCAGCCACAGAGACTAAACCTTTTGCGCCAGCCTGGGCAAAGTAAGGCATCAGTGCATCGTCACCGCTAAAAATAGCTAAATTAGGTGCGACTTTTCTAAAACCTTCAAATTTAGCAATGTCGCCACTGGCTTCTTTGAGTGCCCACAAGTTTTTATGGTCTTTTAAGTTGCTAATTACGGCCGATGGAATATCAACAGCACTGCGCCCTGGTACGTTATAAAGCATGCAAGGATGTTTACTGGTATTAAGTAAGCTTTCAAACCAATGTGTTTGGCCTACTACGCCGGGCTTAGCGTATAGGGGAGTGCCCAGTAAATAGCTATGAATGGGTAACTGATTACAGTATTCAACCCAGGCAATTTGTTGCTTTAGGTTTATACCGCCTACTGCAACCATCAGTGGTACTGTTGGCGTTAATTGGCACACGTGTTCAACAATCGCTTGTTGCTCTTTGAGTGTTAGTGCGAGGCCTTCGCCAGTGCTACCAAGTAATAAAATACCATTGTTAGCCACTTGCTGCTGTGCAACTAACTGATCAAGAGTGGCATAGTCGACTTCACCAGCGTCAGTAAATGGCGTGACGAGTGCCGTCCACAAAGGGTAGTCATTTAAATTGAAGTTATTGATCATCTCTCACGAACTTATAAGTGATTCGAGGAGTTAATAAGCTTTTATGATTGGAGCCACATTAACGTCGTTCGAACTAATAATTCGAAGAGCGAATGGGCTTAATATAATAGGGCGCTATGGCCTTATTACGCTAAGACCAGAAGCTCTCCACCAAATATTTTAACAGCCAAGCTGTTATTGGTGACAGTCGCTGGGATTCAACCCAGTCGCCCGAAGTAAAACTTCACAAAAAGTGTTACTTCTCGGCGTTAATTCCCCTCACGTATGATCACTGGAGTGTGTGCTCCTCACATACGTTACCTGAATAACGCACCTCTTCTAGCCCATGGTGTAAGTTTTATCGTTTAAAACTCACACCTTTAATAGGGGTAATGCGGAAGATTAAAGCATTTTAGCCGTCTAGGTGTCAAGGCTGGATATTTTTAAGTTTATTTTTAGCTGCAATGTGCTCCTGACATTTTTTTACAACGTAAATAGCGTTACAGTAAGCGTAATAACAAGCAGTGGTAGTGAGTAATGGAAAAATTTCAAGATATATATCAACGAGCGGCACAGCGAAAAGGTAGCGAAGTAATGTTACAGCACTTACTTGTTGCCCCTCAAAATGCAAAGCAATTAACTGCTTTACCTGATGATGCATGGCTTGAAGAGTTTACCCGCAAAATTTTTCAAAGTGGTTTTTATTGGTCAGTGATCAACAATAAATGGCCAGGTTTTCGGGAAGTATTTTGGGATTTTAGTGTGGCTAAATTATTAATGATGCCGCCAGATATGCTTGAGCAAAAAGCCACCGATGAGCGAATCGTTCGTAACTTTAAAAAAGTGCAAACGATCCCAGAAAATGCGTATATGATCCATGAAGTGGCAAGTGAACATGGCAGTTTTAGTCAGTTTATTGCAGATTGGCCGAGCGACGATATTATTGGTTTGTGGGGGTATTTAAAAAAGCATGGTGCGCGTTTAGGTGGTAACACCGGCCCTTATGCATTGCGAACCTTAGGGAAAGACACTTTTTTATTCTCGCGTGATGTAGAAAGTTATCTCCGTGCTCATAAGATAATTGATAGCGGTTTACAAACTAAAAAGTCACTTACCAGCGCTCAACATTTTTTTAATGAATTGCAGCAACAAAGCGGATTAAGCCTTCAAGAGCTCAGTTTGTTAGTTGCATACAGCGTGGGCGATAATCGCGTTGGCATACAAACAACCCAAGCCTAAGGAATACTATGAAATTAGTTGCTCGTTACACCCAGATTGCTGATGATTTTGCTGTGGCTGATCAGCCAAGTGCTGTTATTGCTCCAAACTTACTGCTGTGGAACGATACGTTAGCTAGGCAGCTTAATATTGAGGTTGCCACATCAGAACGTGCGGTAATTTTTTCTGGTAATCTTAATAACAGCGATGTTGCTGCTGTGGCATTAGGTTACTCAGGGCATCAATTTGGACATTTTTCACCGCGTTTAGGTGATGGGCGAGCACATTTATTAGGGGCTGTCACTGATCAGCAGCAACAGCTTTGGGACATTCAACTCAAAGGTTCTGGTGCTACGCCATTTTCACGTGGAGGTGATGGCCGTTGCGCAATCGGTCCTGCGGTACGTGAATATATAATGAGTGAGGCAATGCACGGGCTTGGCATACCGACGACACGTTGTTTGGCAGTTGTTGCCAGTGGTGAAACAGTTTACCGTCAACCACCACAACAAGGAGCCATTGTTACCCGCGTTGCTAGTAGTCATATACGTGTCGGTTCGTTTCAGTATTTAGCTGCGCAAGGTGATGTTACTGGTTTAAAAACTTTAGCTGATTTAGCTATTGAGCGTCATTATCCTGAGATAAAGTCTACGGGCTCTGCGCGTTATTTGGCATTTTTAAGTGCGGTAATTGAAAAGCAAGTTAGCCTGATTGTTAGCTGGATGCGCGTTGGTTTTATTCATGGAGTAATGAATACTGATAATACGCTCGTCAGTGGTGAGACCATCGATTATGGCCCTTGTGCAATGATGAATCAGTTTGATTTTGATACTGTATTTAGTTCTATTGATCGCCAAGGCCGCTATGCTTTTGGCAATCAACCTAATATTGCTAATTGGAATTGTGCACGTTTAGCTGAAAGTTTAATTCCTTTAATTAGCGATGACGAAGAGCAGGCTGTTGAGCTACTAAGCCCATTAATAAATGGTTTTGCTGAGCAGTTTCATCAAGCTTTTACACAGATGTGGGCGAAAAAGTTGGGCTTTGATGGTCATCAAGATGGTGATGCTGAATTAGTATCCGAGTTATTAACTTTACTGAAAACTCATCAGCTTGATTACACCAATACTTTTGACTCCTTAACAGAATCACTGCAAGGTCAGACTGCTATTCCGAGTGACTTGGCTGGTTGGTCTATTAAGTGGTTAGCCAGAACAAATACGCAAAGCTATCAGCTGATGCGCCAAGCCAACCCACGCTTGATCCCGCGTAATCATATCGTTGAAAGCATAATACAGCAGTATGAAAGTACTGGTGAAAGCAGCATGTTAGATGAATATTTAACGGCCTTGAGGTCGCCTTACCAATTGTTGGCAAGCCCTGCATTTTGGTACTCACCGCCTGTCGATATGGACACTAATTACCAAACATTTTGTGGTACATAATAACAGCATCAATTATTGTTATTTGTCGCTGTTCGTAAATTGAACGGATACGAACGAATTGATGCTACTTATTCATCCAGATCTTTAGTTAAAAGCTGTTATTTATTAAGAATTATAAGAAATAAATATGCTTAGCTACTTGTTGATTTAAAATTAACCAATATAATGCATCCATTAACTTCAGCATTTAAATTTTTAAAGCCAAATATATTGGAAACGTTGTTTCTGAAATAGTAGTGATAGCAATTACAATGCTGACAATCGATGTATGTGTAAGTTAGGTAAAGTCTTTTATCTGAACTATAATGTAGAGCGCTTTATTCTAATAAATATTTAAATTGCAAAATATATGCATTTAAACGTTTTTGTTAAGTAATGATTAACTAAAGATGCGGTACTCTGTAATCAAACTTATTGAGCTAGGGTTTCTTAGCTACAATTTTAATTGTGAAAATGGGAAGGAAACAATGAAATTAAAATCACTTACTATTGCTTTAGCACTAGCTGCAACTAGCGCTTCAAGCTTCGCGGCTGAAAAAGAAGGTTTCTTTATCGGTGCTTTTGGCGATTATTACGATGCTTCATGGGAAAATGTCCGTGGTAGCGCAGGTACTAACGTTGATGATTCAACTGGTTGGGGTGCGGAAATTGGTTATCGTTTTAACGATTACTGGAGCGCGCGCTTAGAATATGCTGATATGGATTTTGACATTTCAAATGTAAATCCTGCTATGAACGCAACAAGCATGGACGGCGATCGTTTAGGTATTGATGGTCTTTATCACATCAACGGCGGCCCTTTCTATGGTATTTTCGGTCTTAAACAAATCGATATTACAGAAAACCTAACTTTTGCTAATGTGGGTGCTGGTTACCAACATTATTTCACTGATAATTTCGCATTTAATGCTGAAACATCTATTTACCAAGGCCTTGACCGTGGTTACACAGATGTAGGTGCTAAACTTGGCCTTAGCTATTTATTTGGTAAGCAAAGTTCAGCAGCTGAGCCAGTTAAAGCTGCTCCAGCTCCAGCTACAGTAGTACCTGTAGCGGTTGCTCCTGTTGATAGCGATGGTGATAACATCCCTGATGCAGATGACCAATGTGCAAACACACCAATGACAGATGCTGTTGATGGAACAGGTTGTACTCTATATGAAGACCGTGAAGTAACTAAGAGCTTGTTAGTAACATTCCCTAACAATGCGTCGGTTGTTGCTGGCAAATATGACAGCGGTATTGAAAAAGTTGCAGGCTTCTTAAAAGAGCACACAGATACAACAGTATTACTTGAAGGTCATTCTTCTGCTGTTGGTAAAGCAGATTACAACAAGTGGTTATCTAAAAAGCGTGCTGATGCAGTTGCTGCTAAGCTAATTGCTGATGGCATTGCTGCAGATCGTATTACTACTGTTGGTCTAGGCGAAGAGCGTCTTAAAAATACAGACAACACACCTGCTGCACACGCGGAAAACCGTCGTGTAGAAGCACACATTAAGTCAATTGAACGCGTGAAAGTTGAGCGTTAATAGCATTTGATTTATTAAAAACCCGGCAATATGCTGGGTTTTTTTATGCCTAATAAAATAGTAATGATTCGCAGTTAATTAACATTCATGTGAATGGTGTTTTCCTTTTTGACTATTCATAGTATTTATAGTGAGTATAAAATTTTGCTTGATTGCATGGACTTTCATCTATATTTAAAAGCTTTATAATTAATCATCAGAATACTATAAGTATTGAGTAATTTTTCGCGAGAACGCGTATTACTGAATACTTTCACGTCACCAAGAGGGCAATATTGTGCTAGAAGATTATCGTAAACACGTAGAAGAACGTGCCGCGTTAGGTATCGTACCAGCGCCATTGGATGCTCAGCAAACGGCTGATCTTATCGAGCTAGTTAAAACACCACCTGCAGGTGAAGAAGAGTTTATTTTAGACTTATTAGTAAATCGCGTGCCGCCAGGTGTGGATGACGCAGCTTACATCAAAGCTGGTTTTTTAGCCGCAGTTGCTAAAGGTGAGGCAACTTCACCACTAATTTCAAAAGAAAAAGCAGCTGAACTATTAGGCACAATGCTTGGCGGTTACAACATCGCCCCCATGATTGAGCTACTTGACGAAGAAGCGCTTGCGCCAATCGTTGTTAAAGGTCTTGCAAATACGTTATTAATGTTTGATGCATTTTATGACGTTGAAGAAAAAGCAAAAGCGGGTAATGAATACGCTAAGCAAATTATTGAATCTTGGGCTGCTGCAGAATGGTTTACCAATAAACCTGCGGTTGCTGAAAAAATCTCAGTTACGGTATTCAAAGTAACTGGCGAAACAAATACTGATGATTTATCACCAGCGCCAGACGCATGGTCACGTCCTGATATTCCATTGCATGCTTTAGCAATGCTAAAAATTGAGCGTGACGGTATTACACCTGATAAAGCTGGTGAAGTTGGCCCAATTACACAACTTGAAGAATTAAAAACGAAAGGCTTACCACTTGCCTACGTAGGTGATGTTGTTGGTACTGGCTCTTCTCGTAAGTCAGCAACTAACTCTGTACTTTGGTTTATGGGCGATGATATCCCGTTTGTACCAAACAAGCGTGTTGGCGGTGTATGTTTAGGTAATAAAATTGCGCCAATCTTCTTCAACACAATGGAAGATTCAGGCGCATTACCAATCGAATTAAATGTTGATGAACTTAACATGGGTGAGCAAATCGATATCTTCCCTTACGAAGGTGTTGTTAAGCGTCACGGTACTGATGAAATTATTTCTACTTTTGAACTTAAATCTGAGGTAATTTTAGATGAAGTTCGTGCTGGTGGTCGTATCCCACTAATCATTGGTCGTGGTTTAACTGACAAAGCGCGTACATCTCTTGGCTTGGGTGCAACTGATGTATTTAAAGTACCAACAGCAACAGAAGTTTCTGATAAAGGCTTCACACTAGCGCAAAAAATGGTTGGTAAAGCATGTAACGTTGCAGGTATTCGCCCTGGTCAATACTGTGAGCCTAAAATGACTACTGTTGGTTCGCAAGATACAACCGGTCCTATGACGCGTGATGAACTTAAAGATTTAGCGTGTTTAGGTTTCTCTGCAGATTTAACAATGCAGTCTTTCTGTCATACATCAGCTTACCCTAAACCTATTGATGTAAATACTCACCATACGCTTCCTGATTTCATCATGAACCGTGGCGGTGTTTCGCTTCGCCCAGGTGACGGTATTATCCACTCATGGTTAAACCGTATGTTATTACCAGATACCGTCGGTACTGGTGGTGATTCACATACACGTTTCCCATTAGGTATTTCATTCCCAGCGGGGTCGGGTGCAGTAGCATTCGCAGCAGCAACCGGTGTAATGCCACTTGATATGCCTGAATCAATTTTAGTCCGTTTTAAAGGCGAAATGCAGCCTGGTATCACATTACGTGACCTAGTACATGCAATCCCTTACTACGGTATTAAGCAAGGCTTATTAACCGTTGAGAAAAAAGGAAAAATTAACGAATTCTCTGGTCGAGTACTAGAAATTGAAGGCGTTGAGCACCTAACTGTTGAGCAAGCATTTGAATTATCTGATGCATCTGCAGAGCGTTCGGCGGCAGGTTGTACTGTTAAGTTATCTAAAGAATCTATTTCTGAATACCTAGAATCAAACATTGTTATGCTGAAGTGGATGATCTCTGAAGGTTACGGTGATGTACGTACGATTGAACGTCGTGTTACGGCAATGCAAGAGTGGTTAGCTAACCCAGAACTTATGGAAGCTGATAAAGACGCTGAGTACGCTCATATAGTTGATATCGATTTAGCCGAAATTAAAGAGCCAGTTCTTTGTGCACCAAATGATCCAGATGATGCGCGTCTTCTTTCTGATGTTGCAGGCGAGAAAATTGATGAAGTATTCATCGGCTCTTGT
Organism: Pseudoalteromonas sp. SR41-8; assembly: GCF_014163915.1. Lineage (NCBI taxonomy): Bacteria > Pseudomonadati > Pseudomonadota > Gammaproteobacteria > Alteromonadales > Pseudoalteromonadaceae > Pseudoalteromonas > Pseudoalteromonas sp. SR41-8. The sequence goes on from NZ_JACJEE010000016.1 coordinate 106,234, forward strand.
ATGACTAACATTGGTCACTTCCGTGCTGCTGGTAAGTTGCTTGATGGCTTTAAAGGTCAATTACCGACTCAGCTTTGGGTTGCTCCACCAACTAAGATGGATAAAGACCAACTTACAGAAGAAGGTTATTACGGTATTTTTGGTCGTGTTGGCGCACGTATCGAAACTCCAGGTTGTTCACTATGTATGGGTAACCAAGCACGTGTTGCAGATCAAGCAACAGTTGTGTCTACCTCTACACGTAACTTCCCGAACCGTTTAGGTAATGGTGCAAACGTATTTTTAGCTTCATCTGAACTTGCTGCAATCGCTGCAATTTTAGGTAGATTACCAACATCTGCTGAGTATCAAGAATATGCTGCGAAGATCAATGCAACAGCATCAGATACATACCGTTACTTGAACTTCCATCGCATGCCTGCTTACACTAAAAAAGCAGACAACGTGATTATTCAACAAGCTGTTTAATTTTAACTCGTTTGTATATGACAGCCTGCTTAGCAGGCTTTTTTATTAGGGATGCTGAAATATTATTCGTATTTAGTTGAACATTAAGAATGTGGCGCTACAACCTACCTTACCAGCCTGCGACTAAGTTGAACTTGTAGTTGAAGATTGAAAAATAAATATGAGGTTAGTTGGACTCTTTAAGTGTTTTTGTTATTGATGTTTATAAATAGAAATTCCATTGGTCATTTTGTTGTTAGATTAAAATTTCATTATGATGATATTTTAGATCTTAAAATTCTACTTTAACCTTACTTTAATCAAGTAAAGACGCAAAAAATCCCCTCTAATTGCATTAAAATCCCTTCATTATTTATGAGTTAATCCTCTTATTTTTAGGCGAGATTTTTATGACAGCATTAAACAACCAGAACCTATTACAACTTCGCTTTGTAAACCAAGCTCATATTGAGGCTGTTAAGCCATCGTTTGCTAATCTTCCGGCTAACCCGTATGCCGACGGTGCGTTTCGTAAACGCCGCTATTCAGTAATTAAAGTGCAAAATGATGAACTTGTTTTACAAGCCACAAAAGCATTTGTACAAGATGATTCAATCAATACTTTCCAAGGTAATGTTGAGCGCACTTACGAAAATTTAGAGCCGAGTTTATTGGCAAGCGAAGGGATGAAAAGTATCGTCAATGAGTTTCGTGCCATTACCGGTATTAGCGAAGAGCGTGATATTGAAATTCATCAATTTCGTATGCTTGCTATTGAAAGTGATACGCCGCCTGCGCCAGAAGGTATTCATCAAGATGGCTTTGATCACGTTTGTATTTGTGGTGTATCTCACGAAAACTTAGAAGGTGGTGAGTTGTTGGTGTATGAAAATAAGCAAGCTGAGCCTTGTTTTAAAATGGAAATTAAAGACGGTATGTTTGCATTAATTAATGACCGTGAAGTTTGGCATAACGCAACACCGATGAATAAAATTGATGACACAAAAGCGGGTTATCTTGACTGCTTCGTACTGACAGCTTAAGGAATAGCAATGAACTTAACACAATTACGCCGCCAATTTCCGGCCCTAATGCAGCAAGTAGCTGGTAAGTCACCAATATTTTTAGATGGCCCGGGTGGCTCACAAGTACCACAGCCTGTTTTGAGTGCAATGTCGGCTTATTTAGGTTATTACAACTCGAATTTAGGCGGTGCATTTTTTTCGAGTGAAAAAACCGTTGAGTTAATGGCTGATGCGCGCCAAGCGGCTGCTGATTTACTTAATTCCCCATCGCGCGATCAAATTGTATTCGGTGCGAATATGACTAGCCTTACTTTTAGCTTTAGCCGTGCGATTTCTCGTGATTGGCAAGCGGGTGATGAGATTATCGTGACCAATGCAGATCACTTCTCAAATGTATCTTCTTGGCAGCAGGCTGCAGAAGATAAAGGCGCAAAGGTTAATACTGTATTGATTAACGAAGCTGATTGCAGCTTAGATTTAGCGCATTTTACAAGCTTACTGAGTACTAAAACCAAATTAGTAGCCGTTACTTATGCATCAAACACTACCGGCTCTATAAACGACATTAAACGTATTGTTGAAATGGCTCATAGCGTAGGTGCTTTGGTGTATGTGGATGCTGTGCATTATGCGCCACATGAGCTGATTGATGTTCAAGCACTTGATTGTGATTTTTTGGCCTGCTCTGCGTATAAGTTTTTCGGCCCACATTTAGGTATGGTGTACGCTAAGCGTGAGCACCTTGAAGAGTTTAGACCATACAAAGTCGAGCCTGCCAAAGATGTTATTCCTGGGCGCTGGGAAACCGGCACGCAAAGCTTTGAAGCACTCGCAGGTTTAATTGCTGCTGTTGACTACATTGCAGATATTAGTGAGCTTGATGGTAGCTATTCACGCCGCGATAAATTAGCTTCTGCTTTTGCAAAAACTAAACAGCATGAAATGGCGTTAAGTGAGTACTTCCTTACTCGACTAGTTAACTATCCTAAGATCAAACTATTTGGTATTGATGATTTAGATCGTTTAGCTGAACGTACCCCAACTTTTGCTTTAACCTTTGCAGGGCTTGAGCCACGTCAGGTGTCTGAGTTTTTAGGTAAGCAACATATATGTGTGTGGGATGGTAACTTCTACGCTCAGGGCTTATGCAAGCAATTGGGTGTATTGGATACTGGCGGCGTTGTACGCATTGGTTGCATGCACTACAACACCATCGAAGAGCTAGATAAGTTATTTGATTTGTTTGATCAATTACTTTAGAGCTATAAGGCATAAGCTGTAAGTTTTAAGCGACCAGAGCGCTTGGTAAGCCTTGACATAAAATCTGAATTGAGTAGATTTTTGGCTTACCGCTTACCG